>JAFCZJ010000244.1 GCA_019314375.1 Deltaproteobacteria bacterium | reverse complement strand
ACTACCTCCGCAGGCACCAGCAGCACTACCTCCGCAGGCACCAGCAGCACTACCTCCGCAGGCACCAGCAGCACTACCTCCGCAGGCACCAGCACAGCCTCATCCGGAGCCCCATGTACCGCCCCTGCCTCCCCCGCCTCCAGACAGAACCAAGGTGGAAGCAGTCACCACAGCGCCCAAGACCAACACCGTTCCACTGCCGCCGCCGCCATCCATTCCGCAATCGCTCAAGATGGAACCCCGGCAGGCGCCTGAACCCAAAGCGGAGGAACTGGGCCTAAACCTCGCAAGCGACTTGCCTTCATCGCTCGACGCACCCTTGCCTGCCCCGGTCGGCGTGGAGCTCCCACAGAAGCCGGCGACTGCAGAAAAACCACCCAACTTGAATTTGCCTCCAGCCGAGCCAAAACCCTTGGTGCCTGTCGAGGCATCCGAGCCCCCGGTGCCGGCCGAGGCACCCAAGTCGGCGGCCCAGCCTAAAAAGCCCGAAGCTCAATCCATGCGCATGGCCTTGCCGATTCAGGCAGTCGTTGCCGAGAAAGCAGAAGAAGAATTTCTTCCCGAAACCATCACCCCGGCAATCGCAGCAGAAACCCCCGCTGCGGAATCGCCGGAACCCAAGCCTGCAATTCAACCTGAAGTGCTTCAGAGCCCACAGCCCGGTGAGGTCGAAATGGCGGTCCTGTCCACTCCCCCCCCGACCAAGACCCGCATGCTGGTCTTCTTCGTCTTCGTCGTTCTCGTAGCGGTGGTTACCTTTCTGACCCTGGTTTGGATCAAACCTTTCGAAGACAAGATCGACAGCAAAGGACAAACCCCGAAAGTGGTCGACACGCCCCCGGCCGCGGTCAAAGACACGCCTGCGCCGGCAGTCAAAGACACGCCTGCACCGGCAGTCAAAGACACGCCTGCACCGGTGGTCAAAAATACACCAGCACCGGTGGTCAAAAATACACCAGCACCGGTGGTCAAAGACACGCCAGCACCCGTGGTCAAAGACACGCCAGCGCCCGTGGTCAAAGACACACCAGCACCGGTGGTCAAAGACACACCAGCACCGGTGGTCAAAGACACGCTAGCGCCCAAGGACCCAGTCCCTACGGGCCTGAAGGTCGGTCAACCAAGCCTGCTGGAGTCATCCAACGGCTGGCGCTTCATTATCAAAACCACAGGCCCGACCACCTTCAAACACTTCACCTTGGCGTCTCCACCCCGTCTGGCCATCGACGCCCAGGGAGCCGCCTACGCCGGCAAAGGGCACAGCGTCCCATCCAAGGCCTCGTTCATCACCAAGATACGAATCGGTCAGCAACCTGGGTTCACGCGTTTTGTCTTGGATTTCGACGGCGACAAGGTACCCAAGCACCAAATCCATAAAACCAAGAATGAAGTAACTGTAATTTTCAGCCCTTGACGACCCGCTGAGCCAGCTGTTCCCGCACAGCGGCGGCCAGCTGGTCAAAGGTGAAGGGCTTGGCCAAGTAGCCATCACATCCCGTGCAGAGATCCTTAACCTGATCGTCGACCATCTGGGCGCCACTGATGAGCAGCACTCGAGCACCCGCGTTCTGCTCATGCTTGCGAATGGCCCTCACCACATCGAAACCATCCATGTCCGGCAATTTCAAATCCACGAGCGCCAGGGCAAAAATTTGCTCATCCAGGGCCTGCAGCCCACTGAGACCATCGGCTCGGGTCACGCAGCCAAGCCCCATTCGATCCAGCATGGTCAGCAGGAGTTCGCGGTTCATCTCATTGTCGTCAATGACAAGCACCATGGTCGGCATGCTTGCTGCCCTCCCCTGAGCGACCCAACAGATAAGTCGCTCAATGACGAAAGTGCCGGATGGCGCGGCTCCACCAAGCCCGGTCCTTCAGTCCTCGAATCATCCGCTTGCCCACCCGAAAAGTGGGCGTGGCCGGCACCAATTTCAATCGCTTGCACTCAGCCAAATTCTCTGCCAACACTTTAGGGGCCAATTCACCCTGCATGCAAGCCCGAAATCGCTCCGCATCCAGACCCATTTCAGCGGCCAAGTCCGTCAGCCCGTCTGGACCCAATCCACCGCGCCTCAAAAACATGCGATCGTTCATCGCCCAGAAAGCTTGCTGCTCGGCAGCACAGATGGTCCCCATGGCCGCATCGCAGGCATGCCGGTGGAAGGGCCTCGGCAAAGAATCGTTACACTTTTGGTCCAAAGGCATCTGCACATGAACCAAGCGGACCCAGGCCTTGTTAGCGCGAACCACCTCACGTACAATTTCATGGGCTTTTCGGCAAAAAGGGCATTCGTAGTCAGAGTATTCAAAAATGGTCACTTCCGGGTTTTCCGCCCCAATCCAATGCCACCCCTCTTTTGTGAGACCATGCCCTATGTCCACCACTCCATCTGCGATGACATGGCCCCCCTGAGGGTCCTCGCATGCCGTACCCACGCCGGGTCCATCCTTGTCATGCTGTTCCTTGGCGTAAAGTCTCGGCACGGCCACCAGGGTCGCCGCGAGGCAAAGAACCGCAATAAGACTCAGAGCCCCACCCACCAGGGGTCTTGAAAAAACAACGCCCAAGCTTTGCTTTATGCCTTCCATCCAGGGAACAAAACGAGCCGAAAAACCTCGCGCCAAATTGGCCCCCAGCAAGAGCATCCCGCCCACGGCCATGATACCGCCCAACAAACCCCAGGATTCCTGGGCACATTCCGAGAAGAAAAACGGCATGGCCACACTGGGCAAAAGCACAGCCAGACCGATCCAACTCAAGCCTGCGCGTAAGGGCAAACCCACCTTGCGCTGCCCAATCAAGCAAATGATGGCTGCGATCATGTTCACCGCATAGAGACTGATGCACATGATGCAATAGGAATGAATGACGATTTTACTCAGTAAAAACAAATACACGCTCAAGCCCAGAGACGCCGCGTTGAGCAAACTCAACACAGGCCAAGGCCATGGCGAGCGCTTGCTCAGAAAACCCCAGATGGCCAAGGCCATGAGCAGGCCATAAAACAAGATACCCCAGACCGAAATGGGCACCCCGAAAATCAGGGAGTACTTGCTCATGGCCACCGTATCACAGTTGATCGTGTCGTTGATTGCGCAGAAACTCACATGACCCGGCACATTGTGGACCTGCCAATGCAGGATGCTGAGATCCACCGAGGACCCCAAGCCCACCGCGGAAATGACCAAAAAGGCAACCAGCCAACTCCGACCCTGCGTCTTTGACTCGTGTTGTTCGCTCATGGCGTTTCTCCTGTCCAACTATATATAGTCAGAAAAACCCGTAGGGCAATCCAAAATTTCGTTTTCCACCCCCCCCCCCGCCAGGCCTGCCTCTTTGCCCATTTTGATAAACACTGATTATGCCAGTATAACGTGGCACTAACGAATCAAACGATTCGTAAATGCCACTAACATGTGAAAAGCAGTTGAAATCTTCCCAACTTCGATCTTTAACAGGCCCGTAGTTTAAAAACTGACTCGCCAATCAACTTAGCCTGATCGCTCTTGGGCACTCAGGCTACAGAGGAGACGTAATGGAATACAACCTGTTCATTGCCCTGTTGCTGGCGGCACCACTCGCAGGGGTCTTGGCCTTGCTCTACGCAGCCTTCAAAACAAGGTCCATCAACAAGGCCGACGCGGGCACGGAGCTCATGCAGGAAATCGCGGGCCACATCCGAGAAGGTGCCATGGCCTTTCTGGGACGTGAATACCGTGTACTTTTCATGTTCGTAACCCTCGTGGCCATTCTTCTGGGTGTGGCCTATGGCATGATGGACGGTGCCAGCTGGATGGTCGGCATCTCCTTTTTCGTCGGCGCGTCCTGTTCCGCATTGGCCGGCTTCATCGGCATGCGCGTGGCCACCGCCGCCAACGTCCGCACCACCGCGGCAGCTCGCACCAGCCTGAACGGCGCCTTGAAGATCGCTTTCGGCGGCGGCGCTGTCATGGGCATGAGTGTGGTGGGCCTGGCCGCTCTGGGTTTGGGCGGGCTCTTGTGGGTATTTTGCAGCCTCTGGGTCTTTCAGGGCTCGGATACCGGCATCATCATCACCACCTTGACCGGTTTTTCCATGGGCGCTTCGTCCATCGCGCTCTTCGCGAGAGTGGGCGGCGGCATCTACACCAAAGCTGCTGACGTGGGCGCCGACTTGGTGGGCAAGCTTGAAGCAGGCATCCCTGAAGATGATCCTCGCAACCCCGCAACCATCGCCGACAACGTGGGCGACAACGTAGGCGACGTGGCCGGCATGGGTGCCGACTTGTTTGAGAGCTACGTGGGTTCCATCATCGGTGCCATGGTGCTGGGCCTGGTCTGGATCCAGGGCATCGGAGAAGTGGCCCCCGACAAAGCGTACAACGCTCTCTTGCTGCCGTTGATGATCGCGGCCGTGGGCATCGTGCTGTCCATCATCGGCACCTGGTTTGTGCGCACCAAGGAAGGCGGCAACCCCCAAACCGCGCTCAACATGGGCACCTTCTTGACCGCCGGCCTGACGGCCGTGGCTACCGTGGGGCTCATCTGGTGGATGTTGCCCGAAACGTGGCAGGCCGAAGGCCGTACTTACACCTGGTGGGGCATCGCAGTGGCCACCGTGGTGGGCCTGGCCGCCGGCGTCCTCATCGGTCTGATCACCGAGCACTACACGGCCGAGAACCGCGGCCCCACCAACTCCATCGCCGACGCATCACAGACCGGCGCCGCCACCAACATCATCAAGGGTCTGGCCGTGGGCATGTACTCCACGGCATGGCCCGTCCTCGTGCTCAGCGTGGCCATCATCTTGGCCTACCAGTTCGCGGGACTCTACGGCATCGCCATCGGCGCCCTGGGCATGCTCTCGACCACAGGCATTCAGCTTGCCGTGGACGCTTACGGACCCGTGGCCGACAACGCCGGCGGCATCGCCGAAATGAGCAAACTACCGCCCGAAGTCCGGGAACGCACCGACAAATTGGACGCGGTCGGCAACACCACCGCGGCCATCGGCAAGGGCTTCGCCATCGGCTCGGCGGCCATGACGGCTTTGGCCTTGTTCGCGGCCTTCCGCACCACTGTGCAGATGATCACGGGTCAACCCCTTGAGCTCAACATCTCCGATCCGGTTGTCATGGGCGGCTTGTTCATCGGCGGCATGATGCCTTTCCTGTTCAGCTCATACTCGATGAATGCCGTCGGCCGTGCGGCCCAGGCCATGATCGAAGAGGTGCGCTATCAGTTCAAGAACATCGAAGGACTGATGGAAGGCAAGGCAAAAGCCGACTACGCCAAGTGCGTGGATATCTCCACCACCGCGGCCATCCGCGAAATGATCGTCCCCGGCCTCCTGGCCGTGTTGGTGCCCGTGCTCGTCGGCTTCCTGAGCATCAAGGCTCTGGGCGGCTTGCTGGCGGGCGTGACCGTCTGCGGCGTGGTCATGGCCCTGTTCATGTCCAACGCCGGTGGTGCCTGGGACAACGCCAAAAAGCACATCGAAGGCGGCTCCCACGGTGGCAAGGGCTCACCCGCGCACAATGCTGCGGTTGTTGGCGACACCGTCGGCGATCCATTCAAGGACACGGCCGGTCCCTCGCTGAACATTCTCATCAAGCTCATGAGCGTGGTGTCT
>JAFCZJ010000121.1 GCA_019314375.1 Deltaproteobacteria bacterium | reverse complement strand
GGTGGTCCCAAAACCTTCGACGATTTTTGGCCGGCCTGGCCTGTTTACACCGAAGAGGACAAACAGGCGCTGATCGAGGTCTTGGAATCGCGTAACTGGGGGGGCTTTCCCGAGCCCAATCAGCGCGCTCGGGCCTTCGCCGAGGCCTTTGCCGCGGCGCATGACGCCAAGTACGGCATTTGTGCTTCCAACGGCACGGTGACCCTTGAAGTGGCCTTGCGGGCGGCGGGCATCAAGGCCGGCGACGAGGTCATCGTCACGCCCTATACCTGGATAGCAACCGCGGGCGCCCCGGTGGCGGTCAACGCTGTGCCGGTCTTCGCCGACGTGGATCCCGAGACTTATTGCTTGGACGCTGCCGCGGTGGAGGCGGCCATCACGCCGCGCACCCGGGCGATCATCCCGGTGCATTTGGGCTGCGCCATGGTTGATTTGGACGCCTTTACGGCCTTGGCGAAAAAACACGATCTCGTGCTCATCGAAGATTGCGCGCACATGCACGGCGGAAAATGGCGAGACAAGGGCGTGGGTTCCCATGGGCATTTTGGGTCTTTTTCGTTTCAGTCCTCCAAGCTGATGACCGCCGGCGAGGGCGGCATTATTTTGACCAGCGACGACGAACTGGCCCAGCGATTGCACAGCCATGTCAACTGCGGCCGCAAGGAACCGGGTTACGACGACTTCGAGGGCCTGGTGTTTTCCGGCAATTATCGCATCAGCGAATTTCAGGCGGCGCTTTTGCAAGTGCGCCTGGGTGCCATGGAGCCGGAGCGTAAAGTCAGAGAAGACAACGCCATGTATTTGAGTGGCCTGTTGGAGAGTATTGAGGGCGTGCAGCCGCTGAAGCGCCTGGCGCAGGTGACGCACATGGCTTGCTATCAATACGTCTTCCGCTATGACCCGAAGGCTTTTGGTGGCTTGAGTCGGGATCGTTTCGTTGAGGCCTTGACGGCTGAGGGCGTGCCCGCCGAAGGGGATTTCTACGAGCCTGTTTATCGCAGTTCTCTTTTCCCGGTGACGGCGGCACAGTTTCCGGCGTTGAGGGAGCGGTACGGCGAGCGAATTGATCCGGAGAGCATCCACTGCCCGGTGGCGGAAAAGGCGGCTTACAAAGAAGCCGTGTGGTTGCATCATCCCTTGTTCATGGCCGGCCACGAGCAAATGGATCGCATCGCCGAGGCCATCACCAAGATTCAGAAGTACGCCGACGAGCTTGGATAAGGGCCCGTACCGGGGTGCCAGCGTAGGGTGAGCTGACGGGCCCTAAGGAGTCACTGATGAAAGAAATTCGTGTGGCCGTGGTGGGGTCGGGTTTTATCGGCCAGGTGCATTGTGATGCTTTTGCCCAGGTGCCCGGGGCGCGGGTGTCGGCTCACTGCGGCCAGGATGCCGAGCGGGCTCGGGCCTTTTGTGAGAAGAACCGGATTGCCGACGGATTCACGGATTATGGGCGCATGCTGAAAGAGGCGGAAATGGACGCGGTCCTTTTGGCCGTGCCCAACTTTTTGCATGCCGAGATGGCCATTCAGGCGGCCGAGGCCGGCAAACATTTGATTGTCGAGAAGCCGCTTTGTTTGAGTTTGACCGAGGCCGACGCCATGTTGGCCGCCTGCCAAAAGGCGGGCGTGTTGCTTTGCTACGCCGAGGAACTTTGTTTCTGTCCCAAGTATGTGCAGAGCAAGGAACTGACCGACGAGGGTGCCATCGGTCGGGTCTATCGGGTCAATCAGGTGGAGAAACACGCCGGACCCTATTCGCCCTGGTTTTGGAAACCCGCAGAGGCTGGCGGCGGCATTTTGATGGACATGGGTTGTCATTCCATCGAGTTCGCCCGCTGGTTTTTGGGTAAGCCCGAGGTCAAAGCCGTGACTTGCTTTGCTGATACGGTGCTTCATGGCGACAAGACCGAGATGGAAGACGACGTGGTGGTCATCTTGGAATTCGAAGGCGGTCAGACGGCGCTTTTGGAGTCGAGCTGGGCCTTGCACGGTGGCATGGACTCCATCACCAGCGTATTCGGTACGGAAGGCGTGATTCACGCCGACTTGCTGCGGGGTCAGGGGCTTCGTGTGCATTCCCTGGGCGGCTACGGCGAGTATAAACCAGGTGCCAAAGGCTGGACCTGGCCGGACGTGGAGTGGTTGCATACCAACGGCTATCCCCAGGAAGACGCGCATTTTATCGATTGCATACGTCGTGGCGAAAAACCCATGGAGTCGGGGGAAGACGGTCGAGCCGTGCTGGAAATCATGCTGGCTTGCTATGCCTCGGCGGCTGAAGGTCGACGAATCGAATTGCCTTACAGTCCACCCGAGGGCTTGCGTGTGCCGGTGGATTTGTGGCTGCAATCGCGACGGAAATCCTGAGCGGGGTGTAAGGCATGACGGAGCGATTTGTCCTCGGTGTGGATGGCGGCGGCACCAAGACCCTGGCCCTGGTGGCAGACAGCCAGGGGCGGGTTTTGGGTATGGGCCGGGCTGGTAGCTCCAACTATCAGGACTGCGGTCGGGCCGGTGCCGAAAAGCAGATCCGTCGCGCTTTGGACCTGGCTTGCCGGAATGCTGGAATTGCAACGAGTCAACTTGAAGCGGCCTGTTTGGGTCTGTCGGGTGCGGACCGGCCCAGGGATTTTGAATTCATCCGCGGCTTTCTGGATCCCTTGCTGCCGGGTCTTTCTTCCCGACTGGTCAATGACTCCCTCATCGCGCTGCGCGCCGGAACAGAAGATGGCGTGGGTATCGCATTGGTGGCTGGCACCGGCTCCAACGTCATCGGTCGCAATGCAGAGGGACAGACCCTGCAGGTTGGGGGACTCGGTCCACTAAGTGGCGATCGGGGCTCGGCGCCACAGATCGGGCAAGAGGCGGTGGTGGCCGCGATCATGGGCCAGGATGGACGTGGCGCGGCGACGGTCTTGACCGCGCGCATCATGGAGAAACTGAGCCTGGATCGCTTAGACGACATCATCGAGTTGGAGTTTTTCGACAACCTGGAGGGTCGCTTGAATCTGGGGTTTTTGGCGCCCCTGGTTTTCGAGGCGGCGGCATCAGGCGACGTGGAGGCGCAGCGTATCCTCGTCGATTCGGGCCACTCCCTGGCTGGTTCGGCCGCGGTCATCGCGAGCAGCTTGTTTTCAGGAGAGCAGACACTTCGTTTGGTTTTTGGGGGCTCGGTTTTACAGAAAGGCGCAAGCCCCTTGTTGATCGAGACGGTTGTCGATGATCTCAGGCAGGTTTGTCCAGGGTTGAAAACCCGGATTCTGGACCTGCCGCCAGTGGCGGGTGCCGTTCTTTTCGCCTTGGATGATTTGGGTTTACGGGACACGGGTTTGGTAGAGGCCCTCCGTGCCGGGATTCAGGAGGCCAAGAATTGAGAGGCTTGAGAGAAATGCGAGGCCTGAGGGGGTGGATTCGAGCTTGGATTTTTCTGGTGCTTGTTTCAGCCGTCGGATGTGCCGGCTCCAGGCCCCAACTTCCCGACGTACCTGAGCCCGCGGCCGGATATTGGTTCGATGATTTTCGGCAGGCCCGAGCCCGCCTGGATGAGCCCGAGCTTTTGGCGGGAGCCGCCAAAGTGCGAATCACGCCGCGGCCTGGTGTGCTCATTGCCGGACATGGGTTCAACAAGCACGCCAAGGGAGTACTGGATGATCTTTGGGTGCGGGCGCTTTATCTGGATACCGGAGAGGAGGCGGTGGCCCTTGTGTCCTTGGACCTCATCGGCCTGAGTGCCCCCCGTATCAAGCGTATTCGGCAGCGCATCAGTCGGCGTCACGCCCTCCGCATTTTGGTGGCAGCAACCCACAACCACGCGGGTCCGGATAGTCTGGGCTTCTGGGGGCCGGCGCTTTTCGGTTTGCTGCCGACGCGCTCCGGCATTGATGAAGCCTACATGGAGCGGGTAGAAAAAGCCGCGGCCAGGGCCGTTATTCGGGCCGTGGCGCGTGCCAGACCGGCTCGCCTGGGACTGGGGCGTTTTCTTATGCCCGAGGGTTTGGCCGTCAATCTGCGTGAGCCCGGAGACGTGGAGCGCACGGTGCGCTTAATGCGTCTAAGCGATTCGGCGGGCATGACCATCGCCACGGTGGTGCATTACGCCAATCACGCGGAAAGCTTGCAGGACACCAACCGTTGGTTGAGTGCGGATTTTCCAGGCGTGTTGTACCGAGAGTTGGATGCGATTTTGGGTGGCGTGACCCTGTTCTTTACTGGACCGGCCGGTGGCATGATCGAGCCTTCCAATGATCCCGGCGACGATGAGGCAGAGCGTTTGGCTTTTCGGGAGAAGCTGGGGGGCAGTTTGGCTGCCGGCACCCTGAGGGCTGTCATCGCCGGCCTGCGAGAGCCCGCGCCGGCTCCCTTGCGCCTTCGAACGATGCGTTTGGTTTTGCCCTTGCAGGCCGATGGTCTTTTGCGCTTGGCCATGAGTTTGGGTTTGATGGATCCTCGTCCTGTCGCGGGGGAGCAAATTGAGACCGAGATGGCGTTGCTCGATTGGGGGGAGTTGAGCATGTTGTTTTTACCGGGAGAGCCCAGCCCTGAATTGGGCCGCGCCCTGCGAGCCCGCCTCAAAGGTGACTTGCGGATGGTGATCGGCGTGGCCCTGGACGAACTCGGCTACTTGCTCAGTGATCGGCAATGGGCTGATCCACGTTTTGAGTATGAGCGCTCGATGTCCGTAGGGCCTGCGGCCGCGAATCGAATTATGCAGGCCTTGGAATGTTTACAGTCTGATTCATGCACGAGGCCGTGGGAATAGGTTTTGCTGGTTTTCCGACTTGACCCCTTGTTCTGGATCTGTTAACAAGACCATGAAGTAGGCCGGATCGAATCGGATTCGGCAAGACCCACACATTTATTCAAGCCGTTGGATGGGCGTTTTGGGTTCCTCCGGGGGGCAATGGTTTTGGTCATGGCGAGCCGTTTTTGGCGGAGGCAAGGAGTACAATGACAATGGCAGGGCGTGATATGAAGCAGGAAGAAGCGAAGTTTGAGCAGCTCGTGGTGCAGCTTGGAGACAAGATCGCATCGGGTTTGGCCAAGGGCGTGGAGGAAGCCGGTTTGTTTCAACGGCTGATTGAGTTGCTGCAAAACCTGCAGGGCCGTATTGAAGAGCTTGAAGCCCAGGTGGCAGCGCTCAAGACCCAGCCCCAGGCGCAACCTCAGTCCCAGGCGCAACCTCAGTCCCAGGCTCAACCTCAGTCCCAGGCTCAACCTCAGTCCCAGGCTCAACCTCAGTCCCAGGCTCAAGCCCAGGTCCAGGCTCAAGCCCAGGTCAAGGCTCAAGCCCAGGTCAAGGAGATTCCCAGACCCAGCCTGAGTGAAGTCTCCCGGGCCTTTGGGCTGCCCTTGCCTTCTGAGTCGAGTCGCTCAAGTTCCACCAGCACACCCCTGCGGGGACGCAAGCGTTCGCGTAACCCGTCCCGCCCCACGGTCATTTACCGCAATTCGCAGGTCAGCTCGGTTTTCAAGGAAGAAAAGGCCGTTTTTAAGGAAGAGGATGGCGTCTGTTCCGAGCCCGGCTGCGACAGGCCTGTTCGTTGTCGGGGTATGTGCTCATTGCACTACCAGCGGGTGCGTTACAAGGAGCGCAAAACTGAGACCAAGGTGGAAAGCACCGGCATGCCGCCCTTGCCTCCCCCCCCGCGGCCCGCGTCTTCACGAAAGCGAGAGGGCGGCACCAAGGGCGTTTTTGCCATGCTCTATGAAGATCGGGGGCGCAAGGTCATCAGCGGGTATGTCAACCAAATCAAGTTTGATCGCTCGGATTTGGTCCAGCGCCTGAATGAGCACTTTGAGGGTTTGCCTGGCGTGCCCCTGGAAGAAGAGGATGTGCTGCGGGCTGTCCACTATCACAAACTTGGCGAAATCCTGCGAGAACGGGAAGGGGAGATTCTCTGCCGGAACCTGAGCAAGCAGCGGGGTTCGTTGGTCAAGGCTGCCCAGAAGATGAAGCTTCCCTTTGATCAACTTCGGGTCCGCATCGCCGACCTGAAGATGGATGACGAAGTGGAGCGTATCCGGAATGGTTTTCGTGAGACCATCATGGAGCAGAGCACCTTTTTGGAACGACTGGATTTGGCTTTGACCCGGGAAAAATACCTGGTGGATTTGGACATTATTGAAGAAGTAGACAAGTCTTTGCAGAAAGAACTGGTCGAAAAACTGGCCACCATGGAAGACTTGGATTTGCAGGCAAAAGAGCAGGCCTTGCGAGAATCCTTCGGTCTGGATGAACAGCGCTATCGGCGTCTCGTCAGGCGCTATGGAGACATTGAGCCCATGGTCGCCTTGAAGGCCGCATTTGACGAGGGGAGTGAATGAATACCCGTATTTTTTTGCTGACGATCCCGTTTTTTTTCTGTGCTGGACAATTGGCCAAAGCCCAAAGCCCTGAAAAACCTCTGCAGGTGACGGCGGTGGGCGACATCAACATGGGCACGGCTTTTCCTTCTGAAAAGTACCTGCCCGCTGATGGAGGAAAAAACCTTCTGGCTCCGGTGGCCCATTGGCTGAAAGGGGACGTGGTCTTCGGCAATCTGGAGGGTCCTCTGGCCGACTCCGGGGAGACCAAGAAGTGCGGCAAGTCCGGTAATTGTTACGCTTTCCGAACGCCTACGTCTTATGTGTCCCATTTGAAGGATGCAGGTTTCCACGTGCTCAGCTTGGCCAACAACCATGCCTTGGATTTTGGTGATGCCGGGCGCAAGAGCACGGTGGCTGCCTTGGACAAGGCGGGCATTGCTCACTCTGGGGCGGTTGGGGACGTGGCCAGCTTGAAGGTGCGCGGCAAGAAGATAGGCCTGCTGGCTTTCACGACGGCGGGTCATTCGTACAATTTGTTGGATATTCCGGCAGCCGTCGAGGCGGTCAAGAAGCTGGACGCAGATCATGATCTGGTCATCGTGTCCTTCCATGGCGGCGACGAGGGCAACCGGGCTGTTCGGGTGCCCGACAAGATGGAGTATCTGGGTCGGGAGCCTCGCGGGCATTTGATCCAGTTCACCCATGCGGTGGTCGACGCCGGGGCGGATCTGGTTTTGGGGCATGGGCCCCACGTTTTGCGCGGCATGGAGGTTTACCGCGGTCGGCTCATCGCATACAGCCTGGGCAATTTTTGCACCTATGGCCGATTCTCTTTGCGAGGGGCTTTGGGGCGGTCGGTGGTGCTGCAGGTTCGTTTGGATCCTTTGACCGGGGCTTTGCTGAATGGGCAACTGCATGCCACCTGGCAGACCAAGCCGGGCGGTGCCAAGCCGGACCCCAAGGCAGGCGGCATCGCCGACATGCGTCGTTTGTCCAAGCTGGATTTTCCTTACACCATGCCCGCCATCGTCAAGGACGGTTCGTTTACGCCGGGGGCGGGACAAGGCGCTGGTTTGTTCACCCTGGCCAAGGCCGAGGAGCGGGCGGCCTTGCGGGAACTCTTGGGGAAGCTGCGCGCCAAGAAAGTCGGGATGGATCTGCTGAGAACCGCCTTCGGGGATCCGCGAGCGGCCATCAACAAGACGGTGCTGGAAAAATTCGCAAGGCCCGCCGAAAAAGTGATGACCTATGAACGCTATCGGGGCATCTTCCTCAAGCCCAAGGTCCTGGCTGGGGGCAAGAAGTTTCTGGAGGAAAAAAAGGAACTCTTGGCCCTGGTAGAAAAGAAGTATCGGGTGGACCGGCAGGTACTGGCGGGCATCATCGCCACCGAAACCCGATTCGGCGTCCATACGGGTGATTTTTTCGTGCTCAACGCCCTGGCCACCCAGGCCCTGCGAATGAAGCGGCGAGCTCGTTGGGCCACCGAGGAACTGCGTGCTTTGTTGAAGGTATTCAAGGATGATCCCATGTCGGTGATGGGTTCCTACGCCGGGGCCGTGGGCCTGGTGCAATTTATGCCCTCGAGCATTTTGCGATATGGACGGGACTGGGATGGAGATGGCCGCATCAACCTGGACCAATGGCCCGACGCTTTGGCTTCGGCCGCCAATTACTTGAAGGGCAAGGGCTGGAAGATGGGGGCCACCATCAAGCGAGGACAGGCCAACTACAAGGCCATCTGGCGCTACAACCCTGCTCATCATTACGTAAAGGTGGTCCGCGAACTCACCCATGAGTTCGGCTACAAACCGACCGGCGCCAAGAAGGGCGCCAAGAAGGCCACCAAGAAGGCCACCAAGAAAGACCCCAAGAAAGACCCCAAGAAAGACCCCAAGAAGACTCCTGAGAAAGCATCCAAGTAATCCTTTGAATTCAAGGTGTTATTTTCTAGTGTATTCCACCCAGCCGCTTCGCGGGTCTATGGATCGACTTTCTTCGGCGACGTGGGAGAGAATACGTGGGCTGCGATGGAGCACAAGAAACCATGACCCGGGTCGCTGAGACATCGGTGACGACTGACCCGGAGGCTCGGCTTCGAGACTTCGAGCGCCTGGTCGTGGCCGAGGGCGCAAGTCTGCTGCGTCTGGCTCGAAGGCTTTTAGGAGACCCGGACGAGGCCGACGACCTCTTGCAGGATGCCTTGGTCAATGCCTATCGGGCCTTGTCTTCCTTTCGTGGAGAAAGCTCCATGAAGACCTGGGTTTGGCGCATCGTGACCCGGGAAGGCTTGAAAAAACTCCGTCGGCGTAAGCTCAAAAACAAGGTGGCCGGTTGGTTTAGAGGCAGTGAGGCACCACCGCCGGGTTTGGGACTTGGGCGAGCCAGGTTGCCGGAGTCCTTAGCTGACACGCAGCAGCAGATGCTTGTTTTACAAAAAGCGATGGAAAAGCTGCCGGATCGGCAAAGAGCGACCCTGGTCATGCGTTATTTCGAGGGCATGCCGGTGGCGGAAATCGCCGAGGTTTTGGAGATCGGTCCGGGCACGGTGAAGACCCATCTGGTTCGGGCCTTGAAGCAAGTTCGGGCGGCTTGGCCCAAGGACATGAAATGGGAAGGTGAGCCATGAAAAATTCATATTGCGAGAGCCTGCAGGCCTGTTTGACCTCCGACGAAGCCTTGTCCGCGGAGCAGACCCGGCATCTGGATGACTGTGATGCTTGTCGTGAGTTGGCCGAGGCCCACGGCATGTTGCAGAATATGGGTCAGCGTTTGCGTCAGGTTGAGGACTTGAATGCGGATTCGGGGGCTCACTTGATGGCGGCGGTAAGGCGGCATGCCGAGGCTCGCCCGACGCGTTCTTTGCGCCTGGTTTGGACTGCGATGGTTGCGGCTTTGGTCTGCCTGGTGGCGGCTGGGGCTTTTTTGATGTTCTCCGGCCAGTCCGATCACGCCTTGGCTGGAGAGCGGTTTTTGGTCTTGATGGATGACGTGGATGCCATCGCGGCGGGCGACAGCGAGGATGAGGCCGTGCTGGGCGGCTTGTTGCTGGCCGAAGGGCAGGATGGATTGGCCGCTTGGATGGATGACGACATGGACACGGACTTGGATGCCTGTTTGCCCACGGGCTACCAGGCACTTCAGGACGTGTTGGAGGACCGCTGGCTATAGCGGGAAGATGAGGTGATGAGCATGCGAAAGATTTCTTGGGTGATTGGTTTTGCGGCTTGCCTGTTGATCGGCTGGCAGGTTCAAGCCGTCGGGCCTCACCACATGATGAAGAGAGTTTTGATCCAACTGGCCTTGAGTGACACGCAGATGGATGAAATTGAAAAGCTTCATTTTTCCGCCGAGCGGGAGATGATTGAGATCCGCCATAAACTCGACCAGGCCCGACTGGAGTTGGAGCAAGCATTCGAAGCGAGCGAGCCCGACAAGAAGGGCCTTTTCGCACTGATCGAGCGCGTGGAGATGCTTGAGGTGGAGAAGAAGAAGAACCGGCTCGGGCTGATGCTGGACATCCGGGCCCTGATGACCCTCGAACAATGGAAGAAGCTTGAGACCATGCAGAAAGCGCGCAAGGTCCGCCACGAACATTGATGTATACCCATCCTGGGCAACAGGGCTCTGTTGGGGTGAGGTCGGCAGCAAACAACGCGCTTTTTGATGCGCTCGAACCAGGAGAGGTGGCAATTATGAAACGGATGATAACTGTGATGCTGGCTGTGAGTTTGATGGCTCTGCCCAGTTTGGTGATGGCTCGTCCCGGTGCTCGAGGCAAAGGCATGCGGGGGCATAACCCCGCCATGATGAAACAAGTGATGAAGAATGCGGGTGTCACCGACGCGCAGATTAAGAAAATTCAGGATCTGCATTTCGCAGCAGACAAAGAGCAGATCGATCTGCGCCACCTGGTCCAGAAAGAACGTCTGGATCTCAAGCAGTTGTTGGCGGCGGACAAGCCCGGCAAGTCCGCGGTATTCGCCAAGCTGGACAAGATCGGCGCTTTGCAGACCAAGCTGAAGAAGAACCGAGTGGGTCTGGCCTTGGGCATCCGCGCCATCGTGGGTCCTGAGATTTGGGAGAAGCTGGAGGCCATGCGGGCGATGCACCACCGAGGAAAGAGGGGCTCTCGTGGCTATGGTCACGATGGCATGGGCGGTCATCCCGGCATGGGCGGTGGTCCGTGTATGGGCGGTGGTCCCGGTATGGGCGGTGGTCCTACCCCTTAGGTGCCAGCCCCTACCAATCGAATTCCAACACCGCCTGGCGCAACTCGAACTCATCATGATCGGGTCGCGCCTCGCGGTTTTCGTTATGACCCGCCGAGAACTTGATTTTGTTGTGGCGACGGAACATGCCCACCGAAATCCACTTGGTGTACTCCACCACGCGCTCTTCGCCCTCGCTGAAAGTATTCAGATCCATCAAGTAGCGGTCGTTCAATTCGACCTTGTGTCTGAACTTGCCCTGCAGGTAGTCCGGGTTTTGGTTGCCGGGCACGCCGCTGTAGCGCAGCTTGAGCCGGGCCCTGCGGGGCGGTCGGGGCAGATCGAATTCAAAGACCTTCTCCGTCATGAAGGGCTCTTGTTGATCCTGGAAGGCCAAGGGCTTGGTCACCAATTCAATGCGGGACGGACCATCAGCTGGCGGCGGCGTCTTGGAGCGAATCTTGGCGGGCGTCTTTTCGGGGGTGCTTGCGCAGGAGGGCAGACCCAGGGCCATCAACAAGGCGATTGCTAAGGGAGCAAATTTTCTCATTCGTTCATCCTTTCCATTATTCCATCAAACTTGATTTCTCGATATCTTGCATCATACAATGCGCGCCGAGGGCGCGGTTGCCGCCCAGTCTACATCGGGCAAGCCGGGCTGAAAACCTCCTTTTCTTAAACGAGGTGAACCATGGCGGCAACGCCTGATCAAGTCAACGAACAAGAGCAACGAGTTCGACGTCGTACCTTCCTCATTGACAGTAGATTTCAGCTCAAGTGGACCCTGATCATCGTTTCGGTGGGTGTGTTCATTTCTTTGGGTTTGGGCTACTTCGTCCTTCGTCTGAGTTTTGAAAATACCGCTCTCTTGGGTATGGACGAAAAACTCATGGCCGAGGCGTCCAAGTTCGACCACCAGACCATGATCTACTTGATCGGCTTCGTCTTGCTCATGGCCGTGGCTCTTTTTATCTGGGGCATTTTCATGACCCACCGGGTGGCCGGGCCTATTTATATCATTTCTCGCTACCTTCGGCAGATTGCCGAGGGCCAGGTGCCCCAGACCAGGCCCCTTCGCAAGGGTGACGAAATGGTGGAATTCTTCGACACCTTCAGCCAGATGATCAACTACTTGAGACAGCACAACACCGAAGAGGCTGAACTCTTGAAGATGACCCTGAAAGAGCTGAAGGAAAAAGGCGTGGAGGCACCCGAGGCCTTCGGCCACATCGAAGCCCTCATTGAGCGCAAGCGCCAGTGGGGCAAGACCAATCAGACAAAATAAGTCCTGGGGCCTAGCTTGCCTCCGGGCTCGTTGTCTGAGTCCTGTTTGTTTTTCTTGTCATCCGCCGATTGAGACGGTCTGCAGACCAGGACCACGTCTCCGCCTTTGATTTCGGCTTCTTTGAGGGCCCGCATGGCCGCCTTGATCATGCTGCCGAAGGTAGGCGATTCCTCGTTTTCGGTAGAGGCCACCGAGATCGATACGCTGAGCTTCAAATTGGCGAGGCTTTTGGGCGGCTCGAAGCCGACGATCTGATCGCGAATGCGGTCGGCCACGATGGCCGCGCCGTCTAAAGCGGTGTGGGGCAAGACGATAAGGATTTTTTCTTCGGCAAAAAGCAAGGGGATGTCGATGTCCCGGATGACGGCGGTGACCGCACGGTGACTGAGGCTGTACATGGCCTTGCGCTGGACCATGGTCAAATAACCCGAAACCTGTTGGAAGTTGTCGAAGGCCATCAAGAGGATGCTCAGAGGGTATTCGTAGCGCTTGGCTTTTTTGACCTCGAGAACGATGACTTCACGGAAGAGGACGAAGCGATAAAAGCCCGTGCTGGGATCGATCATGTTCTTCTGTCGCATGCCCTCGCGCAGGGATTTGTTTTCATCTTCCAAGTGCTTCAAGCGGTTTTTGAGCTCGGCGATGCGGTTGAGCAGCTGGGTCAAGTTGATGAGTTGATCCGCATTGACCGGTCGGGTCAGCACGGCATCGGCGCCACTTTCAACTCGAAGCTTCTCGGGATCCACGCCAGGTTTTTTGTCCACAAGCAGCACGAAGGGCACGGCGTGGACGAATTCATGTACGTAGTCGCAGAGCTCCAATGAGCTGTGGCCTCGTACGGATGAGTCGCATAGGATCAAATCCGGATCTTCGGTTTCGAGAAGGTGCAAAGCCTCATTGCCGTCTTTGGCCATCAGGGGAATGGCCCGGAGTTTCTTCAGGCCCTTGGCTGCTTCTTTCAGTCGTCGGGAAATTGGGTCCACAAGCAGAATGCGTTTGTCGATCATGCCCTTTTGCCCCTTTTTGGGCAGTTTAGCACAGTTGGTCCCATCGCCAAAGTTTGACATTTAGGTCGTGCTTTTCGCTTGCTTGGCCCTGTCTCTCTCATTATAAAGAGACAACACAAATCCGATGAAGTCCATGGAGGACACCAACATGATGATTTTGCGTAGTATTTGTTTTGTCACAGCCGCTTTGCTCTTTGCTTCACCTGTGCTTGCTGCCAAGACTTGGCATGTATCCAAGACCACGGGCAAGAACAAAAACGACGGCAGCAAAGAGAAGCCCCTGAAGAACATAGACAAGGCGGTCAAGAAGGCCAAGGCCGGCGATACCATTTTGGTGGCTGAGGGTGTTTACTCGGGCACTTTCAATATCGGCTATGTAGAGTTTAAGGTGCCGGTCAAGCTCTATGGCGGCTACACCGCGGATTTCTCGAGCCGCGACCCGATTGCCCACCCGACCGTATTTCAGCCTGACAACAAAAGCGGCGCAAAATCCAGAAAAGCCCTATTTCAATGGAAGAGCGGCTCCAAGACCCAGGGCGTCGTGATCGACGGTTTTGTCTTCGACATGGGCATGCGCAATGCTTATTCCACCAAGAAGGGCAAACCCGAAGGCCTCGAGACCGGGATGTTGTTGTTGCCCCCGGCCAAAGAGCCCGGCCAAAAGGCCACGGTGACCGAGCCCTGTGTCTCATTTCGCTCGGGCTCCAAGGGCGGCGACATCACAATCAGCAACAACGTTTTCGCCAATTGTGCAAGCTTCGGTGTGCAGGCGGCTTTCCGGAAGGGTTACGTCAAAGTCACCAACAACGTATTTGTCTCAAACCGGATGGCCGCCATCGAGGTTTTCGGCACCTGCCCGCGCCCCCAGGGCAAGCCAAAGGCCCAGAGCAAATGCGGCCAGGTGGAATACGGCAACAACACCATCTTGTTCACCTGGAGTCGCTTAAAGGACTTTTTGGACATGGGCTACGGCACGCGAATGATGACCCAGGCCGAGTACAACGTCCACCACAACATCATCGGCGCTTCGATATTGAGCGGCGTGGATCACAGCCGATTCACCCCGGTTGAGTGGATCAAGCTCGACAACAATGTTTTCTTCGCCAACAAGCAATCCGCTTTGCACTTCGTGCCGGAAAGCAACACCACGCTCAACCTGACCCCTGATCAGTTCGACGATCTGGAATACGCAAGCGTAACCGGCAACAAGTTCGAGATCCCCAAGACCCTGATTTTGGACAAGAAATACTTGGCCGGCTTTTTGGCGGCGCGCTATAGCGAAAAAGCTGACTACAATCCCGACAGCCCCGCCAACCAGATGCGTTCGCTTTACGGCCTCAACAAGCAAGGCAAGCTCAAGACCAAGGTCAGCATGTACGCCAATCGCTACCCCTGGAAAGAAGCAATCAAGCTCTTCGGTGCCGTCACAGGCGTCGGCGCACAAAAACCCGCCAAGAAATAATATCTCTTCACCCCAACCCAGGGCGATGCCCTGGGCTATATTATGCCGCCCCTTCAGGGCTTTTGAGGGCGAAGATCGAGGCGGGACTCCAATAGAAGTTAAGCACCCTGGGGGGCTTTTCGAAAAGAGGGGTCTCGATTAGCAAGCCCCAACGGGGCGCAATATGAAAGCCCGGGGCATCGCCCTGGGCTGGGGTGCGTGGAGCCTGGGCTGGGGTGCGTGGAGCCTGGGCTGGGGTGCGTGGAGCCTGGGCTGGGGTGCGTGGAGCCTGGGCTGGGGTGCGTGGGATCTGGTGGTGGGTTGCCTTCCCGAGTCTCTTTTGGGAGACTCGCTAGCATGCATATTTCTCCTTATCGTTTTGTGCCCGGCTTGCTGCTGGGTGGTCTTCTGTTTCTCGCGCCCGCCGCTGCCTGGGCGAGCAACCAGGGCGGTGTTGGGGCGCTGCTCTTTTTGCTGCTGATCTTCGGTACGCCGGTGGTTATAGGTGGCCTGGCGTTTATCTTGATGATTGTGCTGACCGTCGTCGAGCCGAGCGAGGCCCCGCGGAGAGCTGTGCGTGCCGCGGCCCTGACGGTTTTGATTTCCTGTGGCTTTGTGCTTTTGGTCTCTTCGGTGGGCTCCTGGATGACCGATGGGTTCTCGGGGGAAGTTTGGATGTCCTTGCCGCCGGTGATGGCGGTGACCGGACTCATCATCGCTTTTCCGCATCTTTCAGGACGCTTGGTCGGGCGGCCCTGGGTCGTGCTGCGAATCGTTGCTTGGGGTTTGCCCCTGTTCGCCGTTGCCGGTATTTTGTTTGCGGGACTTGTCGACGTAGCGGCAGACAGCGCGCGTGATGAGAACTTAATACAGCGCATCGATGGTCATTCTTACGGCACCGACGCTGTCAGCTACTTAGACGATGGCGAGCTTATTTTTGCCGCCGGCCATGGCTGGGAGGGAGAGAGGTATTTGCTGCGCTATACAAGGCAGCAGGGGAAATGGAAAAGGGAAGCTCACTTTTTTGAGTTAAAAAGACAAGTCAAGTCGGCCACGGTGGACGCCGCGCACAAACGCGTCCTGGTCGCCACGGGCGATGAGGTTTGGCTTGTCGATTTGGAAGATGCTGACCGTTCGCGTCTTTTGCCGAAGTCGAGTGGGGTCTTTTCGTCCGTGGCCCTGGGGGATGGCGCGCGCCTGGGTGCCGCTGGCGGAAATGGCGAGATCAGGATCTGGTCGCTGGACGATGGCCTTCAGATTCACGAGTTTAAGCCCCTTGAACAGGCTATCTACGCGCTTGTTTTCGGCCGCGATGCAAAGACGATCATCGCTGCCTCCGCGGGTGGAAAACTTGTTGTGATCAATCTGGCGAGCGGCGAGACCTCTTGTGTCATC
>JAFCZJ010000120.1 GCA_019314375.1 Deltaproteobacteria bacterium | reverse complement strand
TGGCCCATCAGCCGGCAACTCTGGTGGGGTCACCAGATCCCCGTCTGGTCCAAAAAACTCACCCGCGGCGAGTTGGCGGACGCAAGCGCCGCGCTGCTCAAAACACTCAGCGGCCCAAAAACAGAAAATGCAGCAACAGAAAATGCAGTGGCGCGCGTGGTGCGAAAGGAAGACGGTCTCTCCTTTCCCTTGACGGAGGGCCTGTCGTCCTTGCCTGAAGTGGACGACGAAGCGTCCCTGCTCAAGGCCGTCGAGGCCCGGGGATACGAACGAGATCCGGACGTCTTGGATACCTGGTTCTCCTCGGCCCTCTGGCCCCATTCCACCCTGGGCTGGCCCCACCCGGCCACGGCGGATACGGAAGGCGGCGCGAGCATGGGCGCGGGCGAAGCAGGCATGGATTGCCTGCAAGCCTACTATCCGGGTTCCTGCCTGGTCACCGCCCGAGACATCATCACCCTGTGGGTGGCTCGCATGGTCTTGAGCGGACTTTACAACCTGGGTGACATCCCCTTCACCGACGTGTTCATCCACGCCAACATTTTGGACGGCAAGGGCGAGCGCATGAGCAAGTCCAAGGGCAACGGCATCGACCCGGTGGACATCATCGAGACCTACGGCACCGACGCCATGCGCTACGTGCTTTGCGACATGCAGACAGGCAACCAGGACATCCGCCTGCCCGTGACCGCCATTTGCCCGGCTTGCGAGCATCACAACGACCTGGCCGCCATCAAGCACGGGAAAACCAAATTCACTTTCCTTTGCGCCGAATGCCAGGCCGAATTCGACGTCTTGGGCACCATGCCCGACGTGCCGGCGGCCAAGCTCATCAGCGAGCGCTTCGTCGACGGCCGCAAGTTCTGCAACAAGCTTTGGAACACCGCGCGATTTGCCTTGGGCCATCTGGCCGAGGTGCCGCATGAAAAACTGACGATCGACGATCTGCAGGTCGAAGACCGCTGGATCCTGGCGGCCCTGAACCGGGCCATCCGCGCGGTGGACCGCGGCCTCTCCGACTACAACCCCTCGGCCGCCCTGGGCTCGGCCCGCGACTTCATGTGGGGCGAGCTTTGCGACTGGTATTTGGAATTGGTCAAGCCCCGCCTGACCGGCGACGACCCCAAAAGCGCGGCCGTGGCCCAACAAGTGCTGGCCCTCGCCCTGGATCAAACCCTCAGACTCCTGCAGCCTTTTGTTCCCTTCATCACCGAGTACCTCTACGATCGCCTCTGCGAACAGGCACCCCAAAGAGGCTTGCCGGGACTCTGGGACGGAGACGAGGCCAAACTACTCATCAAGGCCCCCTGGCCCAGGCCCGAAGAAGCGCTCGACGACCCGGGGCTTTTGGCCACCTTCGCCAATCTGCAAGCCACCACCAGCGGCATCCGGGACGCCCGCGCCTCGAAAGGCATGTCCCCGGCTCAAGCCCTGAAAGTCACCTTGAGACCCCCGGTCGAACAAGCCGATGAGATCCGGGCCCAGGCTCACGTGGTCCAACATTTGGCCAACGTCAGTGAACTGATCGTGGATCCAGAGGCTACGGCACCCAAGGGATCAGCGTCCCGGGTGGTCGGTCAGCTGCAAATTTTCATTCATGATATGGTGGACCCCACGGAAGAAAAGGACCGCCTGGAGACGGAATTGGCTCGCGTGGCGAAGGAAGTCAACATCTGCGAGAAAAAGCTCTCCAACGAAAGATTCACCGCCAAGGCCCCGGCCACGGTGGTGGATGCGCAGCGTCAACGACTTGAGAAATACCAGGCCCAGCATGAAGCCATCAATCGGGCCCTGGCTGAATTGGAGGCCGAGGCATGAACAAGAGAAATCTGGTCTTGCTGACCCTGTCCGGCCTGATATTGCTACTCGGCCTGGCCCTCTGGCTGGTCATCGACACCCCTCCCCCATCAGAGCTGCCAGACAATTCGGTCGACACCCCGAACGAAATCACGGAAAAACAGCAGGCAAAAACCCATAAGCTCGCCAAGCCGGAGCAAGCGGTCTCGCCGCAAGAACCGGCATCGGAACAAAACAAAGCCAAGATCGAAGTCGTCTTGAAGGCGAGTTGGGGCGACGGACCGGATCAACTGGGTCACCGCATCCCGGAAGAAGGTGCCCCTGAGGGCCCCATGGCCTTCACGATCGACGATCAGGGTCGCCTTTATATCCTGGATCAGGTCAACAAGCGGGTGCAGATTTTCGAAAACGGCAAGCGAGTGGCCAGTCTGGATCTGCCCTCGGACACATTCCAGGATTTGGAACTCTCGGCCAAGGGCGACGTGGTCGTCATGGATCGGCTCAAGCAAAAAGGCTTGAGCATTTACGGCCCAGACGGCACGGAGTTGGGCCAGGTCCCCCTGGAAGGCACCAACATCCCCGAGGGCGGCGGCACCACCGGGCTGTTTGCCAAGGAAGACGGTTTGTGGGTCGAGGTCGAGCACCAGCATCAGGTACGGGTGGCCGATGCCGATGGCAATCCCGACAGCCAGCGCCCCATGTTGCCGGGCCGCTTCTCCGCCGACGGCCAGCATTTGCTGATGGCGGCTCGGAGCGCTGTCGACCGGGTGGCCGTCCACATCAGGCCGGCCTCCCAGCCCCAAAGCCCGCCGATCTTGCTTGCCGAATTGGCTTTCCCCATGGCGGTGATGCAAATTGTCGCCCTGCAGTCCGACACCTTCGGCCGCGTTTACCTGGCGGTCCAACTCATGCGCCTGGGTGCCAGACCCCCTTTCAAACCCGGCGACCTGGGCGAACAGATAGCCGTACTGGATAGGGCCGGCCGTGAGCTCGCCCGCCTGAACCTGCCGGTTCGAACAAGCCCCGAAGAGCAATTCCGCCCCTACCGAATCGGGGCCGACGGCGCGCTCTACCAATTGCTCTGCGGCACCGACGGCGCCACCATGAACAGGATCTCCTACTGATTGAATGGATGATCAGCTTGGCCAAGTTTCGACAAACGTGTATAATGAAAGGTCTGGTACACAGGGAGGAATCATGAAGAGAAGAAGTCTTTTTGTCCTCTGCCTTGTCCTGCCGACACTCTTGAGCCTGTCGGTCCAAGCAGCGGAACCCACGGCAGCCCTCATCGACAAAGCGGCCAGCCTTTATGCTGGCCTGGACTTTGAAGCGGCTGCCGACCTGCTGGACCAGGCCCTGGCCAACCCAGGGAACAGCTCGGAACAACTGGTCCGCATCCACCATCTTCGGGGACTCATCCAGGGTTCCCTGGGCCGCTATGACGACGCCAAGAAATCCTTCGCCGTGATTCTTGCACTAAGGCCCTCTTTTCGGCTTGGCTCCGACGTGGCCCCACGAGTGCGGGGTCCTTTCATGAAGCTGGCCACACAAAACCCCCCACGTTTCGACATGGGCATCCTCCCGCCTCCCACCGCGGTGGTGGGCAAGCCCTTGATCTTCACTTCCCAGGTCAAAACCGACAGCCTGGGCATGGCACGAAAGCTGATCATCTACTACCGCCGATCTTCGGGCAAGTACTCCTTGGCCAGCGCTGAACTGGTCGGAAAAGGAGAGTACCGCCTGAGCATTCCCGCCCCCCTCTGGCAGGGATCCGCGGACAAAGAGCCTGTTTCCTGGTACGCCGTGGTGGAAGACGAAAACAAGGCCCAGCTGCGCCGCTTCGGCGACGAGCTGCACCCTCTGGTCATCGACGTCATGGCTCGCCCCCTTGTCTCGGAAGGACCCAAACCCGCTTCCTGGTACGAAAAATGGTGGGTCTGGACCATCGTGGGCGGTGTGGTGGCCGCCGGAACGGCCACCGCCCTTGTGCTGACCACCACCGGTGCCTCCACCGGCCCCCATGACTTCACCATAGATTTCCAGTAATTCCAGCGGACAAGAGTTTGACAGTCCCCTAAACCACGCCTATCATCATCAGGTAGACGGAGTACTTGAGCTACCCGACCAGTACTCGGGAGCAACATGACGGAAGAAGGCGAAAAAGACACCACGGAACAAGCTGAAAAAACCGCCAAAGGCAGTCAGCAATTCGGCAAATACCAGCTCATCGCCCGCCTGGCCACCGGCGGAATGGCCGAAATTTACTTGGCCTCCCAGAAAAGCCTGGCCGGCTTTGAAAAACTCATCGTAGTTAAGCGCATCTTGCCCAGCCTGGTGAGAGAAGAACGTTTCGTACGCATGTTTTTTGACGAAGCCCGCATCGCGGCCATGCTCAGTCACCCCAATGTAGTCCACGTCTTTGACCTGGGGCGCATCGACGGCCAGCTCTTCATCGCCATGGAGTATCTGTCGGGCGAGAGCATGTCCACGATCATTAAGTCCTGCCGGAACAAGAAGAAATCCATTCCGCCTCAACTGGCGGCGGGCATGATCATGCAAGCCGCCGAAGGCCTGCAGCACGCTCATACCCTGATCGGTCCCGACGGCAAGCCCATGAACATCGTCCACCGGGACATCAGCCCGCAGAACCTCTTCGTGCTCTACGACGGCGGCGTCAAAGTCGTCGACTTCGGCATCGCCAAGTCCAGCCAGCGCATCACCAAAACCCGCACGGGCATGCTCAAGGGCAAGTACGCCTACATGTCACCGGAACAAATTCTGACCTCGGATCTGGACGGACGCAGCGACGTTTTCGCCCTGGGGGTGGTGCTCTGGGAGCTGCTGTGCGGCCACAAACTTTACAACCAGGACAGTGATCTGAACCTGCTCAAGGCCATCACCGAGCAGGATGCGCCCTCGCCGGCCAGCGTCAACCCCCTCGTCCCGGCGGAGTTGGTGCGCATCACCGCCAAGGCATTGCAGCGCAAAAAAGAAGACCGCTACGAGTCCGCTGCCGCCCTGCGAGCCGACCTGGCCAGCTATCTGAAATCTGTCAAAGAAGCCGGCGACACGGTGGCCATCGGCGAGTTCATGCAAAAACTCTTCGTCGAGCGCATCAAGACCAAACGCAAGCTCGTCGAAGGCGCCAAGGACGACTCCAAAGATTTGGACGAATACCTCTTCGGCGACATCAGTCAGTACCTGTCCGACACGGAGCATTCTTTCCCGCGCACCTCGCCCATCGGCCTGGCCACCGGCGAACAGCCCGCGATATCCAACCCGGCCCCCAGACGCTCCGCGCTGACGTGGCTCCTCGTTTTGTTGCCCCTGATCGCCATGGGCGTGGGCACCGGCTTTTTTTGGGACAAGCTCTTCCCCCGGAATATCGTGGATTCCAAAGCCGACGCCGGCGCGGTCCTCGTGGCCACCGGCCCACTGGATGCGGGCGTCGACGCAGGCCTGGCAAAGACCGACGGGGGGCAACCCGACGGTGGCGATCAAACCCGGGTGGCCTCGCTGAACCCCAACGGCAAGAAAAAGAAAAAGAAAAAGAAGAGAAAACGCCGAACAAAACAACGACGCAAGCTGCGGCGCAAGCGGGTGGTCAAACCCAAGGATGTAAAACCCAAGGATGTAAAACCCAAAGACGTCAAACCCAAAGACGTCAAAGTGGTCAAAGTGGGTCCCCCAGGCAAGCTGCGCTTGATGACCAGCCCCTGGACCGAGATCTACTACAAGGGCAAAAAACTCGGGCAGACCCCCCTATTTGACGTCAAGCTACCCTCAGGCCAAATCAAACTAAAAGCCATCAACAAGGAAGCAGGCATCGACCGCATCCTGACCATCCAAATCCCCCCCGGCAAAACAGTATCAAAAAGATTCAATCTTTATTAGCAACACCGAACCACCCCGAAACAAAACCACACAGATCCCTGACACCTTGCGGTACTGCCTGATTCTATGAGATAATTCTAAAAATTAGCACACTCAGACTCCTCACGAAGAGAGGAACGTCAGAATGGCCCAACCATCCCGTTCATTGACCCTGCTCAGCTCTGTCCTCCTTTCGGGCTTTCTCTTGGTGGCTGTCGCCTGCAGCCAAGAAGGAAGCTACTCCCTGTCCATCTCTTTTCCCGATGACTATGCCCGGGAATCGGTGAATCAGGTCTCAGTGCAAGCCCTAGAAACAAGCGGGCGGACCTGCCAGGAGCTACTGGACGGAGATGTGGACCCGAACATGCTGTTGGAGCGATCTGGCCAAACCATCGACTATCCGCCCATGAGCAGCAACACCCTGACCCAGGTCCCCGCGGGCAACTACCTGTTCTGGGTGCGAGGCATGCAAGATGACGCGACCCTGCTCAGGGGTTGCGCCGCCGGGCGGGTGCGTGACGATGCCCACGTCGAGGTGCGCATCACCCTGGACTGGTTGTGCCGACCCCATCCCGATGGCGAGCAACCGCTCAATGGAACCGACGACGACTGCGACGGCTTGACCGACGAATGCATCGAAGACGAAGAATGCGACAACGGCAACTTCTGCACCATCGATCAATGCATCTCGGGCTTCTGTTCCCACAGCACCATAAACAAAGAAGGCACAAGCTGTGATCAAGAGGATGGAGATCCCTGCACGGTGGATTCCATCTGCGTCATGGGCGTCTGCGAGGGCCAAACCAAAGACTGCAGCCATTTGGATTCGGCCTGCATGATCGGCACCTGCAACCTGGACGGATCCTGCCAGGCACTACCCAGGGCGAATGGCACTTCTTGCGAAGACGGTTTTTTCTGCACCACCGGCGACGCCTGCCTGGGCGGAAGTTGCGTGGATTTCCAAGAACGAGACTGCGACGACGGCGACCCCTGCACCTTGGACCTCTGCCTTGAACTAGAACGAGAATGCGACCACGTCGACCAGCCCAACCCGGGGGCGGAAGGCCCCCCCGGGGATGCGTCCTGTTCCAATGGTCTGGACGACGACTGTGATGGGGTAAGCGATCTGGACGACGGCAATTGCTTTGACTGCACCAGTGACCTCACTTGCGATGACCACAATCCTTGCACCACGGACAGCTGCGAGGAGTCGATTTGCGTCAACCAGCCCTTGCCGGACGGACAGTGGTGTGATGATGAGCGCGCCTGCACCATCAACGACCACTGCGAGGCCGGCGTTTGTGCCTCCACCCTACAGGACTGCAGCCACCTCGATGATGCTTGCAACCTGGGTGTATGCGAACAAGCCAGCGGCGAATGCCAGGGGGTACCCTTCGAAAACGGCACCCCCTGCGAAGACGGGGACTATTGCACCGAGGGCGACTCCTGTCAGAGCGGCCTCTGCGACCCAGGACAGACCCAGGACTGCGCCGACTCGGATCCCTGCACGGTGGATAGCTGCGACGAGGAGAACGACACCTGCCTTCATGTGACCCAGCCGATTCCCGGGGCGGAGGGGCCCTTTGGCAACGCAAACTGTGCCGACGGGCTGGACAATGACTGCGACGGCTTGACCGATCTGGACGATGTAGCCGACTGCTTCCAATGCTCCGCCGACAGCGATTGCGACGACGGCTTGTTCTGCACCAACGACGCCTGCCAGGATTCCACCTGCGTTTATGCCTTTCTGCCGGAAGGCACGGACTGCGAAAACGACGGGGTGTTCTGCACGCACGAGCAATGCGACGCCGGCGGTGTTTGTCAAACAGGGCCCCGAGATTGCTCTCAATACTCGGACGACTGTTTCGAGGGCCTATGCAGCGAGACCCTGGCAACCTGTTTTCCGGATGCGCTGCCCGAGGGTGATTCCTGCGGAGACACTTACTGCAACGGACTGAGTTTCATGCAGCCCACCTGCGACAGCGGCCAACAATGCAACGTGGCCTCCACCATCACGATCTGTGAGGATGGAGACCGCTGCACCGAGGATGCCTGCAATGCCATGGGTGGCTGCGAATATTTGCCCATCACCGGCTGTGCGGTGCAAACCGGAGATCTGGCTGACTATGCCGTGGCTGGCGACGGCAGTATCTTCACGGTGCAAACGACCAGCGATCGGGTTTTGGGCCGTTGTTACTTACCGAATGGCAACCCACGAACGATCGAATTCGATGTGTCTAGCGCTTCCGTGGCCAGCGTGGAGCCGGGTGGAACCCAGGTGCTCTCTTCACGGGATACCGGCATAAGCCTGGTGAGTTTCGTGCTGCGTGACACGGCCGGCGATACCAATACTCGAATTTTTGTGTCCCAGCTTTACGACGCGGACTGCCAAAAAATCTTAGCCACTCCCATCTTCTGGCCAGCGCCTATTTCTCCCAATCTCTATTTCGACACCGCCATGGACGCTTCCGGCAATTTCGCCCTGCTCTGGCAGAATGCCGGCACCAACTCTCATACCTTTCTGACCCTCTACGACAGCGCCGGCAACAGGATTGGACCGGAGGGTCTCCTGGTTAACAACGCCAACCAGTGCTCCTCCGGTTCAGGCTTCCATGTGGCCTTGCGTCCCGATGGGAGCGGCGGTGTGGTGACTTGCCAGCTCTATGCCTCTGCGCCCATTCGCTATCGCCGATTCGACGCTGGCGGCAATTTCCTGGACGGCACCGACAGCAACATGCCTGAACTGGCCAACACCAGCGGCAACAATTCTTCCGCCTACTGGACCCACCAGATCGCCATCAACGACAACGACGTCATCGCCGTGGAATGGCAAAATCAATATGATTATACCTATGAGCTGGATTTGCTGAACGCCGACGGCAGCCTCAGAGCGCATCGTGTCATTGGCCCTGCCAGCAGCAGCGCCGTCAATGGATTCAAGGCCTTTCATCAGAAGGTGGCCTTGCTGGGCAACGACTTCATCCTGCGCGACAACGAATCGCCGGTCACCCTCTATCGGGTCGACCAGGAAGGACAGCTTCTGGGATGCGACCGCCTGGATTATCTCAACACCAGCCTGCGTTCCTCAGGCAGCGTCCTGCATATGCTGGATGGAGATCGGGTGGTTCGGGATGTTGTGAATTTCGATTCCTGGCTCGGCTGCGCGCCAAGCGGTTGCGGCAATGGCGGCCCGGATCCACACGAAGGCTGCGATGACGGAAATCTTCTCTCTTTCGACGGCTGCAACGAATTCTGTGACATCGAGGCTTGTGGCGACGGCGTGGTCACCGGCCTGGAAACCTGCGACGACGGCAACCACGCGCCCAACGATGGTTGCGATCCGCTTTGTCAACTGCAAGACCCGCAAGCCCCCGACGAACCCATCCTGGGACCGGCTGACGACTTCGATGTGGCTGCCGACGGGCGCATGATCACGGCTCGCCTGGAAAACGGCACGGTCTTCGCCACCTGCTACGCGCCGGACAAAAGCCTCTTGCGGGCCCGCTTCCCGCTTACCCGTGGGCGCGTTGCAAGTCCACAGGTGGTCATGTCGCGCAACGGCACCTTGTCCCTGGTAGCCTGGCGGGATCTGGCGACGCACAAGATCATGGGCTCCTGGCTTGGCCCCCAATGCCAACTCTTTCATCATTCGCGTGAGCTCCTTTCAAGTGAATCGTACAGCTATGCTATCGCCATGGATGACCAAAACCGGGCAGCGGCCATGGTGGGCAATCATGTGGAAGGAATGCGCTTGGCTTTGTTCGGTCCGCTGGGTGTTCGCGTCGGCTCGGAGCTGATACAAAATTGCGGCGGAACCAGTCGCGGGCACCTGGCCTTGAATCAGGCCTCCGGCGGTGGCGTCATTTCCTGCGCCCACAGCAGTGACCACTTTTCTTTCCGGCGCTTCGACGCGTCAGCCAACTGGGTGGATGCCGGCCTGCGAGATGTCGATGTCGTGCTGAGCGACATGGAACCAGGGGGCGGACCGGCCGTGGGCATGAACGATCTGGGACAATTCGTCTTTCAGTGGCGGAGTTACGATGAGTACATGCACGCCGAGTTCTTCGACAGCGATGGAAGCTTCATCCTGACCGGGGTCACCAGCATGAAGCAGCGCGAGCTTTGGGGCCCCTATGATACCTTCGCGCTCTACCAGGGAGGACGAATGGAGATTCCCCTCTCGGGAAACAACTTTGTTTTGGGTGAGGTCTTTACCGAGGATACGTCGGACAGAAGCTGTGTTTACAGCATGTTCACGCCCTTTGGGCTCTTTCTGGGCAGCTTCGAAACGGATCTGGCGATGCCCTTCATCAACACCGCGCGAATGGACGAGCAAGACTTTATCTACTTTAGAAAAAACCAGAGCGTCCACTTTCTGGACTCTCCGTTTTGAACCGGGATTGAGGAGAAATTGACATGAGATACGCATCTCATCTTCCGTGCCTGGTCTTCGGCATCATGGTTTTGTTCGTGTCCCAATCCTGGGCGGTCACCGGAGCGGATGGGACCGGATGCTATTTGTTCTCCGACACCTTCGAACCCACCGAACCCAGCACCGTCCCCGTCTTCGATTTTGAGGAACTGAACGGAGCCGACGTTTTGGTTCTGCTCGACGACGATGTGGCCATGGATCTGCCCATCGGCTTCGATTTCTTGTTCTATGGGAACACCTTCAGCCTCATCAACCTTTCCTCCAACGGTTTTGCCTATTTCGGAGATTTCACAGACAGCGGCTGTTGCGAGGGGGATCACATCCCTGGAGGCTGGTTCCCCAACATGATCGCCGCCAGTTGGGAAGACTTGAACCCCCTCGCCGGTGGAACCGTTTCCTACCAAACCCTGGGGACCGAGCCGGAAAGGCGCTTCATCCTCGAATACCTGAACGTCGCATTTTACGGGCGCTCCAGCTCCACCGCCAGTTGGCAGATCAAACTTTTCGAGGGCAGCAACGACATCGAGGTTCATTACCTTGAATTGGACCGGCCCACTGAAGACTGGGATTACAGCACCATGACGGCCGGAATCGTCAACGCCGACAGTCGCATCGGTATTGAATGGGCCTTCTGGGGTCACAGCGAGAATGTCCTGATCGATCAAGAAGCGGTACGCTATTCCATGTCGCCCACGGCCACCGATGACGACGACGGGGATGGGGTCAGCAATTGTCTGGACAATTGCATCAACGTGATCAATGTGGGCCAGGCCGACGAAGACGGCGACTATCTTGGCGACGATTGCGACGAATGCCTGAATGACCGAATCAACGATCCGGATGAAGACGACATCTGCGGCAACGGCGATGGCAGCGTCTTGGACAATCCCTGTGCGCCGGGCCAGAGCAGCAACTGCGATGACAACTGCGCCCATGCCTTCAATCCCCTACAGGAAGACGCCGATGGTGACCTCCTCGGCGATGCCTGCGACAACTGCCCAACAGCTCCCAACGGACCCAATGAGCCCATTCCCCAGCAGGACACCGACAAGGACGGCGTGGGCAACGTCTGCGACAACTGCAGCATCAATCAAAACTCCGACCAAAGCGACATCGACAACGACGGACAAGGTGATGTCTGCGACTCCGATGACGACGGAGATGGATTTCTCGACACCGGCAGCACTCCCTGCACCGGCGGGCAGACCACGGGCTGCCACGACAATTGCCCGCTGGACCCCAATCCCGACCAGGCGGACCAGGACAGCGATGGCGTCGGGGACGTCTGCGATCCGGACATCGACGGCGACGGCATCGCCCAGGGAAATGGCGGCAACCCCTGCCCTGACGGACAGACGGCCGACTGCGATGACAATTGCCCCTTGGCCTCCAACGCCGATCAGGCCAACATGGACAACGACAACTGGGGCGATGTCTGTGACCTGGACTACGACGGCGATGGCATCCCCCAGGGCTCGGGCAGCAATCCCTGCACCGGTGGTCAGTCATCAGGCTGTCATGACAACTGCCCGGCCATGGCCAACTCCGATCAGGCGGATGCCGACTTTGATGGCCTGGGCGATGTTTGTGATCCTGACGCGGACGGCGACGGGGTTGAAAACGACCAAGACAACTGCCTGATGGTGCCCAACGCGGGCCAGGAGAATCTGGATCAGGATGCGCTGGGAGACGCCTGTGATGAGGATGCGGACGGGGACCTCGTCGAGGAGGGCGATGGCGGCAATCCCTGTGCCGACGGACAGACCATGGCATGCGACGACAACTGTCCGGTGGATGCCAACCCCTGGCAGACGGACATGGATCACGACCAACTGGGAGATGCCTGCGATCCGGACATGGACGGTGATGGGGTTGAGCAAGGAGACGGCAACAATCCCTGTAGCGGCGGCGCGTTCCTCAACTGCCAAGACAACTGCCCCATGATCCCCAACCCCTCCCAGGGTGATTTTGACGGCGACGGCCTCGGCGATGAATGCGATTTGGATGCGGATGACGACGGCGTGGATGACGCGGTGGACAATTGTCCCTGGCTCTACAATCCGACCCAGTCCAACCGGGATGGAGATGAGTTCGGGGATGCCTGCGATTCGGATATCGACGGTGACGCCATCGAGCAGGGCGACGGATCAAACCCATGCAGCGGGGGCCAAACCGAGGATTGCCAAGACAACTGCCCCTTCACGCCCAATGTCGATCAAGCAGATGAGAACGGCAACGGCGTCGGCGACGCCTGCTCTTTGGATCTGGACGGGGATGGGATCAACCAGGGGGACGGCGGCAATCCTTGCACAGGCGGCAACTCCTCCGACTGTGACGACAACTGCCCCCATTGGCCCAACTCGGAGCAGTCCGACCTGGACGCCGACGGCGTGGGAGACGTCTGCGATTCGGACCGGGATGGAGACGGAACCGCCGACCCCGAGGACAACTGCCCGGGGACCGGCAATGCGGATCAAAGCGACATCGACGGCGACGGCCGAGGAGATGTCTGCGATGGAGACATGGATGGGGATGGCATCAACCAGGGCGACGGCAGCAATTTATGCACCGGCGGCAATGCGGAAAATTGCCAGGACAACTGCCCCCTGGAACCAAACCCCAGCCAGGCGGATGCGGACAATGACGGCAGGGGCGACGCCTGCGATCTCGATTCGGACGGCGACGAAGTAGACGACGCCGTCGACAACTGCTTGGCCTTGAGCAACCCGGATCAAACGGACGACGACGGCGACGGCCAGGGCAATGCCTGCGATCCCGACGTGGACGGGGACGGCGCGAGCAATGACCTGGACAACTGTCCCGTTGCCGCCAACGCCGACCAGGCCGATGTGGACGGGGATGGCCTGGGGGATGTCTGCGACGTGGACGCCGACGGCGACGGCTTGTTGAATTTTGCGGACAACTGTCCCCTGGTGGAGAATCCGGATCAGCTGGATTCCGATGCGGACGGGCGGGGTGATTCCTGTGATGGGGATCGGGACGGAGACTCCGTGCCTGATGAAGAGGACAATTGTCCGGCCATGGCCAACCCGGCTCAGACGGATGTGGATGAAGATGGCTTGGGCGATCCCTGCGATCCGGACGATGACGAAGATGGGGTGCCGGATGCAGACGACAACTGCCGACTGAAATCCAACCCGGACCAGGGGGATTCGGATGAGGACGGCACCGGAGACGCTTGCGATCCGGATTCCTCGACAGTGGGTTGCGCCACCGGCGGGGCATCGCGGCCCGATTGGGGATGGTTGCTTATGGGGCTGGCTCTCCTCTGGCGCCGTCGCAGGCATCCCCACCGTTGAAGCCAACCCGCACATAGCCGAATCCACCGCCGCCGCCGGACTGGAAACTGGTCCATGTGACATTCCAGTAGGCGTCGGTCTCCACAACATGCAGGCAGGTGGTCTGGCCCACCGTATCCGGCAGGTAGTCGGCGAAACACTCGCTCTTCAGATCCGAGTGGCTGGGGAAAAAATCGGATGCCGGTGCCGTACAATCTCCGCAAGCCCACTCCATGGTCCCATCGGCCGTGTTGACCACGGGGCCGGTCTCGTCACGCCACAGGCAAACCAGGTCGGGCTCCACACAGTCTTCGGCGGGGCTAAAGGGCGCATGGTCGAATGTCACCTCAACCCGATCCACGTCGGCTTGATCTGAATTGGCGTCTTCCGGACAATTGTCGCAGGCATCCCCCACCCCGTCTTCGTCGCCGTCTTGCTGCTCAAAATTGGGCACGTGGACGCAGTTGTCGCTTTCGTCATCCACGCCATCCATATCCGCATCATCGGAGAGCCCCTCGCAGACATCCCCCACCCCGTTTTCGTCGGCGTCGGCCTGATCCGGATTTACATCGATTGGGCAATTGTCCACGCAACTGGCCACGCCGTCTTCATCCGTGTCGCCGAAATCCTCGTCGGTCTGCCCGTCGCAGTCGTCATCCACCCCGTTGCAAATCTCTTCGATGTCCTCTGGATCTTCGGTGCCGCAGATGGTCCCCAACTCGTCGGCGGTACAGATCACAAGACCGTTGGCGCATTGGTCCTCGTCGGGGCCATCGCAGGCCTCGCCCGTGCCGAAACCCTCGTCGGTCTGCCCGTCGCAATCGTCATCCACCCCGTTGCAAGTCTCTTGGATGTCCTCCTGGTCTTCGGCCCCGCAGATGGACCCCATTTCGTCGGCGGTACAGACCCAAAGACCGTTGGCGCATTGGTCCTCGTCGGGGCCATCGCAGGCTTCGCCGATGCCGAAATCTTCATCCGTCTCCCCGTCGCAGTCGTCGTCCACGCCGTTGCAGAACTCGACAAGATTGCTGGGATCCTCCGGGCTGCAGGTGCTGTCTTCGCCGTCGGCGGAACAGATGCGGGTCCCGTTCGGACAACGATCGCTGTCGGGCCCGTCGCAGGGCTCGCCCAGGCCCGCAAAATCCTCATCCGTTGCCCCATCGCAGTCGTCATCGATACGATTGCATTTCTCCGCCATCTCGGGATTCACACGCCGGTCCCCGTCATCGCAGTCGCCACCCTGAGTCAGGGGATGATTTTTTCCCGCCTCGCAAAGACAAGCCGCCGCCGCCTCATCCCCATAGCCGTCCCGATCCACATCCGGATAGTACAACGCGTAATCCACGTGCTGATCACAGTCCCCCACCGAGACGACAGCACACTTGTCCCCTTCGTCACAGGCAAATAGCGCAACAGCCACCAACAGAAACATGGCGAAGCTTCTCATGAGATTTCTCCACGACTCAATGGAGGAAAGAACCTATGGGCAGGCGTCTCCGCAGGCAGGATCGACCGAATAGGGCGGAAGCGCGCAGTCCCCGTCCCCATCAGCCTGATCGGCGTTCAGCACGCTCCAGCAATTGTCGCAGGCGTCGCCGCCGTCGAAACTTCGGCGTTCGTATGCGAAACCGTTGCCGCCCTCGGTCGACCAGGCCGACCACATGACGTTCCAGTATTCGCCGGTGTCCACCACCTGCAAGCAGGTGGTACGGCCCACCAAATTGGTCGAGTCACCGCCCAGACAGACATCCACCAGATCCGTGTTGCTGGGATAAAAACCGGAGCCCGGGGCCGTGCAGTCGCCACAGGCCCACCGCACGATGGCATCACCCAGGTTGAAAACTCCGCCGGGACCAACGCGGGTCAAAGAAACCATCCCGCCCGAGAAATCATCCTGACCACTGGCCCCATCGGCCAGCTCGAAGAAAACGCTCAGCCGATCCGCATCGCTCTGATCGTTGGCCAGGGCCGGACAGTTGTCGCAGTGGTTGCCCACGCCATCGTCGTCGATGTCCTCCTGGAAGGGATTGGGCACCCATGGACAATTATCCACCAGGTCAAGCAGGCCGTCTCCGTCTCCGTCGTCGCAGAAATCCCCCACGCCATCGCCATCCGTGTCTAGCTGATCGACGTTGGCCAATAGCGGACAATTGTCGCAGGCGTCCCCCAGACCGTCTCCGTCGGTTTCGAGCTGCTCCGGATTGGGCACATCCAAACAATTGTCACAGGCATCCCCCACCCCATCTCCGTCCTCGTCCTCCTGGGCTGGATTTGCCGTCTTCATCGCTGTCGAGTTGGGCCGCGTTGGCCAGGCCCGGGCAATTGTCGCAGGCGTCGCCGACCCCATCTCCGTCGCTCTCTTCCTGCCCCGGATTGTAGTGCAAAAGACAGTTATCACAGGCATCCCCCAGCCCGTCGTCCTGTTCCGAGGAACGGAAATAACGGAACCCGCCGCCACCGCCTTGCTCCCAAGACAACCAGGTCACGTCATAGTAACTGTCGTAGTCGGGCAAGTGCAGACAGAAAGTCTGTCCCACCACGCCGGGCATGTTGCCCCCCGCGCAATCATCGCGAATTCGGTGATCGAATGTAGAATACCACGTAGTCGCGGCATCGATATTCAAACATGACTCGCAGGCCCAGGCCCAGGGCTGGTTCGAATCATGATAGCTATAGCCGGCCACGAAAATCGGCCCCCAGGTCGCCCTGGTGATGCATACATCCGGCTCAACACAATCCTGCTCCGCGGAACCCGTACCGCTGGAATGCGAATACTCGATGCCGCTCAGATCCTCGCTGTTTTCCTGTTCCGGGTTGGGCACATCCACACAGTTGTCGCATGCGTCGCCTCGACCGTCTCCGTCGGAGTCGGCCTGGTCCTGGTTGGTCAATGCCGGACAGTTGTCTACCGCATCGTAGTAATTGTCGTCATCCGAGTTGTCGCAAGCATCCCCCAGTCGGTTGCCGTCCCAGTCCTCCTGTCCCGGATTGCCTTGCTCCGGGCAGTTGTCGCAGACATCCCCCACACCGTCTCCATCCAAATCGCTCTGGTCCGGATTGGCTTCAAAAACGCAGTTGTCGCAAGCGTCGCCCAGGCCGTCGCCGATTGCACTATCCCGGGTGTAGGCAAAACCGCCCCCCTGGCCACCGCTGGTCCACTTCTCCATGATCATGTCGTAGTAATGATTCGACTCGATGATGTGCAGGCAAATCTGCCTTCCTATCATGCTGGTCATGCGGCCACCAAAACAGGCATTTCTCAGGTTTCGATCAAAGGCAAACCACGAGGTGCCATTCCCGGTGTCCTCGCATGCTCCGCAAGCGAACTCGCCCTCGTGGGAACCGACCACGATCAGGGGTCGTTGGTTGGCCCTGCTCAGACAGAATTCCGGTTCAATACAGTCGAGGACATCTGTCGCATTGTCGGGTTTTTCAAAATAATAGTCCAAGCCGCCGATGTCACTGTCGAGTTGTTCCGGATTGGAGGCGCCCAAACAAACATCACAAGCATCCCCGGCACCGTCCCCATCGCTGTCTGCTTGATCCATGTTGGCCACCTGGACGCAATTATCCACGCAATCAGCCAAACCGTCGGCGTCGGCGTCAGCGAAGTCCTCGTCCACCTCCCCGTCGCAGTCGTTGTCTTGCCCGTCGCAAGTGATTTCAAAATCTCCCTGGTAGCCAGACACCTCCGAATAGTCGCAATACCAATTGCCCTGCAGGCAGATGGCCTGCACATGGGCACCCGTGGTGCCGCAAAGGCCCTCTAGCTTGCAATCGCTGAGCAAGGGATCGTCGTCGATCTCCTCGTCCGCCTCCCCGTCGCAGTCGTTGTCATCCCCATCGCAGACCTCAAGCGAAGCCATGTCCAGACTGGAGCAGGTCAAAGCATGGCCGTCTCCTTCACAGACCACCGTTCCACCCACGCAATCGCCCACGCCGCAAACAGCCCCTTTATTTTTAATGCGCCCGTCCGCGTCGGCAAAAACAAAACCTTCGTCCACCTCTCCGTCGCAGTCGTCGTCGATTTCGTTGCAGGACTCAAGCAAGGCCTGTGTCTCGGTGGAGCAGATCAGCCCGGAGCCATCAGCGGCACATTGCACCACACCGCCGACGCAAGCACCCAGACCACAGCCTTGCCCCTTGGCTCGAACCTCTCCATCGGCACCGACAAAGAAAAAACCTTCGTCGATTTCTCCATCGCAGTCGTCATCCAATTCGTTGCAAGCTTCGGGCCCAGCCGCCCCATCGCTGTTGCATTCCAATTGCTCGCCATCGGCGGTGCAAACCAATTGTCCGCCGGCGCAAACACCCTGGCCGCAGAGGGCACCCGTGTACCGGGGCTGCCCCTCGGCATCAAAAAGGAAGAAGCCTTCGTCCGTGTCTCCATCGCAGTCATCATCCACGCCGTTGCAGGCCTCCTCCGTCGGGCTGCCGGCACCCGCGCAGACAGCCCGCAGGCCGTCCTCGGTGCAGGTAACCGCACCCCCGGCGCAGGCACCCTGGCCGCAAATCTGGCCCAGACTCAGGGGGATCCCATCCGGCCCAGGAAAGCTGAAGTCTTCGTCCGTATCCCCATCACAGTCATTGTCCCGACCGTCGCAAGCCTCCAGCTCGGCGGGGTTGGCGGATGCATCCGTGTCATCGCAATCCCCGGCTTTCATTACGGGATACTGAGCCGAGGCCGCACAGAGGCAGGCCACCTGAGCGTCGTCACCGTAACCATCCTCGTCCGCATCCGCATACACCAGGGCGTGGTCGCTGAAATCTCCACAGTCGATGACGGCCACCTCTTCACAGAGCGAAGTGGGATCTTCACCGCCGCAGGCAGCCAAAAGTAAAAAGCCGGATAGCCACAGAACCAAACGGCCCGCGCGAGGCATGGTCGCTTCAACCCAAAATGTCTTCTTCATGGCTCAATTCCTGTCTTGCAAAGGATCCACAAGCACATCTATTGGCATGCGTCGCCACAGGCCGGATCCGCCAAATAGGGTGGCTCTCCACAATTTCCGTCGCCATCGGCCTGATCCGGATTCAAGACGCTCCAACAGTTGTCACAGAGGTCTCCGCCATCAAAGCTGAACCGCACATACTCGAAAGCATTTCCGCCATCGGTCTGCCAGCCCTGCCAATAGACATTCCAGTACTCACCCGTCTCCAATACGCGCAGACAGGTGGTTCGGCCCACCAAATTCGCCATGTCGCCGCCCATGCAAAGAGATTGTAGATCCGTGTTGCTGGGGTAGAAGGCCGACCCCGGGGCGGTGCAATGGCCACAAGCCCACTCCACCGTTCCGCTGCCCAGATTGATGATGCCGCCCGAGTTGCTTCGCCACAAACAAACCGCTCCGCCCGCGAAACAGTCCTGCGCGGAGCTGTCGTTGGGATGGTCGAACATTTGAACCTCGGCGTCTTGATCGCTTTGGCTGCCGGAATGAAGGGGGCAATTGTCGCAGAGGTTGCCCACCCCGTCTCCGTCCATGTCCTCCTGGAAGGGATTGGGCACCGAGAGGCAGTTGTCCACCATATCCAAAAGGCCGTCTCCGTCCCCGTCGTCGCAGAAATCACCCACGCCGTCGCCATCCAGGTCCGCCTGAAAGAGGTCCGGCAGGGTCGGGCAGGTGTCGCAGGCATCCCCCACCCCGTCGGGCAGGCTCGTTCGCGAATAGGCAAAATAATCGTTGCTTCCACTGTTCCAACCAGAGAACAAAACGTTGTAGGAATTGCCGGAGGGGCTGACCCGCAAACAAAATTCACGCCTGTTCAAGCGGCTCTCGGTGTTGCCGTTGGCCTGGATGACGCTGGCATAGTAAGGCGTCATCTCGATACCACAAGTGCCCCGGGCCCATTCGATGCTGCCGCCGCCTTCGCAAATCAGGGGGCCGCCGTTGGATAAACGATTGATACAAACGCCCGGCTCAAGGCAGTCCTGGGTTCCGCTGTTGTCGTTGTGGGTGAAATTTACCTCTTGCTCAAGCTCGCTCTCGGCCTGGTCCGGATTGGCCACGGCCGGACAATTGTCGCAGGCGTCCCCCAGACCGTCTCCGTCGCCATCTTCCTGTCCTGGATTGTTCACCCCGGGGCAATTGTCCACGTCGCCGCAAAGCCCATCGTTGTCCCGGTCATCGAACTCAGACAGGGGACAGGGGTCGCAGTCGTCTCCCTGCCCATCGCCGTCGCTGTCGATTTGCGCGGCAGGCAAAGCCGGGCAGGGGTCGCAGGCATCGCCGAGGCCGTCCCCGTCGAGGTCGGCCTGCAAGGGATCGGCATGCAGGGGACAGACGTCGCAAACGTCGCCCAAACCATCCGGCTGCTGGGCCGTGCGCCGATAAGCAAAACCGCCGCCGCCACCAACCTGCCAGAACAGCCAGGTCAAGTCATAGTACAGGTCATAGTTTGTCAGGTGCATGCACATGCTCAGGCCAGCCAGGGAGCTAAACCTGCCAGTGGGAGTACACTCCCTAACATCATAGGAAAATCGGCCGAACCAACGGGTGTTGCCGTCCACTTCAGCACATGGCACACAGGTCCAACGCCAGGGTGCGTTGGAATCCGAATGGCTATAGCCCGCGATGTAAATACCTTGGGTCGAGTTGCGCGTGATGCAGACATCCGGTTGAACGCAGTCCGCCTCGGCATTGCCCACCCCACTGGGGTGCACGTACTCAAACATTTCCGCATTCAGCAATTCGCTTTCTTCCTGATCCGGATTGGCCACGTCCACACAGTTGTCGCAGACATCCCCCACGCCGTCGCCATCGACATCGCTCTGATCCTGATTGGCCACCATGCGGCAATTGTCCACGTCGTCGTAATAATTGTCCTCGTCCGAGTTGTCGCAGGCATCCCCCAGTCGGTTGCCGTTCCAGTCCTCCTGTCCCGCGTTGGGCACGGCCGGGCAGTTGTCGCAGAGATCCCCCCGACCGTCCCCATCGACGTCCTCTTGACCGGGATTAATCTTGAAGGGGCAATTGTCGCAAGGATCGCCCAGACCGTCACCGATTGCCCGGTCCCGAGTATACGCGAAGCCTCCCCCCTGGCTCATGGACGTCCATTTCTCCATGATCATGTTGTAGTAATGATCCGAGTCGAGGATATGCAGGCAAATTTGGCGGCCCGGCATGTTGGTCATGCGACCGTCGAAACAAGCGTTGCGCAGGTGATAATCGAAGTTGTACCAGCCTGTCGAAACATCCGTCTCCTCGCAAGCACCGCAGGCGAACTTGCCACTGTATGCGCCGATCACGTACAAGGGTCGGTTACTACCCCTGGCCAAACAAAATTCCGGCTCAATACAGTCGATGGTCGCCGTCTCATTGTCTGGTTTTTCAAAATAAAAATCCAAGCCGCCGATATCACTGTCGAGCTGTTCCGGATTGGAGAGGCCCGCGCAGATGTCGCAAGCATTCCCTGCACCGTCCCCATCGCTGTCTGCTTGATCCAGGTTGGCCACATCGACACAGTTGTCCACGCAATCCGCCAGACCGTCGACGTCGACGTCATCGAAGTCCTCGTCCACTTCCCCGTCGCAGTCATTGTCCAGCCCGTCGCAGCTCAGCTCCGCTCCGCCCTGGTAACCGGGCACGCCCGAATAATCGCAGTACCAATAGCCCTGCAGGCAAACGGCCACCACCTCGGCGCCCGGCGAGGCGCAGAGGCCTTCCTGCTTGCAGTCGCTGAACAAGGGATCGGTCAATTGCTCATCCACCTGCCCGTCGCAGTCGTTGTCGACACCGTCGCAGCTCTCGTCGCTGGCCGAGGACAGGCTGGAGCAGGTCAGCTCGGTGCCATCGGCCGCGCAGACCACGTGGCCGCCCACGCAATCGCCCACGCCGCATGCCGTTCCCTTGGGCTTGATCCGGCCATCGGCGTCGGCAAAGACGAAGTCTTCGTCCACCACGCCGTCGCAGTCGTCGTCGATTTCGTTGCAGGACTCAGGCAAGACCAGCGTTGCGCTGGAGCAGATCAGCCCGGAGCCGTCAGCCGCACATTCCACCACGCCACCTGAGCAGGCCCCCAAACCACAGGCCGACCCTTTGTCTTTGACCTGACCATCAGCCCCGACATACAAAAAGCCCTCATCGATTTCCCCGTCGCAGTCGTCGTCGATGGCATTGCACTGCTCGGTGTCCGCCAGGTTCGCGCTGTTGCAAACCAAGGCGTCACCCTCGGCCGTGCAGACCATGCTGCCGCCTTCACAGGCACCCTGACCACAATCCTCGCCGGTGTATAAAGGCTGCCCGCCGGGCCCGGCGATGAAAAAGCCCTCATCGGTATCCCCGTCGCAGTCGTCATCGATGCCATTGCAGCTCTCCGGGAAGGGGCTATTTCCCCCTACGCAAGTCACATCCGAACCATCCTCGCTGCAGGTCACCAGGCCGTCGGAGCAAGCGCCCACACCGCATGCCTCGCCCACCGCCAGGCTCGTTCCGTCATCCGCCATGTAAAAGAAGCCCTCGTCGATCTCTTCGTCGCAGTCGTTGTCGGCACCATCACAGGCCTCGACCGCTCCGGGGAAAACCAAGGCATCTTCATCGTTGCAGTCTCCCGCCTTCAATGCGGGGTAGGTCGTCGACGGCGCGCACAAACAAGCCACATGGCTCTCATTGCCGAAGCCGTCGCTGTCCCTGTCCGCATAGACCAGGGCATGATCCGTGAAGACATCGCAGTCGGCCACGGCCACATCTTCACAGACAGGTGCCCCGCCGTCGCTGTCACAAGCCGAAAACAAGAACAAGCCACAAGCCAACAACACGAGAGAAATTGGCTTACCTGCGCGAAACAAGATGGTCTTCATGGGGCGCTCCTCGGCGACGAAAAACCTTTGGCCAGTTGTACCTAATTATTCGGGAATCATACCATAAAAACCGAGGTAAGAGGAAAAATTGGGGCGGGCGAAATCTTGCATTCATGGCAGCGGTTCGCCCAGAAAACCTGGGCAAAGTCGGCTCTTGAGAGGATGCCTTTGATCTGATCCGTTGGAACTGGAAAAGGGAAAGCAATCAGTGTTATCCTGCCCACCTCACAGACAAAGAGGCGTGAAAACATGCAGCGCGACAAATCCAAGAAGGCGAGGATGAACCTTGCCTCACTCTTTGCGGCCCTGGTCTTGCTCTTGGCCTGGAGCGGAATCTCGTTGGCGAGCGACGAGGGAGAGACCTCGGGGCCAGGTGACTTCGCCGACATGGACTTAGAGGCGCTTTTGGCCTCGCCGGTGGTGGAGTCGGCCTCCCGACGCGCCGAGTCCTTGGACGATGCGCCGGTTTCGGTGAGCCTGATCACCGCGGAGGACATCCAGGCCTCGGGCGCCCAAAACTTAGCGGAGCTTTTACGACTGGTGCCCGGCGTCTACCTGCGACAAAACCAGGCCAATCACTTTGAGCTCGGCATGCGGGGGGTTTCCAAACTCCTGAACAATCGGGTGCTGGTGCTCATCGACGGCAGGCAGGTGGCCGAACGACTCACCGGTCTGCAACCCTGGGGCGGGCTGCCCGTGGCCCCGGGGGACATCGAGCGCATCGAGGTCATCCGTGGGCCGGGCTCGACCTTCTACGGGGCCAATGCCATGAGCGGCGTGGTGAACATCGTCACCAAGCGCCCCATCGATCATCCGGGCGTCGAAGCCGAGGCCTGGGGCAGCATGGGCGTGCTCACCGGGACCCCTGGCGGCAAGGACTGGCTGCACAATGGAGGAAGCGGGCGAGCCGCGGTCAACTGGGCCAACGAGGCCGGCACCTTCGGGATGCGCTTGAGCGGCAGCTTGATGCACCAGCCGGAATGGCCCAACAACATGTCGCCTGTCTTTCAATACGGCCCTTTTCACTACGCCACCCGACTGGTGGCCGACTGGCGACCCGGCCCGGACATGGATTTCTTCGCCGCCCTGAGTCACAGCCACAGCGAATACATCCACGTGGTGGATCCGGGTACTTTGTCCACCTGGAACACCATGGACCAGCAGGCCTTCACCCTTCGCTTTGAAAAACGCAACCTGGTGTTGGATGGATTGACGCTGAAAGCGGAAATGGACGGCCGGCGCCTGACGGAAGACTACGACGCCGAAAAAGAAGAGGCCGCCGACTACGTAATTCAATCCACCCGGGGCACCTATGCCTCAAAAGAGGTCCACGCCCTCGTCCAATTGGACTGGACCGCCTTCGACGGCCGCAATGTCCTGAGCCTGGGCGGGGAGTTCACCTGGTTCAGCGTGGACGAGTTCTTCACCAAGCCCAATTTCGTCTTTGGGGCGCTGTTGATCAACAACGAGCTGCGATTGTTGGAAGACCGCTCCTTGATTTTGCACCTGGGGGGCCGCTTCGAGCAGGTGACGGCCCAGGAAGACAGCCTGTTCGGCAAGGTCGTCCACCGGCACTTGAGCCCTCGGGTCGCCGTGGTCTACAAGCCGGCCAAGGACCATGCCCTCAGACTCTCTTTGAGTTCGGCCTACCGCACGCCCACGCCTTTCGAACTCTTCATCAATGTGGACGCCCAACTCAACGAGCCGCCCTTGCCCATCCACCGTTTCATAGTCGGCAACCCCCTGCTCAAGCCCGAAGAAGTATGGGCCATGGAGTTGGGCTACAGAGCCCGGTTGTTTGAAAAATTGCGCTTGGATACGGTGGTTTTCGGCCAGCAGATCCGCAACATCATCGGTCCGGTGCGAGGCACCGTCATGCCCTCCTACCAGGACAACTTAGACAATGTAGACCAGGTGGGTCTGGAGCTGGGTCTCTCTTGGGCTCCCTGGACTCGGCTGCGCACCAGCCTGAACTATACCTTCGTCTACAGCCGCGTTCCGGACAGCGGCGATTGGGACAAAACCTGGCCCGTCCACCTCTGGAGCCTGGGTACTGAATTGCGCCTGCCCTGGCGAAGTCGTTTTAATCTTCAGGTCTACCTGATCTTCGATCACAAACCCTGGGTGTCCTCGCTCAACAACCTGGACTCGGACTACCCCTACTTCGACTGGCAGCAGCGTCAGGCGGCCGACCAGGCGGTGGTGAATCTGCGTTTCGGCAAATTTTTCTTCAACGACCAGGCCGAGGTCTTCTTCGCGGTGAAAAACCTGGTGGGTTTCTGGCGAGACGACGCGGGACTGCGCATGTTACCCCACGAAAACCTGCAGCCCATCGGCGGCACCCTGCTCATCGGCCTGATCGCCAGGGGGCTATGAAATGAAAACCACGTATATATACTGCATATTTCTGCTCGCCTTGGGCATGATCGCCTGCGGCAACGAGTATCCCGACAATCTGGCCGGCCGTCGGGTGTCCGGGCGAATTTTTTACGACGGCGTCATCGACGAAAACCTGAGCACACCCGCCATCGGGGTCTTTGTCTATGCCACACCGCCTTTGGACATGGGCGTGCCCAACGGCACCCAGATGTTCGTCCGGCCCGGCTTGGTGCCCCCCGAAGGCCTGGCCTACGAGGTGCGCCACCTGGACCCCTACGAATACACCATCTTTGCGGCGGTCATCGATCTGGACGACCCGGATCAGACCCCCTCCACCATAGGGGCCTGGCCCGACGTCTGCAGCCTGCTCATCGAGCCCGTGATGCTGGAAATCACCGAAAACGAGCCCCTGACCGATCTGGACATCCACCTCTACGACAACCTGGGCTTGGATGATCCCTGCTTCACGGGAAGCTGAGACCTGCCTGGTACCTAAAGAAACCACCCCTGAGAAATCTTTTCCAATTCTCTAAATCTCGTTTTTCGACACCAAAACAACTAGTTATCGAATCTCGTCAGTCTTTATGGAAACTGGCGCATGTGACAACCTGTCGCAACCGTGCAGATCGTCACAGCACAACCCTCCCGTAAGCGCTCAATAACATTGCAATTAATATATCCTCAGATCGACCCCCTTCTGGCACGCATATTGCTCTTACATAAGACCAGAGCAAGGAGGCAGCCATGAAAAAACAATTTCTAATTCTTCTGACCTTATCTGGCCTGGTATTCCTGTTGGCACCCTTGGCCATAGCCGCGCCCGCAGCCATGAGCCGATCTGAAATCCTGGATCTGGCCAGCAGCGGCGTGGGCTACAGCTACTGGTGGGGCGGCGGCTCCTTCCGCGGCGACGGAACCAACCTCGGATCCTGCTCCGGTACCTGTCCCAACTGTACCCACACAGGCTCCTACGGCGCCGATTGCTCGGGCTTCGCGTCCAAGGTTTGGCAAGTGCCCGGTCCCTCCGCCATCACCACCAATTCGCACCCCTACAGCACCAGTGCCTTCCGCTGGAACACGAACTACTGGTCGCGAGTCGATCGAGCCAACGCCGTAGCCGCCGACTGTATGGTCTACCGCAACGCCGCCAACACCTCTGGCCACATCGTGGTCTACGATGGCGGCGATCCCTGGGGCAACCTGTGGACTTACGAAGCACGAGGCTGCTCTTACGGCATCGTGCACAACCTGCGCACCCTCTCTTCTTCCTACATCGCCATCCAACGAAACAACCTCTCCGGCGGCGGCACGGGTGGCAACACCGGCAGCGACAGCCTGCAGGGTGTGGTCTATGTCGATCAAGGCGTGGGCACGTCAAACACCACCTATCGCCTGCCCGGAGCCAGCGTCAGCGTGAGCAACGTGGGCTCCTTGAGCCTGGACGCCGGTGGCCACTTCGAAACCCTGGTCAACCCGGGTTCTTACACCGTAACCGCCTCGGCCTCGGGTTACACAACCGCTTCCCGCACTTGCAGCGTGACGGCCGGCAACACCACCTATTGTTCCGTGGGCCTGGTTCTGTCCGACGGCAGCGGCGACACCGGCGGCGACACCGGCGGTGACACCGGTGGTGACACCGGTGGTGACACCGGTGGTGACACCGGTGGCGACACTGGCGGCGACACCGGCGGTACCGACGGTGGTGACTCAGGCGGCGTCTTCGACTTCGAGGCCCCCAAGGGCTTTGTCTATGGACACGTCATCGCGCTGACCGATGAATCCGACCTGCGTATGTGTACGGGAAACACCGTATCCGGCGCCACGGTGCGGGCCGAGACCGGCGAAACCGCCACCGCCGCCAGCGACGGTTACTTTGAAATGCAAGTGGTACCCGGCACCCACTTGATGTCCGCCTCGGCCGATGGCTTCGACCCGGCCGCCACCAAATGCGTGGTCATCAGCGCCACCACGGTTTACTGCTGTATCCCGGTCCTGCCCACCGATGACTCGGAACTCGGCCCCTGGCGCGAAGGCACGCAGGAAAGCTCCAAGGAAGAAGAGGGCGAAGCCCTCACCGGCTGCTCCACCGCCGGCGCCTCCACCTTCGGCTTGATTCTGCTGCCGGCCTTCGGCCTGCTCCTGCTTCGCCGCCGACGCGACTAAACTTTGCCCTGAGGCCTTCTGGACGGGTGGCCTCTTCCTTCCATCGTTGTTCCCTTGCTCAACGACCCGCCTCCCGAAAAGGAGGCGGGTCAATTTGTGCCCGAAGACCGACAAAAACCAATAATTATGCAAAATGGAAGTAGCGATTCTGTTTTGAGGGCTTAAATGGAACTAGTGATTTGGGTCCACTCCGCATCCAGCCCAAGTTTCGCAATCCAGTCATGCAAAGCGTCCCCATCAAGCTGCTCTTGCGAAAGAAGCATCATGCCCCGGATGTCCCGCAGGTGCTTATCCGATCCGCCTTCGCGGTAATAGAGCAACTTCTGGACGATGACGTACTCCATCGGTGCCAACCAAAGAAAACTCGATTTTGTCAGCTCCAGCCGATGCTTGCGGGCCATGGCCCATGTCTGCAAGGGGCTCTGCTCCATCAAATAGACGTCGGCCTTGAAGCCTGATGCATGATGAATAATGTTGAAATGCCCGCGCTGAGAACGACGCAGTTCCTGTCGCAGATTCTCTTCCGGGGGGCAGTAGAAATCTTGTTCTCCGTATGTATCGAGCAAGGGTTTTACATCACCCGGTCGAAGGTGCAGCACGAGATCCACATCCTGGGTCATGCGGGGTTCACCGTAAACGATGGATGCCACGGAGCCGGTGACCATATAGGGCAGGCCCAAGCGATTGATGGGATCAATGAGCAGCAAGACTTTCTCAATCGCCTGCATGACGGAAAATCTCCCGAATCGCCTCTTCCAATTTCTTGTCAGACCAATCCGGATGTAGCGAGCGCAAATGCGCCCTCTTCAGCTCCCAAGCTACATCACGCAATTCCATAGCCAGATTCAACTTCTCGGCAGGACTCATCTTGCGATAAGCCTCGATCTGCACCGGATGGATTTCCAGATTTTCCACAAGCGCATCCTCTCTCAAGGCTGAGGGTTGTCCGGATCTTGCTTTAAATTCTCGCCCTGCTTGTAGGGCTG
>JAFCZJ010000365.1 GCA_019314375.1 Deltaproteobacteria bacterium | reverse complement strand
GCCCCACGTCGACCCGGCTGGGGACGAGCCAAGAAGGCAGGCCCCATGGGCGGTGGTGGAGCCGTGTACGAAGAAAGTGAAAAGTCGGATGACAAGCGGGTGAGCCGCATGAGCGCATCCAAGCCCAGAGCCAAGGCTCGCAAACGAATGCAGGCCATGAGCCGCAACAAAAATGAAGCCATGGCAGCCCAGTCTGGTGCCGAGGCCGTGAGCTTTGCCGATGCACTGAAAGACATGAAGCAGGCCGAAGGCAGTAGGGATGACGCCGACGATGCCATGGGCATGCGCTACGTGGCGGGCCGGCCCTTCCGATTCGGCCATGACGGCACATGGGTTGACCTGAAATTCAAGCACGGCATGAAGATCTTGAAGGTCAAATACATGAGCGAGGCTTGGTTCGCGCTCAGTCGCAAGTCTGGGCTACTCAAGCAGGTCTTCGGCTTGGGCAGTCGGCTGATCGTGGTCGTCGGTAAAAACAAGGCCCTCGAAATCGGCACGGACGGAAAAGAAAAGCTTTCAGCCACCGAGCTTTCCGCCTACTTGCCGTGACCCCGTCCATGCCCTCCTCCATCTTGCCGCCGGGATCGAACAAAGGCGCGCTCTTCTCGGCCACCCTCCTGGCCGCCCTTCTGAGCCCCGTGCTGGCCTCGGCCCAGGTCTCCGATTGTTTCGATCACTACAACCACAGTGCTTGGAACGATCAAGGCCTGGCCATCGTCCTGTGCCGTAACTCACCTGATATGGACTCCTGCCAGCTCAATCACCACGGCGGAGATCGTATCCAGGGGCTGACCAAGCACGGAAGCCTGGACAATGATCGGCAAGTCTTTGCGGACTACAACACACTCGGATCTGCATTCCCTTTCCCGATCGACATCGTCTGCACCAACGGTACGGTGACCCTTACCTACGAGCTGACCAACGGCAACAGCTGGCAGGACGGCTGCTGTCGCAACCAGGAGTTCGGCAGTGAAGCTTGCTGCGGCGTCAACGTCGATCCGCCTTGCGACGATCCGGACTACCAGGACCCGCCGGTGGGTTCGCCGGGACAGGCAGCCTGCCCCTTGCTGCCATCGCGCTCTTATGATTCCGATGAACAACTGCTCGACGTCTTGCGATGCAGCGAGACACGACTGGTCTTCCACGTCGATCAGGTGCCCGCACCCGAAGAGCTCGCCTACGCCGTGCTGACGATGGAACTCGGCGACGCCGATCACCCCAACGAAGAGGGAACGGTCTGGATTAACGACCACGGCCCCTTGCAACTGCCTGCTCACCCCGACTGGGGCAACGTCACGCGCGAGGCCTCGGTTCCACTGCCAACCAGCTATCTCGTCGCGGGCACCAACACGATCGGTTTCGGCGCCGGGCCAAGGGAACGAACTTACTACTCGGTAGGTCGTCTTGGCCTGCATGTAGAAGGTGAAGCCTGCGACACGTCTCCCGAGCCGGACGCCGGCAGTGACACGGACGCCGGCAGCGATACGGACGCCGGCAGCGATACAGACGCCGGCAGCGATACGGATGCCGGCAGCGATACGGAGACGCCGACAGCGACACGGACGCCGACAGCGATACGGACGGAGGCGGTGACACGTCGAGCGCGGATGCAGACATCGAAACCTGCCAGAATGACGAGGACTGCCCAGACAATCAGGTTTGCACCAACGGAACCTGTCTGGCGCCTGCCGACCCAAACGGGGGCTGCGGCTGCGGCGGTTCGAGGCCCCGTAGCACTGATGAAATCCTGCTTATGTTTCTGCTGATGGCTGCCGGGTGGCAACTACTGAAGAAGCGTGCGGGCCCAAAAAACCTCTAGATCTTCACCTCACCCAAACCATCCAAGGACTGCTGTGCCGATTGCGCGGACTTCGACACCCCGGCCGAGAAAGTGGTCGCCTTCGGCCTATACGCCCTACTAAGCCGAATCGCCTGAAATCAGCCTCAAAACCAACTTTTGACAAGTTCTCGATTGAATTGTGCTACGATTAAGACATGGAAGCGCGAGAAAAAGTACATGTATGGGCTGGAGACCTTCCTGATACGGACGCCTTCAAGACCGAGGAAATCAGCCCTGAAGTCATTCGTGTTGCCGTTGAACGCATTGTCCGGGCATTCCGTCCGGAGATGATTTACTTGTTTGGCTCCCGTGCACGAGGAGAATCGACCCAAGAGAGTGACTTGGACTTTTTGGTTGTCATGGAAAGCGACAGGCCCAGGGCAGAAAGAAGAGGAATTGTTTCAAACGTAGTCAGGCCTCGATTTTTTCCAATGGACATCGTTGTCTATACACCGGACGAGTTCAAAGAAGCCGCTGACCATGAAGATTACTGGTTCAATCCATTCATCAAGGACATTATCAACGAAGGCATCATTCTCTATGACCGAAGCGCCTGACACATCATCAGAATCAATCAGCCCGCATCTCAAAGAGAGGGTCCAAAATTTCTTCCGCAAAGGGAAAAACAGCCTGACGGTCGCCGAGCAGGTTGACTTGACGGCAACAAACTCCAGTTCATCACCTGATCTTCACAACCCGCAGCCCAAAAACAAAAATCAAAAAGACCCAGAAGGAAGTACCGGGTCTGGCTGGCGGGGTCGCGGTGGACAGGCCGCATGAATCCTGCCTGTCGTAACAGTCGCTCCAGACGCCCAAATCATGGACCGCCGCCCTGCAGTCCTCCGACAAGACCGCCCCGGCCACCGTGTCGGCGGTCGCCCCCGGGAAATCGGAGTCGTCGATGCAGGGCAAGAGGCCGTCGGTCTCCTCGACGGCAGCTCCGATCTGCAATTGCTCGCCCTCCAGGGCCACCCGAATACGCCAAATCTGCCCGGCCGCGAGCTGGAGGTCCCCGGCGTCA
>JAFCZJ010000119.1 GCA_019314375.1 Deltaproteobacteria bacterium | reverse complement strand
GGGCTGGATGGTGCCCAATCAGTATTGGGTGCCGGGCATGTTCGCGCCCCAATCGATCATGGGCAAGTACTATGTTCATTACAAGTTCGACTGGCATCCGCCGAGAGAGTTGGGCCGCATTTCCGCGCAGCGCATGTTGGCTGAGCTGACCACCGACAACGCGGGCCTGTGTCGTTTTCACCGGGGCTGGAGCGAAAAGATTTGGCCCGAAATCGTCAATGGGCATTTCGCCACGCAGATCGACTATCCGGCCCACCATGCTCTTGCGGTCAAGGAGGTCCATGACCAGGCAAGGCCCATGCCCTGGGAGACCGAACGTCTCGAACAAATAATTCACGCCTACCTTCGAGCGGTGCAGGAAGACACGCCAGGTGATTCGGATTTGGGGAATTGGCTTTATCGCTTCGATGAGGACAGGTCTGCCGCTGCCAAAGACTATTGGTCCGAGATCAAGGCAGGCATCGATTCGGTCATGGAGGCCCTGACGGATGACCCTTGATTTGGCCTGCGCCTCCGTGGTGCTGATTTTCGCTTTACTGGGTTACTATTCTGGTTTCGCGATGCAGGTGATGCGCTTGGTTGTGTTGGTGGTCTCATATCTGTTGGCCGGCCTGGCAGGCAAGCCCTTGGGCCCCTGGCTGGCGTCAAATTTCGGTGTGCCCGTGATGCTGGGAAAGGTCATGGGCACCGCGGCGGCCTTTTTGATCATCTATTCGATTTTGGGCACGGTGGGCTGGAGTTTTATCCGCCGGCGCAGAAAAAAGAAGTTCACATTGGGCAACAAGCCGGTGCGGGCCTCCTGGGATTCCTGGATGGGAGCCCTGTTCGGCGGAGCCAAGGTTGGATTTATTCTTTTTGTGATTCTGAGCGCCGTCGTGCTTCTTGGCAGCAAAACAGAGCCTGCCCTGAAGCGGGCCGACATCGGCTACGAAAAATCCAAGGCCGTGGCCATGGCCCGCAAACACAACCTGTTGGCAAGCATGCACCTGCCGGTGGTTGGCGACTTGGCCACCTTGCAGAAATTGTCCGATAATCCACAGTACCGTCAGAAGGCCATGGCCGATCCCAACATAAGAAAGTTGATCAATCACCCCAAGATTAGGCGGCTTCTCGGCGACCGTTCGGTGATCGAGGCTTCGCGCAAGCAAGACGTAGCCGGCCTGATGGGCAACCCCAAAATCAACAAGCTCCTGGAAGACCCAGAGATCCTCGAATTGTTGGAAAAGATCGACTTAAGCAAGATCAAGTAAGCAGGATTTTAGCTTTCTTCTTCGGCTCGGCGTTGTTTTTCGGCGTCGCGTTTTTGCATGCTTTCTCGGTGGGTGGCTTCGGCTTGTTCGGAGCCTGTTGGCTTGGCTTCGGCCACGCCGCCGATTTCGCTTTCGCGCATGGGTGGGGCCACCCGGTCGATGATTTCGATCAGGCGTCGGATGAGCTGCACGGGATCGGCGTCGTAGATGATGCGGTCGGGACCGGCCTTGCGGTTGGCGAAGGCCAAGATTTCTTTGATGTGGTCCGAGATGCCGCCGGTGCCGGTCAGCACACCCACCGGCTTGCGTTCTTCGTAGGCCACGGTGAATTCATTTAAGGTGCCCACGCCGCCGCCCACGATGATGACGCCGTCGGCCGAACGGATGTTGACGATATCTCGCTCCATCAGGCCCATGCCCGAATAGAGGATCATGTCGTAATTGGCCACCGGTGAGTCGTAGACCTTGATGTGTTCGGCCATGCTGAAGGCAGGGGAAACACCGAAGACGAAGCCGCCTTCTTCCTTGGCTCCTTCGGCAGCCAGATCGGGCAAGCCCGGGCAGGCACCGTTGATGAGGATGGCGTTTTGACGAGCGATCTCTCGGCCCAGTTCCTTGGCACGGGCCAGGCTGTCGGGGTTTTTCAGCGTGGGGCCCGAGGCCGAACCCATGACACCGATTTTCTTGCGTTGATCCGCTTTGTTCAACATGTCTGTCCTCACTGTTGTGCTGGGAGTTCTTCTTCCATGGAGTCCATGCGGGTATGCACCAGCGCAGCGTCGATGACCTGGGTGCTGCCTTTCCGCTCCGGCGCGTTGAACATGATCTCGCGCATCACTTCTTCCACGATGCTGCGTAAGCCCCGGGCACCCAGTTTGCGACGCGTGGCTTGCTGTACGATAGCCCGAAGACCGTCTTCGGTGAAATCCAAATTCACATCATCGAGCCCCAAAAGGACCTTGTACTCCTTGATGATGCTGTCCGGTGGCTCGGTCAGGATGCGCAACAAGTCGTCTTCTTCCAGCATGTGCATGTGCATAAGCACCGGCAGGCGTCCGAGGAATTCGGGCGTGAAGCCATACTCCAGCAATGCTTTCTGGGGGACTCGGCGGTGCTTGCGCGTAACGTCCTCGCCACCAAATCCGATGCCGCGGCCGGGATCCACTTCGGCAAGATCCGAAAAGGTGCCGGCGCAGATGAAGAGGATGTCCGTGGTGTCCACTTGCACAAAGTCGTGCTTGTTCCAGTGCTGGGTCACATTTTGGGGCACGAAAACTTCGCGGCCTTCCAGGAGCTTGAGCAGGCCTTGCTGTACGCCTTCGCCGCCGATGTCCCGGGCACCGGCTCCGGTGCGGGCGCCATGGCTGCGACGGGCAATTTTGTCCACCTCGTCGACGAAAATAATGCCCCGGCTTGCAGCGGCCACGTCCTGGTCGGTCTTGAAAAGCAACTCGGCCACCATGACTTCCACGTCCTTGCCGTAGTAACCGGCTTCGGTGTATTCGGTGGCGTCGCAAACAGCGAATGGCACGTCCAGGATTCGGGCCAGTTGCCGTGCGATATGCGTCTTGCCGCAACCGGTGGGGCCGATGAGCAGGATGTTGGATTTGCGTAAGAGATCGCCCCCGGGTGCCCCTTTGACGGCAATGCGTTTGTAGTGGTTGTAAGCCGCCGTGGCCACCGTCTGCTTGGCTCGGTGCTGACCGATGACGTAGCGATTCAGCTCATCATAAATGGCCCTGGGGGTGGGGACTTCCATGGCTGGTTTTTCGATTGGGGGCATGCCAAGACGCTACAGAAAACACAGGGAGGAGGCAAGGGAATGAAGTGAATGAAGTGAATGACTGCCCGTTTCTTCCTGTTTTCATGTATAATAGAAAGCGTCCCTTCGGGGGGCATTGGAGCCGGGTCTGATGCCAAATTGTCGAGGCACATTTTATTCCGCCCTGCGTGTTTTTTTGCGCGAACGCTTTGGTCCCCAGGCGTGGGAAGAACTCCTGGATTACCTTGAGACCCAGGATAGGGCTGAAGTCGATTCGGCCGTCTCCATCGCCTGGACCGACTTGTATTTACGCATGCGTGTGGCAGCTGTCGTCGTGCGGAAATTTGGGGCCCGTTTGTTGGACGATGATCTGGTTGCTGACGACAAGCGGGTTTGGGAGTCGGGCAAAGCCCTGTTGATGGAGTTTGGCCGATTCGAGGCCGAGAAAGATCTAACCACTACCCAGCGAGTGTTCTTGCGCATGGCCAACCCTGCCTACGTACTGGAGAAAGCCGGTCAGTATTGGAGTCGGTTTTACGACTGGGGCGGTCTGCGAATCGAGCGCAAGAGCAAAACCCATGCGATCGCAACGCTCCTGGATAGCGCCGTGGTGGACGAGTTGTTCTGCATCCACTTCTGCGCTTACGTCAAGCGCATGTTCGAACTGGTGGGGGCCAAGGATGTGCAGGTTGAGCATTTGGAATGCCTGGCCCAAGGTGACAGCGCCTGCGTTTATGACGTCCAGTGGAGGTAAGGTTCGCTTTACTGGTTGGCCAGGTCGATGATTCGCCGGACTGGATTAGAGCAATAGCGCGTGGGCACACCGCCATCGCCGAAGCTGGCCAAAAAGCCCGCCGTGGCATACCAGAGTTTGACTTCCTGTCCCTGTCCATTTTTGATGATGCCGTTCAGATAACCGCCTGGGGGCAACTCTTGGCAGTTTTCGTCCTTGATTTTGATGCCCATGGAGGCGGAGAAAGAGGCGATGTACAATGACGACGTCACCGAAATGCATTCGGTGCTGTCGACCTGCCAGCCACCATTGTCTGCGTCGAAGATAAGCACCGGGGTGTCGGTTTCATCCAGGGCGCTGTATTGCTCGATGATTCGTATCCTTGTGTATGTCGGTTGATTCGTGTCCATGGTTATTTTCAGCCCGGAGACGTTCAGGAAATAGTCGTTTTTGGACAGACCCATGTCCGCCGAGGTGCCTTCCAGCACGAATTTGATCTGATCCCAACTCAGATAGAGCTTGACCAGGGGATAACCGATGCTGCCTTCGGGGCCGATTCCCAGCGGGGTGACGATGAAGGCGTCGGCGAGGGAGAATCCTCCGCTGGTGTCCCTTTGCAGAGAGCTGCGCAGGTCACCGCCGTTGGAGATGAAGGCGGCGTCAGTTCCGGCGGCCAAGCGCACGGCGTCGGCGACCAGGTTGCCCAGGTTGTTGGCCTGGGAGGACAGGCGCTCCAGGTCGCAAGACGAACTACAAAGCTTCTGGCAGATTTCTCCTTCCAAGAAAGCTTCGGCTGCCGGCAGCAAGGGATAGCTCGCCAGAAGATCCTGCTCAATGCTGTCGACGAGGCCGTCGAGCAACGGGGTCAGCGTTTCCGAGCTTTCCAGGCTGTCGTCAATGGTGATCACCTGGCCGATGGCCTCTTTGACTTCACCCCCGCCCGCCTTGACGTCCCAACGAGCGAGGTGGTCTCCGTAGCGACCTGCCTCGATGAACTGGGTGCTCCAGTCACCCTTTTCCGAGGGGACGCTCACCGGTTCGGGGGTCAGGGTGTGGGCATGTCCGGATGCGATGATATCGATTCCCGTGGTGTTGCGGGCCAGCATATCCGTCTCGCCGACATACCCGTCCGCGCCATTTTCGATGCCCAAATGCGCCAACAAAATGACCACATCCACGCCCTCGTCGTCGCGCAGGGTGTTGACCACTTGTTGGGCGGTTTCGGCCAGATCAGAAGCGCCTGAAGAGAAGCTCAAGGGAGCCGCCTGGGGAATGGTGCTCTCGGCATCCAGGCCCAGCAAGCCGAAAATGCCCACTTTGAGCCCATTGGGCATGACGCGCACGATGTAAGGATGGATGAGCTTGCCGCTTTCTCCCTCGGGGCCGTACAGGGCCTCTAAGCTGTCGTCGCCGGCATCGGTGGGATCGAAGTGCATGTTGGCCGCCAGGAGGGGGATGGTGGGTTTGTTCGCCGCTTGCAGCATGGCAGCCAAACCGGCCGGTCCCCAGTCCAGTTCGTGGTTGCCCACGGCCGCGGCATCAAAGCCCAGGGCCTGCATGGTGTTCAGGTCTGCCGCGGCATTTTCGGCTGCGGCAAAAAGAGTGCCCTGGGTGAAATCACCAGCGTCCAGCAAGAGGAGGTTTTCTTCCGTGGCCCGCGCGTCTTCGACGAACTTGAACCAGCGGGCCGCGCCTCCCTCTGTACCGTCTGAAACGCTGGGTCCATAGTCGCAGGAGGGGAAGCCCAGCCAGTGGGAATGGCGATCGTTCAGATGATAGATCACCAGATCCTTGGGATCATCGCCACCGCTACAGCCCACAGCCAGGCCAAAGCTTGCGGCCAAAACCAGCATCAACATCCATGTGCTCATCCGTCCTGAGAAACGATTCGGTGCTTTCATCGCAGCACCCTCCTTGGTTTTCATGTGAACTCGAATGGGCTGACTCTAGCAGCTTGTGGCATTTTGTCCAAGTCCGGAATCCTTGTTGCCCGGCCAGGCTTCTGCTATGCAGAAATGACAAGACATCATAGAGAACAAGGAGGAGCAGCCATGGGACAGGAAGCTTTTGAAGAAGCCTTGAAAAAAGTCAAAACCCTGCCGAACCAACCGCCGGGCGTGCTGCTGGAGCTCTATGGTCTATTCAAGCAAGCAAGCTCTGGCGATGTGACGGGTAAGCGTCCTGGCATGCTGGATATGAAGGGCAAGGCCAAGTACGACGCCTGGAGTCAGCGCAAGGGCATGAGCCAGGATGAAGCCAAATCTGCCTATGTGGCCGTGGTTGATCGCCTGGCCGCCGGTAGCTGAATTGCGTAAGGGCGGGGCCTTTCTATTTGTATCTATTTGCATCAGACCCAAACTGTTCGTCGATCGTAGTACGTGAAAGAAGATCGCGGACTGTGAACCAATGACTGACGGAGTGCGTCATGAGCAATGAGACAAATGTTGCAAAGGGTGGTTTTTTTCGTTCCTGGTGGTTTCGCATTCTCATCTTGCTCGTTCTGGTGGGTGGGGGGGTGGCCCTGGGCCTCTCCTTGCAACAACCGGAGGTGAGGCGTTCCGAGCCCCTGCAAGCCCGGTTGGAGTTGGCGGCGGGCGCGGTGCATGTAGAGCAGTCGGAGAGCAAGCGTCTTGCTTTCTCGGGCGAGGCCTTGCTGGAAGGGGCCCGGTTGTCGACTGGAGAGGGGGCTCGGGCCCTGGTTCGTTTGTCCAACGGCGCGGCGGTCTTTCTTCGGGATGGCACACAAATTCGTTTGGGCCGCGAAGGCCTTGAACTCATGCAAGGCGAGCTCTGGCTGGACGCACCCCCGACCGAGCGGGACGCCTTGCCCCAAAAATTGGGTGAGGTGACTGTCTTTGCCGTGGATGCTGGTGCCTCCCTGCGATTGACGGACGGTGGTGCGACCATCTACGTAGCCAGAGGCGAGGTTACGGTCACGGCCCCAGGCGGGCGGGTAGAAGTCAAGGCGGGCGAGCAGGCGGTCGTTGCGGGTAGCAAGGCACCTGAGGTGGGGGGCGTGGCTTTTTGGGAGGACTGGACTGGAGGCATGGCGGACAACGGGGTGGCTGGTGGTCTGGCGGGTGCCGGTGCGGGGCAGATATATGGTGTGGACCGAAGCGACGCTTCAGGCCGCCCAGCCCAGCGACTCGAAATCAGCCGACAGGCAGTCCGCGCCGTGATCCGTGATGGACTGGCCGAGACCGAGGTGGATCAGACTTTTTTCAACCCCACGGACCGGCCCATGGAAGGTTGGTATTGGTTCAGCGTACCCCTGGGTGCTTCGGTCACGGGTTTTGCCTTGGAGACCAACGGCGTGCTGGTGGAAGGGGAGTTTATCGAGAAGCGGAGGGCCGCCGCGGAATACGAGCGGGCCGCCACTTCGGGCCATGCGCCGGCCCTCTTGGAGTGGATCGACAACACCACCTTCCGGGCGAGGATTTTTCCGGTGCCGGCCGCGGGGAGCCGCCGGGCGGTTTTGCGCTATGTGCAGCTTTTGACCGAAAGCGAAGGCGTGCTGCGCTACGTTTATCCCATGCAAGTCGCCGAGCCCGCGCGCATCGGGGAGTTTTCCCTGTCCGTGGATCTGGGTGAGCCGGGTCGACAAATGGCTTTGACCACCATGGCCGACGCGCGCATCGAGGAAGGTGGCCGACGCGTGACCATGCGTCGCAGCGGTTATACCCCGCGAGCCGACTTCATGCTGGAAGCCAAGCTGGACGACGAACCCGACGCCCTCCGCGTTTATCGGGTGCCCGCGGGTCGGGATGCGGCGGATTACCTGATGGTGCGTTACACCCCGGATTTCGATTTCCAGAAGGTGGGCGAACTCAAAGGCGAAGTGGTGCTGGTGGTCGACACCTCGGCCGCGGGTGATGCCACGAGCCGTGGTATGCAGGCCGCCGCAGCCGAGGCCATCCTGCGCGCCATGTCCAAAAGTGACCGTTTTGCCCTGATGAGCTTGGACGTTCAACCCAAGGTGCTTTACCCGGCCGAAGGCCTGGCCGAGGCCAGCGAAGAAGAGATCGGCAAGGCCTTGGAGAGGTTGGCCGAGCATGGCGGTGGCGGGGCCACCGACATGGCTTCGTTTTTCAATGTGGCCTTGGCTCGACTGCATGGGGCAGAACAGCCCGCTGTGATTTATGTGGGTGATGGCATCGCCACTTCCGGCGAAATGCGCAGTGAGCAATTGGTGGAGCGCCTCAGGCGTGCTTTGTCGACTTCTCGGGCCCGACTTTTCACCGTGGGCGTGGGCCCCCATGCGCGGCGAGGTTTGTTGGGCATGTTGGCTCGTGCGGGTGGCGGCGAAGCCTTCTTCGTCGGGCGGACCGAAGAAATCACCGAGCGGGCTTTGACCCTGGTGGCCGCGCTCAAGACCCCCACCCTGACCGACTTGGTGATGGATCTGGGCGCGGGGCTTGACGAGGTCTTCAGCAACGTCAACGGCAAAGTAGAAAATGGCGAGCAGGTCATTGTTTTGGCCCGCAGTCACCACGATTTGCCGGGCAGCATCACGGTGCGCGGACGCCTGGGTGGCAAGTTGGTCGAACGGGAATACTCGACGAGCAGGTCAAAGTCCGTGGTGGCGGCCTTCGTGCCGCGATTGTGGGCGGCCGAGTACCTGCGCCGTCTCATGGGTTCTTCCGAGGACCCTGAGTTGCTCCGCGGCAAGATCATGCAGCTGGGCGTGGCCTATGGGCTGATGACGCCCTATACCTCCATTTTGGCCTTGGAGAGCGAGCAGGCTTTCCGACAGCAGGGTATTCAGCGTAAGCATCGACCCCTGCGCGGCGTGCGTTTATCAGGTTTGGACGCTGTCGAGGAAAGCAAGCTATTGAGGGCTTTGGGGGTCATCACTGTGCCCATGGGACTGGGGTGCACGAAGTTCAGCGAAGAGGCACCGGCCTCCATGGCCGGGCAGGAGCAAACAAGAGATCAAGGATATCGGCACGAGGCCGTGGCCGGATTGCAGGTGGCACCTGGCGCGGTGCGCCCGCCTGCGCCCGAAGGCAAGGTCAAGATGACCGCACGCCCGGCCAAGGCCAGGCGTATGACCCAACCCAGCCCCGTGGTGGCCAAAAAGGAGCAATTGAAGACCTTTGGTGACAGGGCGAAAATGGATGGCGAAATGGACGACGAGTCCATCGCTTTGGTTGGTGGCAAGGGCGGAGCGATGGCAATGCCCAAATCAGCAAAGCGTCCCCGACGCAGGCAGTCTGCTCGCCAGCTGGCTCAGATTTGCTCCGATGCGTCCAGGCGCTCATTGCGCGAGCGGGTGATCCTCTGGCGCAAGCGTTTGCGTACCGCCAAATCCGCACCGGAACTCATCAATCGTTACCAGGCGGCAAGGCAGGCTTGCGAAGTGCCTGACTGGCGCAGCGAGGCTACCTTCTTGAGGGTCATGCAACCCTTTGTTCGGGACGAGGGCAGCGCGGTTTTTGTCTTGCGGTTTTTTTCCGGGCAACCGGATGTACAGCGTTACCTGGCTCGCTTGATCTTGCGCCGCGCCGTGGACAAGAACGTGATTTCGGCGGTCGAAAGGGTGCTGTTTATGGGTAAGGTGAATTGGGCCCAAGTGGACATCGAGCTCAGCGAGCTGCCCGAACTCCCTGCCCGTATTGCTCGTCTGCGGGAAGTCATGGCCTTGGCGCCCAACGATCCCAACGGCATCCTGCGCCTGGTTCATCTTTTGGCCAAGGCCGGCCAGGTGGACGAAGCTTTGATTCAGGGCCGCAGGCTTCGGGATTCAGGTCTGGCCACACCCTTCCTCGCCCGTGAGTTGGGCGACTTATTGGCCAGTCAGAAATTGGCCGACGAAGCGGTGCGTACCTATTCGGAAATCGTCGAGTTTGATCCGGCTTCGGCTCCTTCCCGTCGTTTGTTGGGTGACATTTACCTGGCCCACGGTTGGTACGATCCGGCTTATCGGCAGTTCAAGAGCCTGGTGGAAAAGGCACCAGGGGAAGCTTTGAACACTTTGCGTTTGGCCGCGGCCGCCGCCGGATCCGGGCGAGTTGACGAGGCCCTGCGCTTGGAGCGCCAGGTGGCCCGTGCCCCAGGACGGCCTGGCCCGGATGACCCACGTCGTTTTGCCAAGTTGTGGTCGGCCGCGCGCTTGGCTCGCATGCTGGACAAACCGCCGGAAGGCTCGGGCAAACCGGAAAAGCTCAAAAAGAGCATGCAGAGCAAGTTGAAGGAGCTGCAGCTTTTGCGTGGACAGGGGACTTTGGTCCTTCTGACCTGGGAAGACCTGTCCGCCAATCTGCGCTTGAGCACCGTCCGCGGCGGAAAAGAAGTCGCCATGGGGGAGGCCATCAATGCCTCCGTCACGGGATTGAGCGCGGCGATTTTGTCTTCGGCCGACCTGGATAACTTGGATTTGCAGGCCAGGTTAGCCTCTTTGCCCCGCAGGCTGCCCTTGAAAATCACCCGCCACGACCTGAGCTGGGACGGCAAACAGTTCGCGGTCAAGGTGACCGAGCACGTCTTAGTCCCCGGTGCCGCCAGTGTGAATCTCTGATCCAGGCGGGGTCTTCCCCCAAATGCCCCATTCGGGTTAGGATGGGGCATGAAAAGAACCAAACAAGTCCTCCGGGTGGCCTTGCTGGCCCTGTTTCTAAGTCCCACCGCATGCAGCTTCGAGCCCGAACTCGATCTGGACCGTTACGAAGCCTGTGGCGACGATGGGACCTGCGCCGAGGGCTGCTCCTGTCTGGAAAAATGGTGGGTCTGCGCGCCGAACGATCCCAAGGCCAAGCCCGAGTTCTGTCATCCCGCAGCGCCTGAATGCCTTGGAAATGCGGATTGCGACGACGACGAGGATTGTACCGACGATCGCTGCGAGGAAGGCCACTGCGTCTTTATCGACAACAACAGCAACGAGTGTACCGACGACAATCCATGCACTGACGACAGCTGCGAGGCAGGGATTTGTACCTACGACAACAACAGCAACGAGTGTACCGACGACAATCCCTGCACGGATGATTCCTGTGTGGGCGGAGCTTGTGCGTCCGAGAACAACGACGAAAATTCTTGTGATGACGAGAACACCAATACCGAAAATGCTTGTCGGAATGGCGAGTGTGTTGTGGTGGGGCCTGATTGTACTGTAGACGATGATTGCCCTCTTGGGACATGGTGTGAGCCAATAAGCTGCTTCGAGGGGTCTTGCGTTGTAGGGCAACGGGATGATGATGGGGATGGATTCATCACGCTTCAGTGTGAAGGGGGAACAGACTGCGATGACACGCTGGCCGCGGTGAACCCCGATGGATGGGAGGGGCCCTACGGGGACCCGACTTGTACAAACGTGGTGGACGACGATTGTGACGGGCTGACCGAGGAGCTTGAAGCCGGCTGTCAACCTTATGAGGGGGCAGTCAGCGTGGATGGCTGGCGTTGGGAGAACCCCATCCCCACGGGCAATACCATCAATGATCTTTGGTCCGACGGCGTGTCCTTATGGGCCGTGGGTGAGGCGGGCACCATCTTGCGTTGGGATGGATCGACCTGGGAGTCCTTTTCTGATTTAACCGATGTGGATTTGAACGCAGTTTGGGGATGTGAAGGAGACGTCTGGGTTTTTGGTGACGGGGGTTATATCGGCTATCGGCGGGACGATACTGAATTTTTTCTGCAGATCACAGGGCCGACCTCCCACGACTTACAGGCTGCCTGGGGACGTTCTTGTGCCGACATCTGGGCGGTGGGTCGTTTTGGGACCATGATTCAGGGCTCTAGCTCAGGCTGGGACATTAGGCCCTCAATCGCCAATGACCTCGAAGTGGATTTGTACGGGATTTGGGGCCATGGGGATACGTTGTGGGTGGTGGGGGCGAATGGTCCCAATGGGTTTCTGCTGCACAAGGAAGGGTCAGACCCGTTTGTGGATCAATCGGCCGACTTGCCTGAGCCGGGACCTCGCTTGAGTTCCATCTGGGGAAATGAGGGCGGAGAATTCTGGATCGGCGCTGAAGTTGGTCGTCTTTTTGGCCGAAGCGAGGAAGGATCATGGACCGCGGTGAGCACTGAGATGAACCCCGACATCGTGGACGTGCATGCCGCCCCGGACGGTGTTTTTTACGCGATGGACGGCGTGGGATCGCTTTGGAGATTGGATGGAGCCGGCGATACCGTGACCTTGGTTTCAGATGAGGGGACGGGTCTCATGCGACATTTGTGGGCTCAGTCGCCGGATCGGATTTTTGCAGGAGGCACGAAGGGCCTCCTGGCCGTCCATGATGGAGCTCGCTGGCGCAAGCTCTTCATGCGGATCATCGCCTACGATCTAAACGCCATTCACGGGCCGCCAGGCGGCGCCGCCTGGGCGGTGGGAAATGGCGGCACCATCATTCTGCGTCGTGCTGATGGAACATGGACGGGGAGTGGAGACCATGGTCAGGGTACAACGGACCTTTTCGGCATCTGCATACCCATTCCTGAGACCGGCTGGATCGTGGGAGATGGCGGCATTGTGCTTATGCGGAATGGAGGCGCTTGGCAGTCATTCACAGCTGAGCTCGAGGGTGGATTTTTTGATGTCTTCGGCTTTAGTCTGAGTGAGATGGTGGCCGTGGGCACGAGTGGCACGGGTGGCAGCATCATGGGCAGAGAGGATGATGAATTCGTATCGCTATCGGCTCAAGATTTTCCAAATACGCTGCGGGCCGTGCACATGATTTCCGACTCCGGCGGTGGTTATGCGGTGGGTGACGACGGGGTGATTGTTCACAATGAATATGATGCTGCTGCTGACGAGTTGGTTTGGCGGCAGCAGGATTACGTTAGCATGGACAATTGGCGCAGCGTTTTTCAGGATTCAACGGATAGCGCCTGGATTGTGGGTGAGGGAGCCCTGGGCGGAGCACGAGTTTCAAGAATGATTAACGGCGAGCTTGATACGACCGAATGGGTGCAGCCCAACACGGACCAACCTTTGAATGCGGTTTGGGGTGTGGAGGGCGGTTCGGTTTGGATTGCCGGCGGCGGATCCGTCGGTCAGGACGAGCAAACCTATGTTGCCTTCTGGACAGGATCCATTTGGATGCAGGAATTTCCCGGCTGCAAGATCGGCCTGAACGACTTATGGGACGACCGCGCTACTTTATTCGTGGTGGGCAAGGCGGGCACCATCCTGTCCAAAGACATTGAACACTGACCCAGAATTACAGTCTTGAAGCGCCCAGGGGGGGGGCTTTCCCATAATTCTTCACTGGGCTAGAATGGGGCATGCAACGAACAAGAGAGGTCCATTGGATGGCCAAGCTTGCTGTGCTGGTCTTTTCTTTTAGTCTCATCGCATGCACCTTCGACCCCCATCCCGACTTGGCTCGTTACGAAGCCTGTGAGGACGACGGAGGTTGCGCCGTGACAGGCTGTTCTTGTCTGGAGAAGTGGTGGGTCTGCGCGCCGGATGACCCCAAGGCCAAGCCCGAGTTCTGTCATTTCACGGAGCCGAGCTGCGACGGCGTGGTCTGCGACGATAATAACGACTGTACTGACGATAGCTGTGAGGCTGGTGCTTGTGTTCACACCGATGACGATACCAACGACTGCGATGATGACAATCCGGAAACCATCGACGCTTGTGTTGCCGGTGTTTGCCATGGAACCGCTGACCCAGCCTGTGTTTCTGATTCTGACTGCGGGACCACAGACAATTGCAACCTGAATATCTGCGTTGGCGGCGAATGTGTGCATGAGAAACTTACCGGGAGCCGGGAAGGGCCCTATGGGGACCCGACTTGTGGTAACGGGTTGGACGACGATTGTAATGGCTCGATTGATACAGCGGACACGGGCTGTGCCCCCTTTGCGGGGGCCTGCAATTCGGATCTTTGGTGCTGGGAGAATCCGCTTCCCACTGGCAATACCATCAATGATTTTTGGTTCGACGGGGGTGACTTGTGGGCCGTGGGCGACGCGGGCACCATCTTGCGCTGGGATGGATTGACCTGGGAATCCTTTTCCGATTCGACCCACGTGGATTTGAACGCGGTTTGGGGATGTGACGGACATGTCTGGGTTTTTGGTGACGAGGGGTATATCGCCCATCGTTTTGGTGAATCGACTTTTGAGCATGTGTTGGCAACCACGACCGACGCTGGGGACTTGTTGGACGCATGGGGGAGATCCTGTGATGATATCTGGGTTGTGGGAAGCAATGGGACTGTGCTTGGGCGACAAGGTGCGAACTGGGCTCCCCTGGAGGGACTGATGGAATTCGATGCCCATCTTTACGCCATCTGGGGAGATGCCAACTCATTCTGGGTAGCCGGGGATCACTTCGCGGGGGGCGCCTTCTTGCAGCGCAGGGTGGGTACAGCTGATTGGCAAAATTTCTTAGAGGATATGCCCAACGAGCTGACTTCGATTCGAAGCCTCTGGGTCTCGCCCGAAGGGGATGTCTGGCTGGGTGGAAGTAGCGGGATCATAGCTCATCGGGATGGTAATGGTTGGGAGATGATGGATACCAGCACCAGGCAGACCATTCTCGGCATTCATGCAGGCTCGGATGGGATGGTTTATGCCGTGGATCTGAAGGGTACGCTCTGGTTGTTGAATGGGCCCAACGACGGACTCCAACTTTTGTCGGATGAAGCCATGGTCCCCATGAACGCCCTGTGGTCCCAAGGAAGCGACCGGGTCTACCTCGGCGGGGAGCGTGGCAAGTTGGCTGTTTATGATGGATTGCGCTTGCGCCAACTCAGCTTTGGCGAACGCTCTGATCTGAACGCCATCCACGGTTGGCCCCTTGGCGCTCCCTGGGCCGTGGGCATGGATGGTCGCATCTTGCGTCGTGAAGGCCCGAACAATATTTGGGTAGACCTCGACGTCGGCCAGGGTCAGATGAACCTTTACGGTATCTGCATGCCCCAGCCGGGGGCGGGTTGGATTGTAGGGGAAAGCGAAACTGCCCTTTGGATGGATGGAAGTGGCGGTTGGCAGCCCAACTCAATTATCTCAAATATGGATTTTTTTGATGTATTCGGCTGGGGTTCGGAGCGCATGTTGGCCGTGGGATCGGGCGGTAGGATCATGGAATGGCAAAGCGAGGTAGAGGTATTCGAGGAGGTCTATGTGCCCGAGCCGGACGCCGATACGCTTCGCGCAGTTCACGTGTACGGTGACACTGAAGCCATGGCGGTAGGCGACAGGGGGGCTATCTTCCGAGGAGATCGCTCTGGTGGGTCTTGGCAGTGGCTCCAGGTGGATTTGGTTCAGGAAGCGGATTGGAGCGATGTGGCCATGCTGGTTGGTGGCATGATTTGGGTGGTCGGCCAGGCCTCTGGAGGTGAATCCCAAGTTTTGCTGATCGGAGCAGGGAATGTGATAGATAATAGTGTCATTCCGCCGGAAACGCTCCAGCCTTTGAATGCGGTGTATGGCGTGAATTATAACCAAGTATGGATCGCGGGAGGCTCGATGGTGGACAGTGTCCTTTCCCTCGATCAGCAAGCCTATGTGGGCTACTGGAGTCTGGGGGAAGGCAAGTGGGCGACACAATCTCCTGGTTGCAAGACTGCCCTGACCGACATTTGGGATGACGGGACGTACCTTTACGTGGTGGGCAGGGCGGGTACGATTTTGTCCAGACTTCTTAATCCTTGATTCTGATTTTTTTGAACCTTTGACAAGGGAGGCTTTGATCCATGGGTGGAGAATTTAAAGAACGCGTGAATTTGCCGGGCATCAGCTCTCGGGCCTTTGAGCATCCTTCGGACCGGGCCGCTTTGGTGACCCTGCGCAAGGTGCCGGGTTTTGACACGGCCCTGCGCAAGTTCATCGGTCTGATCGGCGAGAAGTCCCTGCGGACCATTTACTTGGCGAGCGCGGTGAAGGTCAGCGACAAGCAGTTTCCTGAACTGCACAGGATTTACAAGGAATGCTGCGAGGTGCTGGACGTGGGCGAGACGCCCGAGCTCTATGTGTCTCAGACCCCCTTCGTCAACGCGGGTGCCATCGGCACGGACA
>JAFCZJ010000036.1 GCA_019314375.1 Deltaproteobacteria bacterium | reverse complement strand
AAACCTTTGGGTGCTGCTTGCGCGCTTTGTCGATCTCGACCTGGCCGGGGCAATCCCCGCTATTGAAAACGCCACTGCGCGGCTGGGCCAACTCGTGTTTGCCGTCTATGTCCTTCTTTAAGTAAATGACAAGCTTGGTTCCCTTGGTGGCCGGGGGGCGACTGCAGTGATTGCGGCTCATGTGGGCGGTGCCCGAACAGCTCTCGGAAAAAGCAATCTCACCGATCTCGTGTTTGCCCATCCACACTTCCCCGATCTCGTGTTTGCCCATCCACACTTCCTTGACCTCAATCCTGGCCGTCCAGGAATACTCCCACTTGCCGTCCTTTTGCTTCTTGGTCTGCTCGGTGGCCTCTTTCACTTCACCCCAGACGATGACATCAGCGTTCAAGACCGCCTTAGCCAAAATGGCCTCGCTGTTGTCGCAAAGCGAAAGGGCCTGACCGGCCTGGGCCGAAATCGGGCTTGCGAGCAAGGCTGCGATCAGGCTGAATTTCAACAAATTGCGAGGATTCATGGCGCCTCCTGTCGGTTGGTGTCTATGCGGAAATTATACGCATTGTCCCGCCGAAGGATCTAAACAATTCCATCGATGGGAGCATGTATCTCTCACGAACAAGAAAGTGGCTTTTCTCTGGGGAACAAGCCCTCGCCGAGCACCTTGGTGAGCGCCATCATCAATTCCACCACGTCGTCCTCGGCGTGGCCGAGCAGGGCGAGTCGGCCGTCGACCAGCATGCGGGCCAAGCCATAAGCAAGTGCCTGGCCGGCCAAGAGGGCGTGTTCCGGCTTGCCGGTCCCGAGGAGCCCGGCCCGCTGCGCCTCACGGAGGAGTTCAAGGATCTCCTCCCTCTTTGCCTTGGCCCCCTCGATCACCTCGGGCCCAAGTGAGTCGAAATAGGACCTTGAACTCATCAAACGGAAGAGGTTTGGATGCTCCTTTGCAAAACGAACCGACGCGAGCCCCTGCGCGCGAAAAGCCTCAATGGGGCCTGGGCCCACCCGCTCAAGCTCCTCCTCGACCAGGGCCGAGTAGCGCGCCATTACCTCCATGGCGACCGCCGCCATGAGTTCTTGCCGACTTTTGAAATGCCGGTAGGGCGCACCCGGCGAGACGCCGACCCGGCGGGCCGCCTCTCGAAGCGAAATCTCGTGGGGGCCCTCGGCCTCGACCAAATCGAGTGAGGCCTGGATTAAGGCTTTTCGGAGATCACCGTGGTGGTATTGGGATTTGCTCATGCCGAATGTATACAACGATTACTTTCTTCTTGACCAGCGACTTTTCGGGGGCTACACTCGGATGTAAGCAGTGCTTACAATAACAAAGAAACCGAGGTAGACATGGCGAAAATCACGTTTCTTGACGGAAATCTCGACAATCATGGCAAGCTCGGCGAAATCATCGAGGGACTGGCCTCACGACTCGAAGAGGGCGACCACGATGTCACGGTGCTACGACTCCGGGACAAGCGAATCACAAAATGCACCGGATGCTGGTCCTGTTGGGTCAAAACCCCGGGCGAATGCCCCGTCAAAGACGACGGTGACGAAGTCCGGCGCGCCTGGCTCCACGCTGACCTGCTGATCCTCGCCTCGCCTTTGCGGGCGGGCTTCGTCAGCGCAACCTTGAAGACCGCCGTGGACAAGTTCATCCCCTTGGCGCATCCCTACATCCAGCTCTTCAACGGGGAGTGCATGCACCAGCATCGCTATGACAAGCTCCCGCCCCTTGGGGTGCTCCTCGAGCCCGGCCCAAGTGACCAGGCCGAAGACCTTCGTGTCACCTCCGACTGGGTCGCAAGACTCGCTGATCAGTGTCGGGTGCCCTTCGTCGTATCGGCGACAACATCGGACCCGCTCGATTCCACCGCCGTCACGATCGAGCGATTTCTTGCCGGCCCCGCATCGACGGCGTCATGGCAGCCGCCCACCAAGCCTACGCCGGTGCCGATTCCCGAGGTCCCTGCTCTCAAGGGCCCACACCGGCTCCTCGTACTGAGCGGCTCGCCACGCGCCACCAGCAACACCGCGATCCTGATGGACCATCTCTGCAAGGGTTTTCGCCAGCACGAAGGCAATGTCTCAACCTTCCTGGAACTCAAGAGCCGCAGTCAACGCGAAAAGGCGCTCGCGGCCTGGAACAAAGCCGATCTTGTTGTTTTCGGGCTCCCGCTTTACGTCCATGCCATGCCGGGTCACCTGAAACTATTCTTCGAAACCCTGGAGAATACCCAGCCGCGACCAGGCCGCCGTGTGGCCTTCGTCGTGCAATCCGGCTTTCCCGAGGCCCATCATTCGAGATGGCTCGAGCAATACCTGGCCAGGCTGCCTGCCCGCTGGGATGCCACCTACCTGGGCACGGTGGTTCGAGGTGGAATCGAAGGCATCCAGATCAAACCGCCTTTCCTGACGAAGAAGCTCTACGCTCAATTCGCCGGACTCGGCGATTCCCTGGGCCGGCATGCCTGCCTCGACCGCAAACTCGTCAAGGCGATCGCGGCCTGCGAGAGTCTCTCTCCATTCCGCCGTCAGGCCTTCTCGTTTTTCAGACGCATCGGCCTCACCAACTGCTACTGGAACAAGCAACTCCGCGACAACGGCGCCTTTGAGCAGCGCTTCGCGCGCCCCCTCTCTCCCTAAGCCGGGGGTCAGTCTGACCCCCGTCCGGAGGAACGTGTGCGTTGTAAGATGCCACTTAGCACCAGGAATGGACTGGAGAAGATTGCGATTATCGAAAATGCCGATACCACAAGGAGCAAAGGGTTCACGCCCCACAGAAGTGATGGGTCGTCAAGCACAGCCAGGAGTCGATCCATTCGGTAGGCCGAGGACCGTAGCCAATACTGGAAGAACAAAAGTACTGCCGCGCCAACAACAAACAGGCCGGTCCCAACCAGAAAAAAGGGGAATCTCCTTGGTGTATTCGACACGTATTGCCTCCTCCCGGAAAGATACACACGGCAAGCGACTGGAACCTCTGTCTTTCGGCTGATAGCATAACGCCAGGAGAATCTTTAAGTCATGCTTGATATCTATATCGACGCAGATGCATGTCCTGTGAAGAAAGAAGTGTACAGGGTTGCTGATCGATGCAGCCTTCGGGTCTTTGTCGTCAGCAATTCTCCGATACACATTCCGGAATCCACCGGCGAGGCCCAAATCCAAAGCATTGCGGTGGGGGCTGGTGCCGATGTCGCCGACGACTGGATCGCTGAAAACATTGGTGCCGGGGACATCTGCATCACGGCCGATATCCCCCTGGCCGCGCGCTGCATCAAGCAAGGTGCCTTCGCCCTTGGTCCTCGCGGCAAGCCCTTCACCGAGGACTCCATTGGAGACGATCTGGCCACCCGCGAACTTCTGTCTTCCTTGCGAGATTCCGGCCAGATCTCCGGCGGTCCGCCGCCCATGGCCAAAAAGGATCGCTCACGTTTCTTAGACGCCCTGGATCAGATCATCCAAAAAATCCGCAGAGACTTTTAAGGATAGGATCAGGCCGTCAAAAGGAGACAAGATGAGAAAAGCAATCTCTACCCTGTTTCTCTTGTCCTTGCTGAGCGTTCCGGCTCACGCTGACATGGTCATCGACGATTTCGAAGACGTTTCAGACTGGTGGGGGCTCGACCTGGACACCAACGAAAAAATCCAAGGGAACGCCTCGGGTCGCTGGGACGACCAGCTCAACCAGTCTTCGATTAACAAGGATTTCTCCGGGGCGCTCGATGCCACGGGGCATCAAGTCTTGAGTTTTTGGATGCATTCCGAGTCGGCCAACGACGCCTTGATCGAAGTCATTTTCTTTTCGGAAAACGCCGGCTCCGAGGGCTCGGATTACTACCGCTATCGCATCAAGATGGATTGGACCGGGTGGCAGCACTTTTGGATCAAGCTGAATGAATTCAGCGTGGCCCGTGACCCAATCGGCTGGCACGAGGTCAGCCGCATACAATTGTCAGCCGGCGGCTGGGGCCATGAGCCTCTTGCGGACACGCTGATCCGACTGGACGACATGCGCCTGACCAGCACCTTGATCGACTCAGTCGATGAAGGTTATGAATTCGTCGGGCCTGATTTCGAATATCGCTACACGATACAGATGTCCGAGAAAAACGGCGCGGCCATAAGCGTCGAGCTCGAAATGCAGCAAGACATCGGATCCGATTGGCAGGCCGTGGTCAGTCCCGAACAAATCGACTTTGTCGCCAACGGCTCGGCCGAGGTCACCGTGACGCTGTCATTGGCCGAGGCCTTCATCTCGCCCGATCGGTTCTTGGAGACAGACACCGCTCGATTTGTCGTCAAGCAGGCCGGCCTGGAAAGAGACGTTTTGTCGCTTGAGGCCACGGTTCCGCTGCCGTATCGCAGCGCACCGCGATTGTATTTGGACTCTGCTGATTTTGTTCGAATGCGCGACTGGGCGTCGAGCCTTGCCTGGGCTGACTCTTTGCTTCAAGACATTCTCACCCAGGCCGACAACTGGCCGGAAGCGCACAACCAGAAATACAGCCTGGCCAGTTGGAGCCCCCCGCCCGAGGGCGGCCAGTGGTCCATGTGGTATGTCTGTCCCGTTCACGGCGTCTCGTTGATCTATGAAGGACCAGGTCAGCATGTCTGCCCCATCGACGGCCAGCACTTCACCGGCTGGCCCTACGACCAGGTGATCTACTCCAGAAGGCACAGCGATTCGGCAAGGGCGGCAAGAGATCTCGGCCTGGCCTATCAACTGACCGGCGATCTGAGCTATGCCACAGCGGCGGCCGAGATTCTCTTGGCCTATGCCGACATCTACCTGAGCTATCCAATTCATGACAAGGATGACGGCCAGGGCAGCAGCGGAGGAAGGGCCCGGGCGCAAACATTGGATGAATCGGTCTGGCTGATCCCGATGGCCTGGGCCTATGATCTAATCGCCGACAGCGCGGCGCTCAATGCAGACCAGCAAAACCATATCAAAAACGACTTGCTGCAGGCTGCCGTCGAAGTCATCCAGCGAAACGATGCCGGGATCTCCAATTGGCAAAGTTGGCACAACGCAGCCATCGCCGCGGTCGGATTTGCAACATCTGATCCCCGCCTCCAATCCCAGGCAATAAACGGTTCCTCGGGTTTTCTCTTTCAAATGGAAAACAGCATCACCCTGGAAGGCCTCTGGTACGAAGGCTCCTGGGGTTATCACTTCTATGCCCTGGATGCCCTGACGCAAACCGCCCTGATGGCCGAAGCCGCCGACTTGGAGCTATTCTCCATCCCTGCTTTGCACGGCATGTTCACGCTGCCGGTTCACTTCTCCATGCCGGACCTGACCCTGCCGCCCTTCAACGACAGCTCACGCACCGACTTGGTTTCGAGCCGACGGCTGTTCGAAATCGCCCTGGCGCGATATCCCGATTCTGAACTGGCCGCCCCCCTGACGACGGCATCCCGCCGCCGGGAGGCCTTGCTCTTTGGCCTTCTGCAGCTACCCCCCGATGACGTGTTGTCACTCGATTCCATGGTACTTGATGATGCGGGCTTCGTCGTCATGCGCGCCGGTCCACAAGACATGACCCACTATCTGGCCTTTGATTATGGACCCCACGGAGGCTGGCATGGGCACTATGACAAACTGGGCTTCGTCAGTTTCGCCCGCGGCGCGATGATGGCCGTCGATCCGGGCACCCAATCCTATGCGGTGGCTTCGCACACGACCTGGGACAAGGTCACCGTGGCCCACAACACGGTCGTGATCGATGAGACCAGCCAGTCTGAGGCCACTGGGACCTTGCAGCGAGCTGTCTTGTTGCCCGGGCTCGGTTTTGCCAGAGCGGATGCCGGACCCGTGTATCCACAAATCGCCCGACTGCTTCGCACGATCGCTTTGTTGCCCGAATATGCAGTCGACCTGTTTGAGGTGGATTCCCTCGATGGTGCCGCCCATCAGGTTGACCTTGTCTATCACAACTTCGGGACGGCAACGACGAATCAAGCGCTATCCGCCTATACCGGATTTGGCACCAACGACGGCTATCAACATCTGACGAATTGCCAAAGCAGCAACCTGGATGACGGTTTTGAAGTTCGTTTCGATCTTGGCGGCGACGGCGGACTGAACTACGGGAGCGTCTGGGCCAACAACGCAGACGTATCGGGCAGCTTTACAATCAGCCGCGATCAGGCCTTTTCCGGCAACGGCTCAGGCCAACTGCATTACGATTTTTCCGGCAGCCAAGGCTATATCCTCTATTCGACCGAGCAAGTTCCTCGGATCGACGAAGTGCCTGATGCGCTGTCGATGCAAATCTTTGGGGACGGAAGTGGCCATGATCTGACCCTGAGAATCATGGATGCCACCGACGAACGATTCACAAGATCGATTGGCCCAGTCGACTGGACCGGCTGGCAGAACCTGCGAGTCGACAACATCGCTGACTGGAGCCACTATCTCGGCAACAATGACGGCCTGATCGACACACCAATTTCCAAAGTCGTAATTGAGCTGAGTTCCGTGGCGGCCGGGGCCCTGAGCGGAAATATCTACGTGGATGAGATCCTCATCGAGTATCCGCAGTCGGGAGACTCCCTGGTCGAAAACTTCGATCACCCCCATCAGGCATTGAGTTGGCAGGTGCTCGGAGCACCCGACACGAGGCTGGTGGTCGGAGAGGGCCTGGGGCCCAACTTAACCGAGCCGGTCCCATTCGCCATGGCGCGCCGGACGGCGTCGAACACCGAATTCGTCTCGATTCTCGAACCACATGGTGTTTTGCGCGCGGTCGAAAATTTTTCGAGACTTGTCGTCTCGGCGGATGGCTCCGACGAGGCCTCGGCCTTCTTGATCAAATCCTCGGACTGGAGCGATTTCCTGATGCTGGTGGGCGCGGGCGATGGCGGGGTCAGTCGAACCGCCGATGGCTGGACCTCGGATGGAACATTAGCCTATGCCCGAAAGAACACAGACGGCGACTTGAAAATTGCAGCGCTTGCGACCGGCTCGGCATTATCGGACCCAAACCGCAACCTGCTGAGCAGCACGGCTCCACTTGATGAAATTCGCATCGACTATTCGGACACCACCCTGGTGATTCTTGGCGAGTTGGGCACGGCCACGGTCAGAATCTACGCACCGACGGCAAACCAAGTCAGCCTGAATGATGCCCCAATCGACTATCTGCGCGATGGGGACTATGTCGTCATCAACGGATCGGCGGTCGCCGACGGCGGGGATGCGGGAGATGCCGGCCTGGACGGATTCGATCCCGGCGATGCGGATCCTCAGGATGCCGGGGGGGATGCGCAGGCGGACATGGCATCCGAAGCCAAAGACGATGGCGGATCGCCGAACGAGGGCGTGGATGTGCCGGCCAGCGGAGGATGCGGCTGCACGACACCCTCCGCGGGATTCAATGGCAGCTGGCTCTTGCTCTTGCTGGCGATGCTGCTTTTCCTGAAGAGAGATTGAGCGAACAAGAAGCCCAGGCAATCAGCTCGGGTCCACCACGCGGCCGATGAACAAGATCTGACCGGTGGGGATATCCTTGATCAAGTAGAGGAAGGGGCGGTCCAGGGTGATTGTGGGACCCATTGGCGGAGCGCTGGTCTCCCCGACGATCACCGCGGTCGCGGCGGCGGCCTCGGTGCCGGTCGCGGCGGCGGCCTCGGTGCCGGCCTCGTTAACCTTGACGAAGGCCTGGTGCAGCACGTCCTGGATCGCCAAGCCGCCCGTGCCGTTCATGCCCGAGAAGTCGGCCGCAGCAGTGAAGGCCACGCCCATCCCCATGGCGGTCAGAATCTTCTTGAGGCTGAAGGTCGCCCCATCCAGCTCCCAGCGGGGCATGGTCAAATCGACGATGCCGTATCCCCGGCGGGCCTCGACCTGGGCCAAGAAGGCGGGGCTCAGTCCCTGCTCGAAGGTATCCAGGGCACCTAGGTCCGGCACCAGGATCAGCATGGAGAGTTCATGGCCGTCGTAGGGGATCTCTACGGCCTGGTAGCCCTCCCCCACGGCATAAGCCATCTCGCTCATCTTGTGCATCATCGGCACGGTCACGGTGCTGCCCGCTAAAGTGCTGAAGGGCCCATCGCTCGTGTTCTCCTCTTCGAAGGGTTCGGCCCAGGCTGCGTTGAAATAGATAGCGTTGACCAACACCATGCGGGTGTCCCCGGTGATCGCGCCAGGCGGAATCAAATCTTCGATGCGATCCTCGGTGGCGACCTCAACCCACTCGTTGATCTCCTCCGTGGCCGCGGCCGGATTGGCCGCGAAATCCATGAGCCACAGGCCCGCTCCGTAATGCATGGCCAACACGTCCAAAAAATCGTCCAAGAAGGTGTAGCCCACCTGTCCCCAGATGGCGTTGAGCACGTTGAGGCGGAAACCTTCGCCGTCAGCCCCCTCGGCGCCTTCGCCTCGAGCGTTAAGTTCCAAGTCCAGGTGGTTGAAAACAGGGTGCATGGCATTCTGATCCAACTCAAAATGCAAAGCGCCCGCCATGTCGCTCTCGGTGTCGCCGCGCGCGCCGGCCCAGGTCATGGCCAGGGCCACTTCGATGGAATGAGGGGAGAAAAACAAGTTCTCGTCGCTGCCCTCACGTACCTGGGCATACAAATCCAGCGCAAATGCCGTGTTGCCCGCCACCTGAGCCACCACATCCGAAGCCTCCGTGATGGGTGCCGTGATGCGCTGTTCTTCGGAGCGCAGCTCCGTGCCGGGCTGGTTCGGATCGCCATCCCCAGTACCGCCACAAGCGGGCAACAAGAGTCCAAGGGCCAAAAGAAAACAGAATGAAGATTGCAATCGATTCATCATGAAAAACCTCCGTAAAGGTAAGCATCTCATTGTTCGCCCTGAAGACAGCAAGAACCGCGCCACCCGCAAATCGACTGAATCCCCCTTTCTTTTTACATGGTTAACTGGCACCCAGATAAACTTCGGTCCCGGTTTCCTGCGACCGACCTCGAATTTTCGTCATCAAATATACCCAACAAACGATGACCGTCCCCGTTTCTGATCAGTGAATCGTAGACTTCTCGGCGTCATCGGGGGTGGTGCCGGCCACTTCTTTTGACAAAACGCGTGGCAAAAACTTGAAGCCCACGACCAGTCCGATCATGCCCGCGAGAGCAGAGGCGGCCAGTACAGAAAACTTGGCGAGGGCCAACATGGAAGGGTCGTCAAAGGCCAAGGCCCCGATGAAAAGCGACATGGTGAAACCAATGCCGGCGACACAACCAACGACCGTCACGCCAGCCCAAGAGACACCGCGCGGCAAAGACGCAATACCGACACGAACAGCCAGCCAGCAGAAGAAGACCACCCCCAGAGGCTTGCCGATGACCAGGCCCAGGCCGACCCCCAGCCCGATCCCCATCGCATCGGGCGAACCCTGGCCCATGCCGCCAAGGGCGACGCCCGCGTTCGCAAGCGCAAAAAGCGGCATGATCCCGAAAGCAACCCATGGATGAAGCGCGGCCTCAATGCGTGTCACCGGCGGGATGGCCTCGCGCCTTGCGATGTTGATTCGCTCCAGCTCTGGAAGGAAGTGGCGAGGGTCCTTTTCCGGGTCAGCCTGACTGCGTATGCTCTCGAGCGCTCGCTCGGTTTCCGCCACAAAGCCTGCATGGCCGAACCAGGAGCGCACAGGCGTGAGAAGGCCCAGGATCACGCCCGCGATGGTCGGGTGAATCCCGGCTTGTAACATCCCGGCCCAGACGATGAAGCCCGGCACGATATAGAAAAAGGGATTTCGAAATCCGACCCGCTGCATCACCAAAACCATCAGAATGCCAAGTCCAACGATCCCGAGACCGCTCCATGCGAAACCGGAAGAGTAAAACAAGGCGATGACCAGGATGGCACCAATGTCATCGATGATCGCCAAGGCCAAAAGCAGCACCCGCAAGGCCGCCGGCACTCGCCTGCCCAGCAGGGCGAGAATGCCGACTGCAAAAGCAATGTCGGTGGCCATCGGCACCCCCCAGCCGCGTACGGCGGGCGAGCCGACATTGAAGGCCAAATAAATCGCCGCGGGCACAAGCATCCCACCAAGCGCCGCGGCCACGGGCAAGGCGGCACGCCGAGGCGTGGAAAGCTCGCCTTCGAACATCTCCCGTCGAACCTCGAGACCCACAACAAAGAAGAAGACCACCATCAGAATTTCGTTAATCCAGAAGTGAACCGTGCGCGAAAACGCATAGTCGCCGATTCCAACCGAGATCTTCATGTGCAGCAAATGCTCGTAGGTGGACGCCCAGGGCGAATTCGCCCAAAGCAAGGCTATCCCGGCAGCGACTAAGAGAAGGACCCCGCTGGAGGCTTCCACATGAAGAAATTTTCCAATGGGACGCGCGAGCATGCGAGCAAAGCGGTAGGCGTAATAAGAGGCTCCGGGCGGGAGACTCTTGGGGCTCTTGCCTTCATCCGTCATGGATTTCCTTGTCTTTTTCGCAGTCGTCGATGTGTAAGAGCACCCGATCGGTGATCCTGCAGGGGCTCATCCAAAAGGCCCCCTTCGGCTGAGCGGATCATGAGACCACTCAACTTTCGCCACATCAAGCTCTTTTGGCATTCGGGAAAGCCCTTGAAAACGGATAGCAGATCTACTCTACTCAACAAACAATCGGACCGTTGATTTTGGACCCATGGGGGATCTCATGAACGCCGAGGATCGAATTGCCCAGCTTGAGAAGGAACTGAAGCAGGCGAGGCAGGATCAAAAACCTTCGGCGGTGAGTGAGGCCCATCTCAACCTCCTTAACAAATACGTGCAAGACGTCCTCTGGATTTTGCGCTTGTCCGATCTTCGGCTTACTTACCTGAGTCCATCCGTCGAGCAGCTCACGGGATATACCCAGGAAGAAGCACTAAATCTTGATCTTGCCGCCCTATTCGCCCCCAAGAGCCTCGAAATCGTGATCAGGGCGATAACAGAGGAGTTGAATCATAAAGGGGAGGCCGGTGTAGATCCGGAGCGATCGAGAACCATCGAGGCGGAACAGATTCACAAGGATGGCTCCCTCGTACCGACTGAACTCGCTGCTTCCATCTTGCGGGATGCACAGGGAAAACCTGAGCTGGTTCTCGGCGTCACCCGCGACATCACCCAGCGCAGATTGTTCGAAAAGAAGCTACAAACCGAAAAAAACTTCAGCCAAGCCTTGCTTCAGGCCTCCCCCGCCTTTTATGTCGCGATCAGCCTGGAAGGCAAAATCATGCTGGCCAATCAAACCATGCTTGAGGCCCTTGGCTATGAAGAAGAAGAGCTGACAGGAAAAGACTATTTGGCCACCATGGTTCCAGAAAGACAACACCAAGCAATGTCCGCTCTTTTCGGGCAGCTTGTGAACTCAGAAGGCCCGACCGTAAACGAGAATCACATCATCAAAAAAGACGGCACTGAAATTCTGGTCGAATGGCATGGGAGATCTGTTGCTGATGAACAGGGTCGACTGGATTACTTCTTTGGCGTGGGTATCGACATCACCGAACGCAAACAAACAGAGCTTGAGCATGCCAGGCTCGAAGAACAAGTCCATCAGGCCCAGAAGATGGAATCCATTGGCCGCCTCGCCGGCGGCATCGCTCACGACTTCAACAACCTGCTTACCGTCATCAACAGCTATGCGGGCTTCGCCGCAGAGGATCTGCGCGAAGGAGACCCACTGAAGGCGGACCTTCGGCAAATCCAGGAGGCCGGCCAGCGTGCCGCCGCATTAACTCGTCAGCTTCTCGCCTTCAGTCGCAAGCAAGTGCTGGAGGTGAGGGTCCTCGACCTGAACGAAGTCGTCTTCGACCTGGAAAAAATGCTCAGGCGGCTTATCGGCGAGGACATCGAGCTATCTACGTCCTTGGCGGCCGACCTCGGCCTGATCACCGCAGACCCCGGTCAGATCGAACAGGTGGTGATGAATCTGGCGGTTAACGCCAAAGACGCGATGAAGGGTGGTGGCAAGCTTTGCATCGAGACCGCAAACATCGAGTTGGATGAGGACTTCGCAAACCAGCATGCGGATACCACGGCCGGGCCCTACGTGATGCTGACCGCCACCGACGACGGCGTCGGCATGTCCGCCGAGGTCATGGAACGGATTTTCGAACCCTTCTTTACCACCAGGGGCAAGAACCAAGGGACCGGACTCGGCCTCTCCACTGTTTATGGCATCGTCAAACAAAGCGGAGGCAGCATCCGGGTCGACAGCAAACTCGGTAGAGGCACGACTTTCAAAGTCTACCTGCCGCGAGTCGAGGCCGAGAAAACAGAGCCCTTACAAGAACCGAGCGTCTCGGATCTGCGGGGTGATGAGACGGTCCTGGTCGTCGAGGACGAAACGGCCGTGCGGAACTTAACCCGGCGGATACTTGGCTCTGCCGGCTATTCGGTGATCACCGCTGCCAACGGCGGCGAGGCGCTTTTGGAATGCGAGCGGCACGAGGACAAAATCCACATCGTGCTGACCGACGTGGTGATGCCGAAGATGAGCGGCAAAGAACTCAGCGATCGGCTGGCCAAGATCTACCCGGACCTCAAGGTGCTCTTCATGTCCGGGTACACCGACAACGCCATCGTGCAACACGGCGTCCTCGACGAGGGCACCCACTTCATCGCCAAGCCTTTCAACTCGACGGACCTGCTGAAGAAGATCAAAAGGGTAATCGAGTCAAAATAACTAACAAACTAAGACCGTCCCCGTTTCTTCAAAAACTTGCTAGCTCTGACCATCGCGAACCACGACGCCTTGCGCCGTTTCGTCGAAGATGACGTCGGGTAGGCGTTCTTCGGAAAAACCGACCGCCCATTCTCGCTCAAAGAGCACGACGGGCCGTTCCTTGACATCGAGCACCACGAGCCCGGGACATTCCCTGTGCAGGGCCTCGACATCGAGGGTCTTGTCTTCCTTGGGCCTTACCCAACGAGCGACCTGGTACTTGAGTCGGTCGAGCCTTACTTTTACGCCGTACTCATCCTGCAGGCGGTACTTGGTCACTTCCATTTGCAGCTCGCCGACGGCGCCTAAGATCATTTCTCCGGCCAGACCGCGCAGGGGACGATAGAGTTGCACCGTGCCCTCCTGCGCAAGCTGCTCGATGCCGCGGGTCAACTGCTTACGGCGCAAGGGGTCCAAGGACACAAGGCGAGAAAAGTACTCGGGCGCGAAGTTTGGGATTCTTGCGAACTCGAACTTCGATCCCTCGGTGAGCGTGTCCCCGATCTCAAAAATGCCCGTGTCGAAAACCCCGATGACATCGCCCGCATAGGCCTCATCGACTAAGCTTCGCTCTTTTGCGAGGAAGAGGGTCGGGTTGGCGAGCCGGATATCTCGCCCCGTGCGCACGTGGTGGACCTTGATCCCGCGCCGAAATCGCCCCGAACAAATCCGCACGAAGGCGAGTCGGTCGCGATGCGCCCGATTCATGTTGGCTTGGATTTTGAAAATAAATCCGCTGAACTCATCCTTGTCGGCGGCGATGGTGCCGGTGTTCGCCTCATGGGGTCCAGGTGACGGCATGAGCTCACAAAAGGTATTCAAGAAGGCCTTAAGTCCAAAGTTGTTAATGGCGCTGCCGAAAAACATGGGCGAGACTTCCCCGGCCAAAAAGCGCTCCCGATCAAATTCATCGCCGGCGACCTCCAAAAGCTCGACATCCTCTTGGAGCTGCGCGTAGCCCTCCTCGCCGAGCTCGGTGCGCAACATGGGATCGTCGACACCGGAGATCTTGAAGGGCGCGATTTCGGCGCCACTCTTCGCGCTCGACTTCGCCAGCTCCTGGTCAAACAGGTACACACGCTTGTCGAGCCGGTGGTAGACGCCGCGAAAGGTCCCGGATCGAAAAATCGGCCAGGTGATCGGAAAAACCCCGATCCCCAAAACACTTTCCACTTCTCCGACCAGGTCGAAAGGATCGCGGCCGGGCCGATCCATCTTGTTTACAAAGGTAAAAATAGGAATCGACCTGTGCTTGCACACCCGAAACAATTTGCTTGTTTGCGACTCAACGCCCTTGGCGCAGTCAAGCAACATCACGGCCCCGTCGACGGCATGAAGCGTTCGGTAGGTGTCCTCGCTGAAATCAGCGTGCCCGGGGGTGTCGAGCAGGTTCATCTCCAGCCCCTCATAGGGGAACTGCATCACGCTGGTGGTGATGGAAATGCCGCGCTCCCGCTCCATCTCCATCCAGTCGCTAACAGCATTCGCACGGCCACGCTTCGCCTTAACCGCGCCGGCGAGCTGAATCACCCCGCCGAAAAGAAGTAATTTCTCGGTCAGCGTCGTCTTGCCGGCATCCGGATGCGAGATGATGGCAAAAGTCCGCCGACGGCCAATCTCGTGCTGAAGGTGCTTTATGTCGCTCATCTATCTTCCCTTTGCGGGTCCAAAGTCGCTGGACCTTAGCACAGCAACGCTCGATATCCCCACCACATTCAAACACCAACAAAAGGAGACTTTGAAAGAGTCGGTGGACGGACCCAACTGGCTTATGCTAAATTATTCATCATCTTGCAGGCATTTGAAGCACAAGGGGGGACACCTTGACGAAAAACAACAAACCAGCCGAACAATCAACCTCAAGGCAAGAGCATCTAATTCAAGTGCTGACGGCCATCCACAAGGTCAACCAGCTCATCATGGCCGAGAAGAACCCCGCACGATTGCTCAGCGAGGTTTGTCGACTGCTGACCGAAACACGCGGCTACCACAACGCCTGGTGCGTATTGGAAAAAAACGGCAAGCCCGTCGAGCCCTTCTTCCATTCGGGCTTTGGCGACAGGTTCGAGCCCATGGCCGAACGCCTGCGCACGAACCAACCGCCCCATTGCGCCAAAGCGACCCTCGAATCGAACAGCATCCTCGTGATAGACGACCCACCCACCCAATGCGCCGACTGTCCCCTGGCGAAAGAATACGTGGGTCGAGCGAGCCTGGTCGCGCGCCTGCGACATGAAAACCACGATTTCGGATTGCTTTGCGCCTCTGTCCCAAAAACCGCCGCCATCGACGCCGAAGAGCAAATCCTCTTCGCCGATGTGGCCCACAACATCGCCCATGCCCTCTGGTCCATCAAGGCGGATATTCGCTTTCAAGAACTGACACAAATGCTGCCGGAAGTGGTTTTCGAATCCGACATTGACCTGAGCATAACCTACACCAATCAGCGAGGCTTCGAGCTTTTCGGATATACAAAAGAGGATCTGGCCACGAGAATAAGCGCTCTTGAGTTAATCAGCCCTGAAGATCGAGCTCGAGCCGGGGAAATCCTGGCCCGGCGGATTCAAGGACAAACCCTCGGGCCAAGCGAATACCAAGCCCTGCGAAAAGACGGCTCCACCTTCCCGATACTTCTCAACATCAGCCCCATCATGCAAGAAGGTGAAATCTTCGGATTCAGAGGCGTGATCGTTGACATCAGCGAACGCAAGCAGGCCGAAGAAGAACGTGCGATCCATCTACGCTTTCTTGCGCACATGGAGCGAGTCAATCGTGCCATCCAGCAAGCCCACGATGTCGATCAAATGATGTCGGAAGTCCTACAGACCACGCTGGAAATTTTCGAGGCGGACCGCGCCTGGCTGCTTTTTCCCTGCGATCCCGAGGCCGAGTCATGGAGCGTGCCCATGGAACGCACGCGTCCAAAATACCCCGGCGCCTTCGCCCTGGGACAAGAGATTCCGATGCTGCCCGAAACCGCGAGCATTTGCCGCGCGGCATTGGCCAAAAACGACGTTATCACCACCGATTATCGAGATCCGGATACGGCACAAGAAACCAGCCACCGTTTCGCCATTCTGGCCGAAATGCACATGGCCATTCATCCACAAAAAGGCAAAGCCTGGATGTTCGGCATACATCAATGCTCACACCATCGTGACTGGACCAAAGAAGAGAGGACTCTGTTCCGCGAAATCGGTCGCCGACTCAGCGACGCCCTGAGCACCTGGCTTCTCCTCCGAGAGCTCCAGACCGGCGAGAAGCAGTACCGACTGCTCGCCGAGAACGCAACGGACGTAATCTGGACGATGGACATGAACCTTCGCTTCACCTTCATCAGCCAATCGACCACGGCGCTCCGGGGCTATACCCACGAAGAAGCGATGGCCCAATCCATGGAAGAAATGATCACCCCGGAGTCGCTTGCAAAGGTCATGGAGATATTCGGCCGGCATTTGCAACTCCTCGAATCAGACGACGAGGCCGTCTGGGAGCCCGTCGTATTTGAAGCAGATCAAACACGCAAAGACGGCACGACCGTCTCCACCAGCAACAACGCAAAATTCATCAAAGGACCGGACGGACTGCCGATTTTGATCGTCGGCGTCACACACGACATCACGGCCCAGAAACAAGCGGAGCAAGCACTGCGTGAAAGCGAAAATCGCCTGCAAGCGGTCTTCAACTCGGTGGCCGATTACATTATGCTGCTCGATCAAAACCACCGAATCCAGCTGATCAACAGAACCGAGCCTGGTTTGACCCGGGAGGAACTTATCGGCATTCCGCTCTACGAGCTCAGCGCCCCAGAAAATCGGGACCGACTCAAGAAGCACATGGATCGAGTCACTCAAGAGGCTGTGAAGCAACAATGGGATACGGCTCACGTTCGGCCTGACGGAACCAAGGTTCATTTCAACTCGGTCGCCACGCCAATTCGCGTGGCCGGCGAAGTCGTCGGCACCGTAGTCAGCTCACGCGATGTCACGGATCAAATTCTCATCCAAAAGGAGAAGGGGCAGCTTGAGGAACAGCTGAACCAAGCCCAGAAGATAGAATCCATCGGCCGACTCGCCGGCGGCGTGGCCCACGACTTCAACAACCTCCTGACCGTCATCAACAGCTACGCTGAATTTGCCATCGAGGACCTGCGCGAAGAGGACCCACTGAGGGCCGATCTCCTCCAAGTCTTAGACGCCGGCAAAAAGGCCGCCACCCTGACCCGTCAGCTTCTCGCCTTCAGTCGCAAGCAAGTGCTGGAGCCCAGGGTCCTCTGCCTGAACGAAATCGTCGTCGATTTGGAGAAAATGCTCAGGCGGCTCATCGGTGAAGACATCGAGCTTTCCACTTCGCTTGCAGGCGATCTGGGCCAGATCACCGCCGACCCCGGCCAGATTGAACAGGTGCTGATGAACCTGGCCGTCAATGCCAAAGACGCGATGCCCAAAGGCGGCAAGCTCGAGATCAAAACCATCGACGTCGAATTGAGTGAAGCCTATTCAAGCAAGCACCCGGACAGGCCTGCCGGTCACTACACCATGCTTGCCGTGAGCGACACCGGCCTTGGCATGACTGACGAGGTCAGAGCGCGAGTCTTCGATCCCTTCTTCACGACCAAGGAAATGGGTCAGGGCACGGGCCTTGGCCTTTCGACCGCCTACGGCATCATCAAGCAAAGTGGGGGCTTTATCGCCGTCTTCAGTGAACCCGGCGAGGGCACGACCTTTGAGGTCTACCTGCCTCGTGCCGAAGCCAAGGACCAAGCCCTACAGGATGAACCCCAATTTACCGACCTGCGAGGCCATGAAACCATCCTGATCGTGGAAGATGAAAAAGCCGTGCGAAAACTAACCCGCCGCATTCTCTCATCGGCCGGATACACGGTCCTCTCCGCCGCCAACGGCGGCGAGGCGCTGCTCGAATGCGAGCGACACGCAGGCAAAATCCACCTCGTCCTGACCGACGTGGTTATGCCCAGGATGAGCGGCAAGGAACTCAGCGCACGATTGACCAAGGTCTACCCTGACCTCAAGGTCCTCTTCATGTCCGGCTACACCGACGACGCCATCGTGCACCACGGCATCCTTGACGAAGGCACTCATTTCCTCGCCAAGCCCTTCACTTCTCCAGAGCTGCTGAAAAAGATCCGCATTGTCCTCGCCGACAAGGACACAAGCCCTGCCTAGTCGATGATATTTCACCAAAGAGGGGGTGCCTCATGAAAGATGAGAAAAGTAGCCACATAGACGCTGTCGAGGGTCTCCAGGATCCCGCGGACGTCTCAGAACTGAGATACAGGCAGTTGTTCGACAACATGGGCGAGGGCGTCGCCATTTACGAAGCCGTGGACGACGGCGAGGACTTCATCTTCGTCGACTTCAACAAAGCCGGCCAGGCCATGGATGGCGTCAACCTGGCCGATGCGCTCGGTCAAAGGGTATCCAGGGTCTTTCCGGGCGTGGTGGATTTCGGCCTTCTGGATGTATTCCGGCGGGTGTGGCTTACGGGCAAGCCGGAGCGACATCCCGTCGGTCTTTATCAGGACGAAATACTGGTCGGCTATCGGTCAAACTACGTCTACAAACTTCCAGGCGGACAGATCGTCGCCGTCTACAGCGACGAGACCGAACGCCTCAAAGCGGAAGAGGCTCTCCGTCTCAAAAACATGGCATTCGAAGATGCCATCTCGGCACAAAGCATCGCCGACACCAAAGGCATCATCACCCATGTCAATCCTGCCTTTTTGGAAATGTGGGGCCACCGCAACAAAGAACACGCGATCGGCGGCTCCGTGGCCAGTTTTTTCGCCAACGAGGAGGACGCCGGGCCGGTTCTCGATGCGCTTGCCAAATCGGGGCGTTGGGAGGGCGAATTTCTGGCTCTCCGCGTCGATGGTTCCACTTTCATTTCCCGTGGACTCGCCACGTCATTACGCAACGAGCAGGGAGAGGTGATCGCCTACCAATCCGCCAACCTCGACATGACAAAGCAAAAACAAGCAGAGGAGGAAAGGGACCGGCTTAACAGACAGCTTCAGCAATCCCAGAAAATGGAATCCATCGGCCGGCTCGCCGGCGGCGTGGCTCACGATTTCAACAACCTGCTCACCGTCATCAACAATTATGCCGAATTGCTCGCGGCCGATCTTCGCGATGCCGACCCCATGAAAGAAGACATCCTTCAGATTCGGGAGGCCGGCATGCGGGCGGCCGCCCTGACAAGCCGGCTTCTCGCCTTCAGCCGCAAGCAAGTCATGGAGCCCATTGTCTTTGAACTCAACGAAGTCGTCGTCAACATGGAGAAAATCCTTCGGCGGATCATCGGCGAGGATCTCGATTTTCAAGCCCTGCTGGCCGACGATCTCGGTCGAATCCGCGCCGATCCCGGCCAGATTGAACAAGTCTTGATGAATTTGGCGATCAACGCCAAAGACGCCATGCCACAGGGCGGCTCACTCACCATCGAAACCGCCGAGGTCGAGCTTGACGAGAACTATGCGAGCCAACACCCAGACGCCCTGGCCGGCCGCTTCGCCATGCTGGCCGTGACCGACACCGGCAAGGGCATGACCGCCGAGGTATTAGAGCGAGTCTTCGAGCCCTTCTACACGACCAAAGATCTGGGTCAAGGAACGGGACTCGGCCTCGCCACGGTCTACGGCATCGTCAAACAAAGCGGGGGCAACATCTTTGTTTACAGTGAGCCCGGCAAAGGCACGACCTTCAAAGTCTACCTGCCGCTCGTCGAAGCCGAAAAACCCGAACAAGCGGCTGAGGTCGACACCACGAACCTGCGGGGCAAGGAGACGATCCTGATCGTCGAAGACGACAAGGCCGTCCGGGATCTGACCCACCGAATTCTGGCATCCGCCGGCTACAAGACCCTCATCGCTGCAAATGGGGGTGAAGCGCTACTCGAATGCGAACAACACGAAGGCAAGATTCACCTCGTCCTGACCGACGTGGTCATGCCCAAAATGAGCGGCAAAGAACTCAGCGATCGACTGGCCAAGCTTTTCCCGAAGCTGAAGGTTCTCTTCATGTCCGGCTACACCGACAACGCCATCGCGCACCACGGCATCCTCGACGAAGGCAGCCATTTCATCTCCAAGCCCTTTACTTCACCTGATCTTCTCAAGAAAATCCGCGCTGTTCTCGGCAGTGGGGTTTTGATCGGGCCTGGCGGAAGTGAAGAGGATGAATCATGATAGATATCGACGACCTGGCGCTGCTCGACCTCATGAAACTTGACATGCTCCAGCGTCTCCAGGATGCTGTCTCCGACGCATTCCTCATGCCGGCCATCATATTTGACACCGAAGGCAGGCCGATCACGAAGCCCTCACGCTTCAGTGAGTTTTGCGCACTCATCCGCGCCACAAAAAAAGGCGCGGCCCGTTGCGCGGCCTTTCATCGAAAACTGATGCATGCGCCCCAGGAAAACTTCAAGCCGGAAATCCTGCATGACTGTGTGCTGAAACACATGGCAACGGGTACTGTACCAATTGTTATCCAGAATCGGCATCTGGCAAACTGGAGAATCGGTCAGATGGTCGAGGGCGAACTCGACGCCGATGAGGTCCGGCGATTCGCGCGCGAAGTTGGCCTGGACGAGAGTGCACTTATCCTGGCAACGGAGACCCTCACTCCGCTTGATGAAGAATCGCTCAATCGCGTCCTCACCTTTCTCAAAACACGCTCTGAGCAGATCGGTCGGCTCGCCATCCAGAACCTTCAGCAAGACCGCGACATCGCCGCGCGCAGGCGGGCTGAGAAAGAAAAAACCAGCCTCGAAAAACAGCTTCACCAGGCTCAGAAAATGGAATCCATCGGCCGACTCGCCGGAGGCGTCGCTCACGACTTTAACAATGTGCTCTGCGCGATCACGGGCCACGCCACGTTGGCGCTGGACGGCCTGCCTTCTGAAAATCCCTTGCGCGGGTCGCTTGAGGAGATCAGCAAGGCCGCCGACCGGGCCACCGATCTGACGAGGCAACTGCTGGCCTTCTCTCGCAAGCAAGTCATCAAGCCCATGGTGATCGACCTGAGCAAGCGCATCGAAAGTCTACATCCGATGCTACTCCGCCTGATCGGCGAGGACATTATTTTCAAAACCCTGCCCCAAAAAGGCCTCGGGTGCGTCCGGGCCGACCCCAATCAAGTCGAGCAAATCGTGCTCAACCTGGCAGTCAACGCACGAGATGCCATGCCGAACGGCGGCGAGCTGCTCATCGAAACCAGCGATGCCCTGCTCGACGACGACTATTGCGCAAGACACGCAAACGCGGTGCCCGGTGCCTACGTCATGATCGCGGTGAGCGACACGGGCTGCGGCATGAGCGCGGAAATCATCGAGAAGATCTTCGAACCCTTCTTCACCACAAAGCAGCTAGGCCAAGGCACCGGCCTGGGCCTGGCGACCGTCTACGGCATCGTCGAGCAAAACGGCGGAAGAATCGAGGTTTACTCAGAACCAGACAAAGGCTCTTCCTTCAAAATCTACTTTCCCCGGGTACTCGACAAGGCCGAGACACTCACCCCGCCAACGGTGACCAAGGCGGTCTACGGGGAGGAGACCGTGCTGCTGGTGGAAGACGAGGAAATGGTGCGCCAATTGGCTCTGAAACTCCTTGAGCGACTCGGCTATCAAGTGCTCGCCGCAGCCGCCCCCGACGAAGCAATTTCATTGCTGACGCAGCACGAGGGCCCCATCGATCTATTGCTCACCGACGTGGTGATGCCACGCATGAACGGCCGCGAATTGGCCGAAAAGATCGTCAAGCTGAGGCCAAAGATCAAGGTACTTTTCACCTCAGGATACACTCAGAACGTCATCGCCCACCACGGCGTACTGGACGAAAACATAGAATTCCTGGCCAAGCCCTACTCTCTCAGCACCCTCGCCACCCGGATTCGCGAAGTGCTTGACGGAGCAGAAACCTGACCCCTTGGAAAAACAAACATCATGAGAAACCTGAACATGAAAGACAAGCCACCCCAAACAAGCCAACTCGCGAAAACCACATGGAGCCCGCGGTCGAGCGCGCTTGTCGTCGGCGCACTGTGGACAGCGCTCATCGGCCTGGCAACGGGCTGGCACCTGCAAGGAAAAAGACCATCTACTTTGGATCTCGTAATCGGGGATGAAACCAAATGAACGCCAAGAAGAATGAACAAAATCCACTCGGTGAAATATTAATCGCCGAGGACAATCCCTCCGACCTCAAATTTCTATCGAAGGTCCTGGAGAAGGCCGGGTACAAAATCCGCCCCGCCACGGATGGCCACTTGGCCCTGCGCAGCATAGAAGCCAAATTGCCCGACCTGGTCCTGCTGGACATCAGTTTGCCGGATCTAAGTGGAGTCGAAATCTGTCGTCGCCTCAAGGCCGAGCTCGAGACAAAAGACCTGCCGGTGATATTCACCAGCGCCCACGGGGAATCCGCCAAAAAAGTAGAAGCCCTCGAAGCAGGCGGAATCGACTACATCACCAAGCCCATGGACTCCGCGGAGGTTCTTGCCAGAGTCAAAACCCATCTGCACATGTACCACCTGCAACAAAAATTGCGATCGGAAATCAAGGAGCGCAAACAGGCCGAAGAGGCACTTTTCGCGAGTGAAAAGAGAACGAAAGACACTTTCAATGCGATTAACGACGCCGTATTTCTCCACCCGCTTCTCGAAGATGGATTCGGCCCATTTGTAGAGGTCAACGACACGGCCTGCGAACGCTATGGATACACGAGAGAAGAATTCAGCACCCTGGCTGCCCCCGATATCACCATCAAGACGGATGCCAAAGCGCGTGGCACTCAAACTCAACGCAAGAAGCTGCGCGATACCCGTCAGATTTTCGAAGCGATGCATGTCAGAAAGTCCGGCAAAATAATTCCTGTCGAGATCAGCTCGACGGTCATCGAACTGGAAGGCAAGCCGATTATTCTTTCGGTGGCGCGCGACATCACCGAACGCAAACATGCGGAAATTGCGCGAGCAAAACTTGAAGAACAACTCCACCAGGCCCAAAAGATGGAATCCATCGGCAGGCTCGCGGGCGGCGTGGCCCACGACTTCAACAACATTCTTTGCGCCATCACGGGCAACGCCTCCTTGGCCTTAGACGATCTCTCAAGCGAAGACCCTCTGCACGAATCCATCGTGGAGATCGCCAGCGCTGCTGCGCGGGCCAGCAGGTTGACTCGGCAGTTGCTGGCTTTTTCGCGCAAGCAAGTCATCGCGCCCAGGGTAATCAATTTAAGCGACCTCATTGAGAATCTTCATCCGATGCTGCGCCGATTGCTCGGCGAGGACACCATCCTCAAGACCTCACCCAAAAAGGACCTCGGGCACGTTCTGGCCGACCCCAGCCAGATCGAGCAGGTCGTGCTCAACCTGGCGATCAACGCTCGAGACGCCATGCCGGACGGCGGCGAGCTGCTCATTGAAACCGCCGACATCGTGCTCGACGATGCGTATTGTGCAATGCATGCAACCACAAAACCCGGCGCTTACGTGATGCTCGCGGTGAGCGACACCGGCGCCGGCATGAGCGCAGAGATACGCGAAAAGGTATTCGAGCCTTTCTTCACCACCAAACAGCTCGGCCAGGGCACGGGCCTGGGCTTGGCGACCGTCCACGGTATCGTCGAGCAAAGCGGTGGCAGAATCGAGGTCTACTCCGAAGAAGGAAGGGGCACGTCCTTCAAGATTTTTTTCCCCAGGGCCAGCGAAGAGGCGAAGCCGCTCGTCAAAACGACCGTTGACGAAGCCGCTGGTGGACAGGAGACCGTGCTGGTGGTGGAGGACGAGGAGATGGTCTGCCGCCTGGCGGTAAAACTTCTTTCGCGGCGCGGCTATCAGGTGCTCTCTGCGACATCCCCCGGCGAGGCCATTGCCCTGGTCGAGCAACACGAAGGGCCCATCGACTTACTGCTCACCGACGTGATCATGCCGAAAATGAACGGCCGCGAACTGGCGGACAAAATCACAGAACTACGGCCCGAAATCAAAGTGCTCTTCACCTCGGGCTACACCCAAAACATCATCGCCCACCACGGGGTACTGGACGAAGAAGTAGAGTTCCTTGCCAAGCCCTACTCGCTCGACGCTCTCGCCACTCGGGTGCGCCAGGTGCTTGACGGATCAAAATCATGATCCGGCGGCCCTGAGTACCTGAGCCCAATCAATTCTTGCGTCGGCCAGGGCCTGAACGAGCTGGTAACGGGCCTGGGTAAGTTCGAACTCAGCGTTGATGAGATCCAGGCTTGTCAACCTGCCCGCATCGAAAAGCACTTTTGCATTGCCGAAGGCCCGTTCCGCACTCTTGATTCCACTTCTTGCCGCTGTAATTTTCTCTTTCTCCGTGCGATAGGATCGAAGTCGACCTTCGACATCCATGCGAACGCCTTCCTTGGCTTCCGCCACCGCTCGATTCGCGGCTTTCGCCTCGGCCTCCGCGGCCTTCATGCCGTGGTAGGTTGCACCCCAATCCCAAAACGTCCAATTGACCATCACCGAGAGGTCCCAGGATCCATCAAACTGATCCTTCGGGGGGAAGTACCTTTGATTGGGTCGATCGTAGTTGTACCCGAAACGCAAACCGACCTGCGGCAACAAGCCGGCACCTGCGATATCTACCCGTTCTTCGGCAATCGCCGCGGCGGAACGAGCGACCCCGATTTCCGGCCGATTTGAGTAGGCCTGCGTGACCATACTATCCGCGGACGGAGGATTCGGCGTATCTTCCGATTCAAGTACGTTTTTGATTTTCAGGCCCTCGGTCGAGGGCACGCCGATCAAAGTGCTTAAGGCCAATCGCGCACCATCGACGGCCCCGGTTGTTTGCACCAGGTTGACCCGAGCGGCCGAAATCCTGCTTTCGACCCGCGACACGTCCAAATGAGTGACCCGCCCCGCGCCATGCAGTGTTTTTACCAGCCCTAAGTGATCCCTGAGGTTTTTTAACGAATGCTGGGTTATCTCTTTTATCTGCTCGGCTTTGAGCAAATTGAAATAGGTTTCTTGAACCTGCACCTTCAAGGCCGCGGCCTCTGTGCGTTCTCGCTCTCTGCTCAGTTCTTGGGCATGAGTAGTGCTCTGAAAAACGCTGGACAGCGCAAAACCCGTAAAGAGTGGTTGCTCCACTGAAAACCGCAAGGAATATTGATTGTCCACGGCCTCGCCGAGTTGGACGGGGTCCACTTCCATGCCTTCGGGCATGGGGAGATTGATCGTCCCCGGCTCCACATGGCTGACTCGACTGTAACGTGCGCTCAGGCTGAATTTCGGCAAAAGTCGCCCGAAGGCCTGCTTGTGCCGATACTCTGCCGCCAGCATCTCATCCTGACGCTGCTTCAATCGATGACTCTTGTCGATCGCCATCTGAACACATTGATCGAGGTCAAGCGTCTTGGTCTCATCCTTGTTCGGGAGTTCGCCTGCAAACGCAGAGCCTGAGAACAAAAACACAACCAAGAGTACAGCTGTTGATGCACCGGCCGGTGGTCGCCTGAAAAGCCGGCCCAGGCCCTCGCTGATGCTGTCAAACAAGTCGTAGAGCACGGGAATAAAGATCATGGTCAACACGGTCGCCGCGCTCATTCCGCCGATCACCGCCAGGGCCAAGGGCGAAAATCGTTCCGCGCCAAGTGCCCATTCCGAAGCCAGGGGTATCATCCCGACGATGGTGGACAACGAGGTCATCATGATCGGTCGGAAGCGATTCGAGACCGACGAGATCAGCGCCTCCCGCCGCGAAACGCCTTGCTCTCGTTTCTGCCGAACAAATTCGATCAGGATGATGGCGTTGTTCACCACGATGCCGGCCAGGAGGATCATCCCCACCATGACGGGCATGGAAGCCGGCTTGCCGGCCAGCCACAGGGCCGCAAAAACGCCGATAAGACTCAAGGGAATGCTCACCATGATCGTGAGGGGCTGAAGAAAAGAACGAAGCTGCGCGACAAGCAGGAGGTACACCGAAGCCAGCGCCAACGCGAAGGCGGTAAACAACTCCCTTTTGGCCTCGGCCAAATCTGATTTTTCACCTGTCAACTTGGCATCATAGCCCCTTGGCACCACGAGGCCCTCCAGTGATTTGTCCACATCGGCGATGATGAAGTTCAGCGGGCGCCCCATCGTAAACGCGGAGATCTCCAAGGTCGGAGCCAAGTCTTCCCGAGTCACCACGCCCTGGCCGCGAGTTTCTTCCAGATGCGCCACGGCACGCAAAGGAACGGGAACCTGCGATCCGGGCACAAACATGGGGTAGTCCAGGAGGCTGGCTGACTCCGCATCATCTGCCGCTGAATACTTTACATGAATCGGATCGGGCGTTCCCTCCACACCATAGAAATCACCAGCCAACAAACCATAGGATCCCATGGTCATGGTCATGGCCAAGTCTTCCGGGGAAATGCCGAGTTGTCCGGCTCGCAGCTTATCGACTTTCACCAGGACCTGCTTTTGATCAAATCGCCAATTTCGCGTGGGCTCGATCACGTTCGGCACCGCCGCGATCCTGCGCTTGACCTCTTCGCCCAATCTATCAAGCACCAGGGGGTCTTCTCCTGAGATGCGGACGACGATCGGGGCCGAGGTCGTCGCCTTGGCTGTATTGCCCAATTCGCGCACGGTCGAGGTTCGGATGCCGGGGAGTTTTGCGACACGCTTTCGAACGCGATCCTCGATCGCCCAGATGGTTTCGCTTCTTTCCGTACGATTGCTAAGTGTGGCAGTGATAAAGCCCTGCGTCGGGCCCTGCACTCCAAAAGAGGACATCGAGCGCATACCTTGCTCGAAGCCGACCTGCGACTGAATCTTGACGACCTCGGCTTCTTCTTGCAGTATTTTTTCGACTTGGCGCACGATGCCCTCGGTCTCTTCAAGCGAGCTGCCCGAGGGGGTTTCCAAAGTGACAAAAAAACTGCCGCTGTCCATCTTCGGCAGGATTTCCATGCCCTGACGTGCCAAACCGATCATCGATCCGGCGAAGAGAAGCAAAAGAACAAAGACCGTCAACAGACGCTGTTTCAATGCCAATTTCAGGGTGATCAAATATCCGCCCCGCAGGCGGTCCATCAGCCAGGTAAAGGGCCAAATCAATTTCTCGCTCCATCCATCCAAGCGACTCTTGCGGGCCGTGTACAGCGTCAACACCGGGACCAGGACCAACGCCACCAGAACCGAAGACAAGAATGAGAAGATCAAGGTCAGGGCCAAAGGGCCGAAAGTCTTGCCGATGAAGCCGCCCAAAAACAGCAAGGGAATAAGCACCACCAAGGTCGTCCCCACGCCGGCCAGGACCGCCAAACGCACCTCGTCGGTCCCTTCGATGGCCGCTTGCACGGCGGAAAGCCCCTCCTCGTCTCGTTTGCGGGTGATGTTCTCCAACAGAACGACCGTGGCGTCCACCACCATCCCCACAGCCAGAATGATCGCCGAAAGGGTCACCATGTTGAATTCGACCTCGAAGGCGCGCATGAAGGCAAAGGTGAGCCCATAGGAAAGCGGCATGGAAACAATGGTCACGAAGGAACTCTTGAGGCGACCCAAAAACAAAAAGATGACGACGGAAGCAAACAAGAGCGCCTGCCAGACATTGGACAAAAGATTGTTGACCGACACCTCGGTAAAGCTTGCGCTTTCTTCGCCGATCGAAAAGTCATAGCCCACATAGCGTTTGTTTAATTCTTCGACTTTTTTCTCGACCCGCCGCACCACCTTCACGGTGTTTGCCTCGTCGGTCTTGAAAACCTGCATGGCAATTGAGGGTTTGCCATTCACGGCGAAACGGGCGTCGTCATCGAGGGAACCATGGCGAATCGTTGCGATCTCCCCCAGGAGAATGCGCGTGCCGTTTGGCATCGTGATTGGAATACGCTGCAGCTCATCGATACTCTGCGCACGGCTTTCCAGGCGGAACATGGTTTGCTTTTTTTCTGTTCGGATTTGTCCCGCGGGCCGAGCGCTGTTGTAGCGCCGAAGGGTATCGACAACCTTCGGCAGGGGTATCCCATAGGCCTTTACGTCCCGCTGACTCAACTCGACCAAGACCGCCGAGCGATTGCCCCCGAAAACATCCACTGCCGCAACGCCCTTGATGCGCTGCATTTCCGGCCCGAAGCGATCTTCGGCCATCTTGCGAGCCCGCACCAAATCTTTAGAGGCCAAACCCACGGAGATGATCGGGCGATCGGAGGTGGAAAACTTCAAGACCTTCGGCTCCAAAATCCCCTTCGGCAACTCACCCCGTATTCGGGCGATGGCATTTTGTACATCAACCGCCGCCAAATCCACTTCGCGACTGTCCCTGAACTCGACGGTGACGACCGACAAGTTGTCTTGAGAGGTCGTTCTGATCTTGATGACGCCTTCGATTGCAGCGAACTCCTCCTCCAGGTTCTGGCTCAAGGTTTCGTCCACATCCTGAGCATTTGCACCGGGGTATGCCGTGATGACATTCACAAGAGGCGGCGCCGTGTCCGGGAACAACTGCATCGGGATGGAGACATAGGCCCGCGCGCCAAATAGGGCCGCAGCGATTACCAGGGCCCAAACCGCATAGCGATTGTTGAGTGTCGCCTTCGTGAGGCTCATGGCCCGCTCCTCTCGGATTTGACCGGATAGACCACCATGCCGTCTTGCAGGGCATCCAGATTTCCAGCCACCACCAGATCGCCGGCTTTCAATCCCGACTCGATCGCTATCCATCCTCGATTGCGAATGGAAGGCACAACCTCTTTCCAGGTGGCCACATCGTTTTGAACAAAATAAACGCCAAAGCCAGACTTCTTCTTGTCCACCGCATCGGAGGGCACCAACAAGGCCTGAGGCTTTTCATGAACGACAAAGTCGACATCGATCGACGCGCCGTGGCGAAAACGCTGGGCGTCTTCCTTGCTCACCGGCACCCGGACCTCGACCATTCGCCCGGGTCCGGCCACCATGGGCGCAACAAAAGCCACCTTCGCTCGAATGGGGGCCGGGTGATCTGGAAACAGAATGACCTGGGTCCCTGTCTTGACCGCCGCCCCAATGTCCTTTTCGTGTACCGCAACGCGCACCTCTAAGGCCTCGTCACCGAAGATCAAAATGGGTCGGCCGGGCATCAGGTTTTCGCCGGGCTCGGTAAGCCACAAAAGAACCTTGCCCTCGAAAGGGGCGCGCTCCACCGTGTTGCCCGCCAAAACCGTCAATTCGTTAAGACCCGCTTCGGCCGCCATCAACGCGGCACGGCTGCTTTCGCATTTTTGGCGACTGGCGTCGCTTTTCCATTTGCTGATGGCCTTGGACGCCAAAAGAGTGCCATCCGTTTCCGCCTGCTGGCAAAGATAGGCGGATTCCTTATTCGCCCTGGACACCTCGGCATGCAATCGGCTGACGCGAGCATCCATTTCGGGTGCGGCAATGTAGGCGATGGCCGCTCCTCGCCTCGCCTTTTCCCCTTCCTTGACGGGCAACCTGGAGGCACGACCCGCTACTCGGGCAAGGACCTTGATTTCATTTTGCGAATGAACGGTGCCGATATAGCGGATGGTTTCCCTGATGGAACCCGAGCGAACCGCAAGGGTTCGAACGGCCAAAGGCGCTTCCGCCTGCGGTGGCGCCACCGGAGCCTTGCAGGATGACAGGAGAAAAAACGCCAAAGAAACCGCCAAGTAAGAACCTGCTCGCTTTGCTGTAAATATTGGACTTTTCTTGGTCATCATCGCCCCTACCTCCGAATCATAGACAAAAAGGTTTTCCAAATACGCTCGGCACGAGCTTCAATGGAACCCAAAAGGAAATCATCTCTGGCGAGAGAAAGCAGACTCATCATGGCGCCGTGAAAAAGAACGAGAATATCGTCGAGATCCAGGTCTTCGCGGATGAGTTGTTTCTGGGATGCCTCATCAAGCCTTGCCTGAATGTGTCTTCGGCCTCTACTTCGAAGTTCCGTCACTCGCTTGAGGGCAACCGCCCCTCCTGCATGGCTCAATTGATCTGAAAAAACAAGCGCTTGAATTCCAGGTCGACTCGTGACCAGCTTGACCCGATTCAGGAAAAACAGGCCGAGATCGCCTAAGGGATCAGTGCTTGGGGCTGGAATCGTCTCAGAGAAAATCTCTTCCAGGCGATCAATCACGCCCATAACGATTTCGTCCTTGCTCTTGAAATGCCTGAAAATCGTTCCGTCCGTGATGCCGACCTCTTCTGCCATATGGGCTACGGTAAATGCCCTAAGCCCACGTTCTCCAATGATTTTGATGGCGGCTTCCACAATTTGGGCCCGCCGCTCTTCGCTTGATAGTCGTATGGTCATGGGCTCCTCGCTAGTAAGTACTTACTTACATAGTGCCCACCCAAAACAACCCTGTCAAGTCCCAAAAATCCCCCCTGGTTGACTGAAAGTCCTCACCCTGATATCTTCCTCTTTGGAGATGGGGATCGAAAACCAGTTGTTGCAGCTCGCGCCGAAAACTGGCCAGAGAACGAAAAAAGAAAAGAGGTCCCTTGGGAACGCAATCACTGAAAATCTTTGCCGAATCTAAGATCGACTCCATTCCGCAGTTACAGACTTTGCCCGAAGAACAGCGCTTTGCCATGCGTGTCGTGTCGCGCGTACTGCCCTTTCGGGTAAACCAATATGTGATCGACGAGCTCATCGACTGGTCACGAGTGCCCGAGGATCCAATCTTCCAGCTTACCTTTCCCCAAAAAGGGATGCTAAGCGACGCGAATTTTGACCACATGGCCTCTTTGCTAAGACGCGAGGCGAGCAAGGCCGAAATCAAGGCCGCGGCTCGCGAAATCCATACCCAACTCAACCCCCATCCCGCCGGCCAAAAAAAGAACAACGTGCCGATGCTGGCTGGCACCCCCTTGCCGGGCATGCAGCATAAGTACAGAGAAACGCTGCTTTTTTTCCCAGTCCAGGGACAATCCTGCCACTCTTACTGCACCTTCTGCTTCCGCTGGCCTCAATTCGTCGGCAACAAATCACTGAGATTTGCATCCTCGGACACCGATCAGCTCACCGGTTATCTGGCGCAGCATCCCGAGATCACCGACCTGCTGTTCACCGGTGGCGATCCCATGGTGATGAAGGCGCACAGCTTCGCCGGCTACATCGACGCCCTGCTGCGACCCGAACTTGAGCATCTGCGAAACATCCGCATCGGCTCAAAATCGCTGACCTTTTGGCCGCAGCGCTTCGTCACCGATCCCGATGCCGACGACATGCTTCGCGCATTCGAAAGGGCGGTGCAGGCCGGCAAGCACGTGGCCTTCATGGCGCACGTCAATCACTGGCGAGAGCTGGACACCGACATCTGCAGACAGGCCATCGCGCGCATCCGCAATACCGGCGCCGTGATCCGCTCCCAGGCACCGCTGCTCCGACACATCAACGACGATGCCAAAATCTGGTCGAAAATGTGGCGCGAGCAGGTAAAACTGGGCATCGTGCCCTATTACATGTTCGTCCAGCGCGACACGGGCGCACGCCGCTACTTCGAGCTACCCCTTACCCGTTGTTACGATATCTACCGTGACGCCATCCAGCAGGTTTCCGGCCTCTCCCGCACCGCGCGCGGTCCTTCGATGAGCGCGGATCCGGGGAAAATCGAAATCCAGGGCGTCACCGAGATCGCCGGCGAAAAGGTCTTCGTCCTTCGATTCATCCAGGCGCGCAACCCCAAGCTCGTTCAGCAGCCCTTCTTCGCCAAGTACGACGAGCACGCCACCTGGCTCAAGCACCTCAGGCCCGCCTTCGGTCAGGATCACTTCCCCTTCGAGCTCCCTGACGAGACGGAGGCCACGAACGATTCCGCAACCAACGACGCTGATCAAATTCCCGCGGAATGGAACTGATTCGGTATAGAAGTGGATCATGAAGGACGAGAGAAAAACCAAGTCCCAGCTCATCGAAGAACTCGAAAATCTGCGTCGCCAGCAAGGAATGCTGCTGGAAAGCACCTCGGACGCCATCATCACCACGGATCTGAACTTCATCATTCAGGGATGGAACACAGCCTCCGAGTCACTATACGGTTGGAGCGCCGTTGAGGCCATTGGCCGGCACCTGCAGGACGTGGTTCCAACGGAGACCCATGACTACGACACCGACGACGCGGAAGCCAAGCTTCTTGACGATGGACAGTGGGCCGGTGAAGCGGTCCAAACGCGCAAAAATGGTGAGAAAATTCGCGTTCACACCGCAGTCAACCTGATCAAGGATGAAGCCGATCGCCCGACCGGCATCGTGGCCATCAATCGCGACATCACTTACCGCATACAAGCAGAAAAAGACAAAGCCAGGCTCGAAAAACAGCTTCACCATGCACGGAAGATGGAAGCCATCGGCCGGCTTGCCGGCGGCGTGGCTCACGACTTTAACAACGTGCTCTGCGCCATCACGGGCCACGCCTCCCTGCTACTGAACGGCCTCTCCTCCGAGAATCCCTTACACAAACCGCTGGAGCAAATCAGCAAGGCCGCCGACCAGGCCGCGGATCTGACCCAACGATTGCTGACCTTCTCGCGCAAGCAGCTCATCGAGCCCAAGGTGATCAATCTGAGCGATCTCATCGATGGACTGCAGCCGATGCTTTCCCAGGTGATCAGCGAAAACATCATTTTGAAAAGCCTGCCCCAAAAGGACATCGGACAAATTCGGGCCGATCCCAATCAAGTCGAGCAACTCTTACTCAACCTGGTGATCAACGCCCGTGACGCCATGCCGGACGGTGGCACACTGACCCTTGAGACCGCCGCGGTTTCGCTGGTCGCCGATTACTCTGAAAAACACCCGAAGACCAAGTCCGGTACCCACATCCTGCTCGAGATAAGCGACACGGGCTGCGGCATGAGCGACGAAATCCGGGAAAAGATATTTGAACCCTTCTACACAACGAAGGCGGTTGGTCTGGGGACCGGGCTCGGCCTTTCCTCGGTTTACGGTATCGTCGAGCAATGTGCTGGCAGCATCGAGGTCGCCTCTGAACCAGGAAAAGGCACGTCCTTCAGGATCTATTTCCCAAGGGTGCGCGACAAGCCCGACAGACTCATCCGCCCAACGGCACCCGAGCCGGCAGGCGGGCAGGAAACCGTGCTGGTGGTAGAGGACGAGGCCATGGTGCTCAGCCTGGCGGTGGAGATCCTTAAAAACCGCGGCTACCATGTACTCGCCGCGGCCCTCCCCGACGATGCGCTGATCTTGGCAAAGCAACACGAAAGCCCCATCGATCTGCTGCTCACCGACGTGATCATGCCACAGATGAACGGCCGCGAGCTGGCCGAAAAGCTCACCGAGTTGCACCCTGAAATCAAAGTGCTTTACACCTCCGGCTACGCCCAAAACGTCATCGCCCACCACGGCATACTCGACGAGGGCCTGCACTTCATCGCCAAGCCATACTCACTCAAAACGCTGGCCGCCAGGCTACGCGAGGTGCTAGACAGAAAGGAATGAAGGGAGCGATCATGACTCGTTTGTTGCCTGTGTTGTGCCTGCTGCTTTTCTTCTGCTCTTCGTCGAATGCGGCAGACACGGTGCCCAGTGCCGGACTCAAGGCCGCTGGCAAAGAAGACAAGAAGAAAAAGCAGGAAGAAGACGCCATCACGATCCTTGGCCAGCGACTATTTAAAGATGCCGAGTTGATGGGCCCCTATCGTCAGCCCGAGTGGAGCACGGCCCGTCGCTTCTCCTCCACCAAGGTCTACGTCTTGCCGCCCGGCAGTGCCACCTTCGAATACACGCTCGGCAGCAAGGGCCGCCTGGAGACGGACAGCGCCGCCAAGTTCCGCTCCAATTATGAACTGGAACTGGGTCTGGGCGCTCATCTGCAACTCGACCTTCTTCTCTTCACCGAACAATCCGAAGGCTACGCTCCCTTGAAGATTGCCGGTGAGCAAATCGAATTGCGCTGGGCTCTCGCCGACTGGGGCGTGCTCTGGGGAAACCCCACGCTGTACTTCGAGTGGATCCGTCGTCACGAAAAACCCCAGAAACTTGAGGGAAAACTCTTGCTGGGTGACGCCTTCGGGCCACGCCTTTACTGGGGACTTAATTTTGTCTACGAACGCGAATTGGGGGCCGAGGCCGAGCAGGAATACGGGATCAGCTCCGGACTCTCCTATTCTCTGGTGGACGGTTTTATCTCTCTGGGCCTGGAAGCCAAGTGCGAACTCGCAGACAAGGTCGATTCGCGATTCGACTTCTCTGAAATCGAACTGTTGATAGGGCCCGCCCTGCAAATCCGCCCCCTGCCCGGCTTGCACATTAGCCTGGTGCCGCTGTTCGGCGTGGAGTGGGAAGACGAAGCCCGGCCGGTCTACGCCGTCTTTTTCATCATAGGCAAAGACTTCGGCTTGCGGCAGATGGCGGAAATTCAACAGACGGAGATCCAAAGCATGCCCAGCCACATTCCATCCACACCCTGGAAAATCAACTACCACGATGGCTCCAATAACGGATTCTCCGCCTGGCAAGAGTCGCCTGGTGCCGACCTGCTCTTTACTTACAGCCCGACGCAGGCCGAGCACAGCTCAAGCGGCCATTACAGCGGCGGCGAGCCGAAACAGGGCAAGCTCAGCCTGAAACAATGCGAAACGCTCTGGAGGCAAGTCATCGATCTGGAATCCGACAAAAGCCTGCATGCAGCTTCCCGGATGATGGGCACCGGGGCTTTCAAGCTGGCAGAGCCCACCGGCGAGCGAGGCTTCGTGATCAAGCGCGGTGCCGGGCTGGAAACATTCGAAGATCTTATTTCGGGGATGATGGGCAAGTAAAAAAACATAGGCGATATCAGGACTTGATACCGCCTATGCGTATCCTTTTTTAGCGATTCTTTCTCTTCTTGCGCTTGTTGTCCCTCTTGTTGTCTCTCTTCTTGTCCCTCTTCTTGTCTCGCTTGTCACTCCGACCGGGTCGGGCGCGATCACCGGGGCGACTCCTCGGGTTTCTGTCGCGGGTCTTCTCTCGACGGTCTTTTTTGGCCTTCTCTCGACGATCCTTTTGGGCCTTGTCGCGTCGATCTTTTTGAGCCTTCTCTCGACGATCCTTTTGGGCCTTGTCGCGTCGATCTTTTTGAGCCTTCTCTCGACGGTCCTTTTGAGCCTTGTCTTGTCTGTCTTTTTTGGCCTTCTCTCGACGGTCCTTTTGAGCCTTGTCTTGTCGATCTTTTTGGGCCTTCTCTCGTCGGTCCTTTTGGGCCTTGTCGCGACGGTCGTCGCGGGCCTTGTCCCGTGCATCCTGGCGGGCCTTGTCGCGACGGTCGTCGCGGGCCTTGTCCCGTGCATCCTGGCGGGCCTTGTCGCGGTCTTCGCGGGCCTTGTCGCGGCGGTCTTCGCGGGCTTTGTCGCGGCGGTCTTCGCGGGCTTTGTCGCGGCGGTCTTCGCGGGCCTTGTCGCGGTCTTCGCGGGCTTTGTCGCGGCGGTCTTCGCGGGCCTTGTCGCGTGCATCCTGGCGAGCCTTGTCGCGACGTTCGTCGCGGGCGCGTTCTCTGGCACGCTCCCTGGCGCGATCTCTGTCACCCGTAGACGGCCTCAGCCCGGGCTTGCCGCGATACTTGCGATGACGCCTCTCCTTGCGATTCGTGATTTTCCCATGAACCGCCCGGGGTGCCCGCTCATTGCGCAGACGTCGCCGATTCTTCGAAGAACGACGATACTTGTGGTGTTTCTTGCCGGATTCACGATACCAGCGGCGATAATTGTCCCGGTGGTCTCGATAATGAGATGCGTAGCGATTGTAATTTCGGTTACTGCGCTTGACGCGCATCTTCCGGCCGTTCATGTAGTAAAAAGGCCAGCCTGCATCGTCGTAGTAAACCAGGTAGCCGTCGTAATACATCGGCGAGTAGTAATCGGAATACAAAGGCCGCTGATACCAACGGTAGTAACGACCGTATTCGTGATTCCACCTGCGGTACTCCGCCTTGTGCCGTCGATAATGCCTGCGAAGCCTTCGGTTAAGCGGATCCGATGCAGAGATGAAATGACGTACACCGTCCATGTAATAGTAAGGCCTGCCGTCGCGCTTAAAAAACACCGGATAGTCCAGATAGTAAAGCGGTTGGTAGTAACTCGACTGCAGGGGGCGACGATAATGGAGGTTGCGGTATCCGACATCGTCGAACCACTCATAATACGCATCCATGTTGTCGATGAAATGATCCTCGAGTTCACGATAGAGGGCATAGTCCTCGGGGACCGTGTAGGCCTCATCGTACTCGTAGTAAATCGGGGCACCGGCTTCATCGAAAAACACCAGACGATCCACGTAAAACTGCGGGGTATAATAATCCACGTGAATGCTGGAACCCTGAGCCTCCGACCCACCCACCCAGCAGGTGGTCAGGACGAAAAAAGCCAGCCCAATCGCGAACATACTCTGTCTTGCCATCATCAACCTCCTCAAACCCATTGGATTAATAAGTTCTTGCTTCTCTGTCGACGGTCAAACTCCGGCCTGAATTCAAATCCAGAAACGCCCGCCACTGCCATACTTCAACTTTTCTGAGTCTTGTCATTCATCTGGCCATCAAGCGGGCCGCAGGGTCAAGGAAAATATGGTTCAGCGAAGCAGTGCTACTGATACCAAACCGTGACCACCAAAGCCTCGGCCCCACTCACCTCATGCACACCCAGCTCAAGTCTTGGCAGGCCAAAGAGTTCACGAATGCCGTAGTCTGAAGCCTCGACTCGCCGGCCCCTAAGCTCAACCCGGGTAACCTCCACCTCGCCAAGCGGAATGGCCAAATCCAAGTTCAACGAAGCGCGCCCTTGGGGCGTCACGGTAATGCGCCGCTGCCCCCCCAGCTCTTCGACCAGCAGATCAAAACGAACATCGCCAAAGCGCAGGCCCCTCCACTCCATCCGGGGCCAATCGTTGGGCAAGCGTGGCGCCAGGGCCACAAGGCCCTCTGAAGCCCTCGGCTCAAAACCGGTCAGGTAAAAAACCAGGGCATCCAGGCAGATGGCACCCTCCCAAGGCCGATAGCGCGCGGTCAAGTCCCCCAAGGTCCCACTCTGCTCATAGATGACCTGCAAGGCGCTATGATCGTCGTAGACTTGGTACTCCGCGTAATTGCCGGAAGGAGACGCGGCCGAAGCCAGAGCGTCAAAGGCCTTTTCCACCATGGGGTGGTCGGTCATCGCCAAATTGTATAGAAAATAGCCAGGCATCATGCCCGTGTATACGCCTTGCGTGATGTCCGTACCCATGTAGTTCACGTATTCATCATGCAAGGGCGACTGCAAAAAACCATCATCTTGACCCAAAAGCCCAATGACGCTTTCCAGATTCTCAAGCGCCTTTTCGTCGGCGGCCCTCGCAAAACCCGTCCAATAGGGCTTGGTGGAGACGTCCTCGTAGGGAGGCACCGGCCCCTCCATCCCCTCATAGGGTCTCCAGTATCCGGCTGAATCCCAATAGGCCGCATCGGCCGCCCGGCGTACCCGTTCAGCCAAATCCATCAGTTCCTCGGCATCTTGCGACTTACCACGGCGATCCGCTTGGCCTGCCAAGGCTTCAGCGCCGGCCACAAAAAGAAACGACGAATTGGCCGAAGGACAGCAACTCACCCAATCGTGCTCGATGGCCAGGCCCAGGGTCATGGCCATGGCCCCCCGGTAAGTCTCGTCTCCGGAAAAGGGGATCAAGCCCTGCTCGTCGATATGCTGGGCCAAAAGAGCCCGCCGCAAAAATTCATATTGCGCATCGATCAGGCTGTCGTCACCCGTGGCCTCGGCATACCAGTTGGCCATGATGGGCAGGTAAGAAGGCGTCTCACCTTCGGTACGCCCGGAAAATGGAGGCAGGCTCGCCCAGTCCGGCTCGACCGGCGGCTCCGCCGGAGCATAATCCAGAGCCAAGGCGTTGGAGATGTCGCCGCGAATGATGGCCCCCAGATAGTAATAATCCAACATGGCCCGCGCCTCTTCAAAAAGCCCCAGGCGCAAAAAGTAGCGAACCGCCCCGGCCGTATCGCGAATCCACATGAGCGAATATCGCGACATGGGCGAAATCCCGCCCAGATAAGTCTGCTGGCTGCGCACCGTGACCCGCATGCCGTCCAAAAGATCAGCCACCCGTGGATCCGGGCAATCGAGCTGGGCCGAACGCTCGGACCAAAGGCGCCAATGTTCATGCGTTGCATCGAGCAGGGCACCCAAATCCGCCTGCCGCAAAGCCGAAATGGTCGCGGATTCGCCCAATTCATCCTGGCTCGTAACATAGGCCAGGACCAGGGCCACCTCCTGACCCGGCGAAAGCGCATCGAGCCCTATCTCGGAGGCATCCTCCTCTTCGGCGGGCAGCAAAGCCACCAAACTTCGCCGACGCCCGTCTTTGACCTGCGCTGCGTTTTCATGGCGCAGAAAAATCCCAGACAAGGTGTCATCGGAAAGATTGCGCACCACGATGGTGCGCAGGATGGTCCGCAGTAACGGGTCGTCGTCATCCAAGCCCGCGGGTGCCCAGGTGATGGTGAACCACTCCAACAGATCTCCCCGCTCATGGCTTATCAGAATGGGCGCAGCGCGCACTCGATAAAGAAAACCCGCCTTCACCTCTTGCGCCTCGCCATCCAGCCAAAGCTCCATCCAGGTGTCTGGAAAAAATGCGCCTTCTTGCTGGTAGTCGGGCCCGGCCATAGTGTGCAAGGTGTTCAAGGGACATGCGTAACCGCTCAAAGCAAAAACGTGCCCGTTGCCGACTCCAAAATCACCCATGTGACGTGCGTCGGAGGGCTGTCCCAGGCCGCAACCCGGTGCCGCCCAGGTACTCGTGTCCATGATCCAAGGATGCGCCGCAAAAAAATCAGTCTCGGGCAAGCTCAATCCAGGATCATCCCAGATCCTCGCGACAGGCGGCTCGATCGAAAATTTGCTACAGCTTGCCGCCAGCAAAACAAGCAACAGGCCAGATCCGGACAACATTGATGAGATTCTAATTTTCATCGGCTCAGAAAAAAGCGTAGCCGACACCCAGGCTGATGACCGGAGTGAAGACATAAGAGGTATAGATGTCGTCCAAGTAGTCCTCGGCCGACCGGGAAAAGACATCCACCGAACCGGGGAGCAAGGGCAGGGAGTCCGGTTCGACACGGGTCTTGGCCCCCACTGTGCCGGCAAAGCCCACGGCCGCTCGCAGGCGCAGACCGGCCCAAAGCTCCCACTGCCAACCCAGTTCCACGTCAAGCATATGAAGTGTGGAACTGACCGAGTAAAGTCGGGCACCGGTGGGATCGGAAATAGGCGACGAGATGCCGCTGGCCAAGGTAATCAAATCCTCTGCGGTTACGCCACCGCCCAAGGCCACCAGGCCATAACCCAAATCGCCATAGAAACCCAGGTTGGAAAAAGGCCGCCAGCCCAGATGCATGCGCCAGACCAAAGAGTTCTTGAGCGCGCTACGCACCAACTTGGCCGTGTCGTCATCATAGCCATCGGCTGCCACGACCACCGCGTTGATCAAATCCACGTAGCCCGCGGGCATGAAGCCCAGAGAAGTGGAGAGGCGCAGGCCGAACGGGCCCTCCGTGTCAACACGGGCACCGACCTGCACAGGCAGATCGGTCACGAGCTCGGCACTCAAATTCCAGGCCAAAGCCCGCGGCATCCAGAGCAGGATCAAGAACATCGCCAAAAGACATGCGGAAGGCTTGCTCATCAGGGCCGGAGCCTAGCATGAAACGAAATCCTTGGCGATCCCGCCTATCGAGTGGCCAAGGAAATCCCCACCACCAACAAGGGGATCACGAAGACCAAAACGATGAGCTTGATGGCATTCTTGCGCTGTTCGGCCTCATCGGAAGTCGGGTTGCTGCTGGAATCAGCTTCTATTTCACGGTTCTTATCGGACATGATTTTTCTCCCAAGGGCGGACGCAAGCCCGCCATCTGTCTGAAAACAAATAACGAAAGGATCAGACAGTCGTTCTGGGAGGTTTTACGGGAAGGCGGACAAAGCCCAATCGGGCGCAATCCTCGTCTGCCAAGCTCAGCATGGAATGGGAAAGGAGATCGGAAAAGGACAGCAAAACCCCATCGCCCCGTACCGAAAGCTGTGCGTCCATCAAATTGATGAGTTGCGGAGGTTCCGCCGGATCGGGCACATCTTCAGCCACCGCCCGAATTTCCAAGCCCTCGGTTTCCGCCACGGGGCCCACATGCACAACAAAAAGAGAAACAAACAGCAAGACAAAAAACAGCCCAATCGCCAAGAGGCGATAATATTTGGATGTTTTTCCTGTCTTACTCGGCATGCTTATCTCCACGTCTATAAAACAAAGTACACACTCGAAGAAGATATGACAAGGGCAGTTACCTGGATTTTTCTTAAGTCATTGCCAAAAAACCACCACGGGCCTATGGATAAATACACCGGACCGACAATTCAGCCAGGCCCGCTGTCACTGAAGGGAGCCGCAATGACCCAAAAAATCCATCCATCAAAGCGGGTGTCGAACATCCCCCCCTCGGCCATTCATGCGATGACCGCCCTGTCCAAGTCCGTCGAAGACGTGGCATTTCTTTCCTGGGCCAAGCCCACCGGCGCGGCCCCGGCGCATATCCACGCAGCCGCCATGGCCGCTATCCAAAATGGACTGGTGGACGGCTATTCGGAGACCAAGGGCCTGCCGGCCCTGCGGGAGGAAATCGCCAAAAAGCTCAAGCGGGACAACGCCATCAACGCCAACGCGGATCAACTCATCGTCACCATCGGTGCCATCGAAGGCATCGCAGCCGCCCTGATGGCGGTCGTGGATCCCGGCGACGAGGTCATTCTGCCGAGCCCCACCTATTCGACCCACATCAACCAGGTGCTTATGGCCTCAGCGACGCCGGTCTTTGCCCCCACGGTGGAGGAAGAAAATTTTCGTCTGGACTTAGAAGCCATTCGCCAGGCCATCACCCCCAAAACCCGGGCCATCCTTTACTGCTCACCAGCCAACCCCACCGGTGCCGTGTTCAGCAAACAAGAACTGACCGAACTGGCCAAAATCGCCCTGGAGGCGAACATCGTCGTCATCACCGACGAGGCCTACGAGTACTTCACCTTCGACGGCCACGATCATTTCGCCATCGGCGCCCTGCCTGAAATGCGGGACCACGCCATCAGTTGCTTCACTTTCACCAAAAACTACGCCATGACCGGCTGGCGCATCGGCTATGTTCACGCCGCCGAAAAATGGATCCCCCAAATCGGCAAACCCCACATTTCCTTCTCCATTTGTGCGCCGGTTGTCTCCCAATACGCAGCCTTGGGCGCCTTGCAGGGCCCCCAAACCTGCATCGAAGACTTCCGCCAAAAATACGAGTCCGCCAGAAACCTAATGTGTGAACGCCTCGATCGCTTACCGGATGTCTTTGCCTACCAAAAGCCCCAGGGTTCCTACTTGATGTTCCCCAAAATCCTGCGCGAGGACGGACACGACTCCAAAACCTTCTGCGAAAAACTGCTCAAGGAAGCCAAGGTCTCAACAACCCCAGGCTGCGACTTCGGCCCCACAGCGGAAGGACATCTGCGCCTCTCTTTCTGTGTCCCCGAAGACATGATCAACACAGCCTTCGATCGCATGGAGCGGTATTTCTACTAGAAACCGGGGACGGTCTTAGTTTATTAGTTATTTTGGTTCTTTTAGTTTTTCTTCCACGTCGCGAAGCCTTTGTAGAAGAAAATGCTGGGCCATGTTGGGATCGCGTGACTTTGAAGGTTTTTGTTTTTCATTTTCCCGCTGGACAATTATTTTTTTTCGGATGCTACTTATGATGCGCTCAATGGCGGGTCGCTCCTGCTCTGCTCTTTCGCCTTTTCGCATTTTCCCGATCATTATGCTGACTGAGGCGGGTCTGAGAGACAAAAGCTCTGCGATATCGACCTGGGGACGGAAGAAACGATCGGACCAAATCCATGCGGTCAGCATGCGGGCGCGGCTGATGTGACGGTTACGCCTTCTCCCAAGAACTGCTGCTGGTTCCAATCCGCACTCTTGGCATACAGACAACAAGACATCCATGGCTCCAATGGGTGCGTTTCGGAATTGAGCCAAGTCGTCGTTGTGTTGTTTCTGCTGGCCAAATGCTTCAACGATGAAGTTGTCTGGCCCCAATACCGGATAGCTGATTTCAACTGGTCCTGTAATCAAGCTTCTGATGTGTTTTGCCATCTTTCGATCTAGTTCTCCCGAAAACTCTGGCCGCCGCTCCTCTTTCTTGCCTTGATTCACCCAGGTATCAAATTGAAGGACTGCTTCTTCCTTGTTATTCGAAAAACGACCAAGCACGGGATCTACATCTAACCATGAAGGTCGCCTCTCTTCGCCGAGGTAGATACGATGGCTTGACCAGGGGCTGGCGCTTGCATGAGTGACCAGCTTGGCACGCACCGGATTATTGTGGACGTATCTTACCAACTCCAAAGCATAGGTGTGACTGTCGCAAAACACGGTATTTGGCCGATCCGCCAGCGTTGTTCCTATGCGCTTGAACTTCTTGTTTAGCCAATTGGCCCAGCCCGTATTGACCGACTTCATGAATACCCCAAGGGGGTCCTTGCCCAATTGAAGCACCAGATGAACGTGTGATGACATAAGACAAAAGGCAAGAATTCTGGGGTCGTATCGCTCGGACGCCTTTTCGAGGGCGACCAGGTAACGTCTTCTCGCGCCCGGCTTGTCCAACAAGTATTCTCGATTATGAAACCGAGAGATGACATGGAACAATCCACCCGTAACATGAGGTCTTGCAAGTCGAGGCATAGTCACAAGAATCAATGCACAAACAAGCGGTGTCAACCAAAATAACTAATAAACTAAGACCGTCCCCGGTTTTTCCCCGGTTTTTCGGTCTTCTGATTTTAGATATCGATTTCTTGCTGGCCCAAGATCAGAGTGACTTTTTGGTTGTCGTTGCAGGCTCGGATGCCTTCCAGGAGGTCTTTGGGGTTGACGTTCTTTTTCATTACGACCGAGTAAACCACCTCTTGTTGTACGCCGGCCCGCACGGTCTCTATGGAAATGATTCGCTGCTCTTCTAAGTACTTACGGAAGGGCTCTTCGAAGGCTTGTTCGTGATCCCTATCCACGGGCAGACGAATGCGCAAGATGCGCTCTCTGACTTCCTTGGCGAACATGTTGAACTTGTACATCGCTACCACCATGGCCGACATGAAAACCGTGGCGAAAACGGCCAACAAGTAAAACCGCGTGCCCACCGCCATGCCCACCGCCATGGCCATGAAGACGAAGCCGATATCCCGGGTTTCTTTCATGGCGTTTCTGAAGCGCACGATGGACAAGGCGCCCACCAGGGCGAAGGCCCGGGCGATGTTGGAACCGATGATCAACATGATCAAAGAGACCACCGTGCCCATGATGACCAGGGTGTGTACATAGCTTTGGGAATACGACACGCCCTTGTGGGTGTACCGGTAGACCCAGCCCACGAACAAGCTCAAGACAAAACTGAGGCCCAAGACCAGGGTCATGTCCAACAGGGTGAAAGCCGACGACAAATCGCCGAAACGCTCAAGATCTTTCAGTAGTTCGTCCATACAGACCGTCCTCCTTGCCATCCTTGCCCGGTGCCATAGCCAGGGGGACGACATCCATATCCTTGGACATCGCCACCCCCGCACAATACTTGCTCACCCGACGCATCTGACAACCATGTCGAGCCAAGCGAGAGGTCCCCCAGTCGGGTATCGCGTCGTTGACCTTCACCTCCATGATCGACCAGTCGGGAGAA
>JAFCZJ010000118.1 GCA_019314375.1 Deltaproteobacteria bacterium | reverse complement strand
TCTGTTCGGCAGGCGTCTGCCAATCAGGCACGCCGCTCAACTGCGACGACAGTAACCTTTGCACCAACGACTCCTGTAGCCCCACAACGGGCTGTGTGAACGACGACAACACCGCTGAATGTCCGGATGGCGATCTTTGCAATGGCGATGAAGTCTGCTCGGCAGGCATTTGCCAGGCCGGTACGGCGCTCAACTGCGACGACAGCAACCTTTGTACTGACGACACCTGTAGCCCCACAACGGGCTGCGTAAACGACAACAATACCGATGAATGTCCGGATGGCGATCTTTGCAATGGCGATGAAGTCTGTTCGGCAGGCGTTTGCCAATCAGGTGCGCCGCTTAATTGCGACGACAGCAACCTCTGCACTGACGACTCCTGTAGCCCCACAACGGGATGCGCCAACGACAACAATACCGCCCCATGTCCGGATGGCGATCTTTGCAATGGCGATGAGGTTTGTTCGGCAGGCGTTTGCCAGGCAGGTGCGCCGCTTGACTGCGACGACAGCAACCTCTGCACCGACGACTCTTGTCTTGAGGCCCTGGGTTGTGCCTATGAATACAACACCGGCCCATGCGAAACCGATTTGCTTTTCTGCAATGGAGACGAAATTTGCGATGGCGCAGGCAACTGCACCCAGCATACTGGAGATCCCTGCCCCCTGGACCCATGCCAGGCCTGCAATGAAGACCTTGACGTTTGTCGAAGTATCTCAGGCGTCTCCTGCGACGACGGGAGTTTCTGCAATGGCGCGGATCTTTGCGATGGAGATGGAAATTGCCTGTCAGACGGGGACCCTTGTACATCCGGAGAACCCTGCCAGTCTTGCAACGAAGTAGATGACACTTGCTGGGATCCCGCAGGTACATCTTGTGATGACAGCTTATTTTGCACCATTGACGATTCTTGTGATGGTGCAGGCAACTGTTCGATCTTCTCTGACAACTGCGTTGACGGATTCACCTGTACGCTGGACGCTTGCGACGAATCCACGGGATGCAGCAACACGCCTGATGACCAGTTTTGCAAAAGTGAGGGAGGAAACCCTTGCGGTGTTTGCGTGGGTTCCGGCGGGGACACCAACGGCTGTGACTATACCCCTTTCGCTGGCGACCAGGATTGTGATGGCGTGGCTGATGACGATGACAACTGCCCCACCGTCTACAATCCAGATCAGCGTGACTATAACCGCGACGGCATAGGCGAAGCCTGCCAGGTGGACGGAGATTACGACGGGGTCCCTAACGACTCCGATGGCGACGGCACCTGGTTTGAAAACGTCTGCAAAGGTCCAGAAGGTCTTGACTGCAACCCTGACGAATACAACCAATGCACCTGTGACGACAACTGCCCGACGGTAGGCAACCCAAGTCAACTAGACACAGACGGGGACGGTATAGGTGACGCCTGCGAACCCAATTTTGACAACGACCTTTACTCCGACGACAGCGATAATTGTAAAATGGAGGAAAACGACGATCAAATCGATTCGGATGGTGACGGTGTTGGCGACGCCTGCGACAACTGCGTAGACGAGCCCAATGCAAATCAATCGAATTTGGATCGAGATGCCTACGGCGACGCATGCGACACGGACATGGACGGGGACGGGATTGAGGACACCATAGACCTCTGCCCCGCCATCCCGGGATCCGGACAGTATGATCGCGACTCAGACGGCGTGGGCGACATGTGCGACAACTGCCCGAACAAAGGAAATGCCGATCAGTCGGATACGGACGGGGACGGCATCGGAGACGAATGCGACACCTACGACGACCTGGCGACGGACCGCGATGACGACGGCGTGGAAGACATCTATGACAACTGCATCGGGGTCTGGAATCCAATATCGAGTTGCATCGACGACAACGAGTGCCCTGGAGAATTCAATGAATGCGTTGCTGGATACTGCACGCAGCAGGCGGATTCAGACGATGACCTCCTCGGTGATGCTTGTGACCTTTGCTGCTATTTCACTGGCGGCTATGTCGACAGCAACGGCGACTGCGAAGGGCAATCCCCGCCATACTCCTGCGGGGACGCCTGCGACGGCACCGGAGACATCGATGGCGACGGCATAGACGATGATGAGGACCTCTGCCCGTACTACAGGGCTTCCCACTGCAAAACCGCTGCTTCATGCGGTACGGACAACACCTGCATCAAAATACCCCCAGAGGAAGAATGGGGAACTTGCAGCAATCATTTGGATCTGGACGGGGATGGCGTGGGTGACGAATGCGACAACTGTCCCGAGCTTGCAAACCCGGATCAAGCAGACGAGGATGGCGACCAACGTGGCGATTTCTGCGATTTGGATGACGATCTCGACGGTGTCCCCGACGACGGAACAGTGGCTTGCAACGGCTTTTTTGACGGCAGTTGCTACGACAATTGCCCAACGGTTGTCAATCCCGATCAGCGGGACAGAGACGACGACGGCGTCGGTGACGCCTGCGAAAAGGCAGGTACCGATGACATGGACGGCGACGGCATCCTGAACGTCGACGACAATTGCAGAGGCATCCCGAACCCGAAACCGGCTTGCGAAGACCACAGCGACTGCGTTGGCGCTGGCGATGTCTGCAACGGGGGCGTTTGCGCCGAGCAGCGCGACTCGGACAGCGATCTGGTCGGGGACGCTTGCGACAACATCCCTTACATCCGCAACCCTGCCCAATGGGACACAGACCACGACGGCATCGGCGACGAGGTGGATCCCGACATGGATGGCGACGGGATCGTAAACGAAATCGATGTATGTCCGCTGAAGGCCACCGATTTCTGCCAGGTGGACTCGGATTGCGGCGATGGTGGCATCTGCCTGCTGGATTACGGCCACTGCCAAGAGCGTTACGACTTCGACGGCGATGGCAAGGGCAACAACTGCGATCTTTGCCCTGAGACATTTGGCGAAGATGAGAACCAAGACATGGACCACGACGGTGTGCCGGATGCCTGCGACCTGTGCCCACTTACATATGACCCCAAGAACGAGGACGCAAACAGCGACGGATGGGGGGACATTTGCTACGACACGGATGGCGACGGGTTGAGCGACCACGAGGAATTGCATTATGGTCGGGATGCCGCTCTCACCGACCCGACGGCTTCGGACTCGGATATGGACGGAGTGAGCGACTATGAAGAGTATTTGGCAGGGACGGACCCCAACTACGATCCAAACACAAAAAATCCAGAGGACTACCCGACCAAGCCGCCAAGGGTTTTGTTCGCGAACATAGGGACCCTGAGCATCCGAAGCACCCCTCTGGACCCGGAACAAGACCCCGAGGTCACTCTTGAAATAGACGGCAAGGATACGTATTTCAGGCTTATCTATTCAGAAACTGACACAGAGGAATCCTATGCTCTGCATCCGATGGACACCCGTAACAAAAACCGCGTCGTGATCAAATCCGATGGGTACGGGGTCATCGGGCCAGAAGAAGACGACAATATCGACAAGTGGCCTAAAACCACGCATTTGCTAGGCCTGCCATTTTATCTCACCGGCCACCACGTCAAGGGCGACCCTTACTGGAAATTCAACCTTCAGGTCTACTGGGCAAAGAATATTAGCCTTGACACCCACATCATTATCAACGACGACCCAATGTACCCATGGAAGACAGAGGAACAAGTCCCAATCCTGTTTCAGGGTCTAGGCTTTGGCAAGATCGAAGATCCTTCCATCGACCCGCTCGAACAGCCCTGGAGTCACATGGTTGACTCCCATCCCACGTTCAAAATTCGGGATGAAGAGCTTCGGCGTCTCATGCATGCACAGGTTGATTTCCATGGACGCGGATATCAGGATAATGGGATGGGCATGGAAGTCAACGCGATGGGTAGCATAAAGCTTGCGGGCGTCAGCTTTCACCCATGGCGGCGGATACCCCCAAGGAAAAGCACGACAAAGCTCGGCGACTGGAGGGAAGAAGGGGGCCAGGAACCGATCAAAGTCCTGACAGGACTGACTTTTGGCGATGTTTGTCCAGGAGGTCTGACAATCCAGATCATGGACCACCCAGAACAAGTGACAGTCGATGCATCAAGTCAGTCCATACCGATCGGCGTTCTTGATGACGGGGAAGAGGAAATATACCTTACGACGCCAGGCCCGCAATCGATGCCAAACTCTAGGCCGAGAATTACTGCGAATTGCGCCAGCAACGGCAGCGAGGTGGCTGAATACTCCTTCCCCGTCTGTGCCCATCCCATCAATTTCGAAATGAAGGAGGATCCAAATGAGGATGGATATTGCCTCCAGGCATATGGCAAACTGATGACAGCGAGTGGACTGATTTGGACTTGGGAGAGTGACAGTTCCAATGTCAATGACCTAGATCAAGTGGCTATCTTTGAAATGCCAGGGAGGTGTATGATTAAGGATGGATGGGATCTGGTTGTCGAAGATACGATTCCCCATGCGCCAGAAATCAAAGCTGGGAATGAGCCTGGACTCAATGCTGCAAATGATTTTCGAACAGTCGATTGGTCCCTTCTGCACTACCTTTTCGGTTACGGAGATCTGTACAATTATTCCCTTGCCGTCAATTGCAGTCTGGATATCTTCTTCACCTGCAAGCGCTCTGGAGTAACATATAGGCGGATCGCCCAAACAAACTACTATATCGAAGTTGGATTTGTGCCAGAAGTGACTACGTTTTTTCAGACACTTACAGAGCAGGGGGGGGCCTTCTTTCCATCTGCGTGCGATATAGAATGGTTCTTCATCGAGGGGCCTTGGCCATGCAGCCCCTAGCAGGCGCTCGCAACTTCTCAGCAATTTTCGGAAAAGTTGAAGACTATGCCTTCCCTTTTTTGTTGCGGAAGATCCGCACTAGATGAGGTTCACAATGTATCTGCACAGTATCCTAGTCAGTTCGGCATTAATTTGGCTGTTTGGGCAAACAGGGACTGCAAATGCACGCGCTCACAACTACAAGCATCTGATTTTTTACAAAGGCACCAGGGGTAGTGACGCTTATTGGCCATGCTTTGGGGTAGGAAAATCCATAAGGCCGCCAGATAAAAAGAATCTTTGCAAAAATCGTTATCAGTCGGCAAGACCGTCTCTGCCAATACAGAATCCATTTTGTGCACTGCTCCAGTCAGGTTGTCCGCGAGTTCTGGTTGGCCATGAGGATGACTTGGCAAGGCCCGCACTTGAGGCATTTGGAAAAAACCTACCAATAGAAGAATCACTACAACTAGTCGACCACCTTAAATCCACTCATATGCTAGTGCGCTGCACTGAGAAAGGCGTTCGTGAATCAGGCTTGCTATTCAGAGGGATAATTTCGAGCTTTCTAGATGTATATTCTCAAGAACTCAGCAAACAGAACCGTGGACTCTCTGAAAAAGATGATACGCTTTTGCATTGGCTTACAGAGGTGTGCTTATCGAAAAGAAAGGATATTGGGATTCCAGTAAAGGCTGTGCAAGCAGGGGGAACGGGCCTCATTGACGCGGCACTTTATATGGAACAAGGGATTGGACATTTTGTGTCAAAGGAATTCAGCGAGGCAGAGAAGGCTTTTGGGATGGCCTCAGCAACAAGTACCTTGCTTTTGGCTGAACTACTCAAAAAATGCGGCAATGATAGAACTGGAACTCCTCTTTTAGACAGGTGTATCAAAGACGGTAAGTTCTCTCCATTATTTGACGTCTGTATTGGGACGGATTCCGCCAAATTTTTCATGGGGATCATGATCCTGTACGCCGAGTACATGGTTTCTTGGAGCGAAATGAAGAAATCCGGCAAAATGCTTTTTACAAAACGAGCGGTCGAACGGATGGGCAATCTAATTCCATCTGGCACAAAAAACTGGCATCCATGCGCAATCATTGAAGCGTTCGGTTATGACAAAGCTAGACTGGAGACTTGCAGAAGTCAATAGGATGTGGATCTTTTGGGCCTCTGACGTGCCCCCATTCGTAGTACCAGTTCCTATGAGAGTCCTTCGCTATTGAAGGGCCTGCGCTCGGCGTTCTTATAGGAAACTTCAGGCTAGATGCCTCGATTTCCTAGCTCAAGCCCCTGACACCACTTGCGTAAGGCGGATCAAGGCTTCGCGAAGCTTCGACTGTGGGACCCCCGAAAGTGTGAGCTTGACCTCTGGATCGCGGCCCGCGCCCATCTTTATCTGTAGCTTCGCCTTGGGCGCAATGGCGCGGACGGCGCGCTGGGCTTGTAATTGCCAGGTGGGTTTGAGGGGTTTTGGTTTTGGATTGTACTTGCGTTTGATGCGGTTGGCGGCAAGCTTGATCTCGCGGGAGCTTGCTTTTGTGAAGGTCTTTTGGCTGACCTTGCCGGATTCGCGGACTTCAATTTGATAGGCCAACACGTCCACAGGTCGGTCGTCTTCCGGCGTGGCCCTGGTCAGATCGATGGCGGCCAAGAGTTTGGTCTGGCCGTGCTTGCGGGCGATGAAGCGTGAGAAGTTGCGGGCCACGTCCATCATGCGATAGGCGGTCGGCTTGCTGATATTCACCCCGCGGCGACCCAGGTAACGCTCGAAGCTATCGAAGCCAGGCGAGTAAAGCCTCTGGTCGTGCACCCGGATGAGACATTGGCCCAGCTCCCAGAAGCGCTGGCCGATCTCTTCTTTTAGCGCCAGGATCTTTTGGGTTTCCCGGTCCAGCCCGGTGAGCGGCTTTGTGGGCATTGGCTTGAGCGGCTTGAGCGGCTTGACTGGCTTGACTGGCTTGAGCGGCTTGAGTGGCTTGACTGGCTTGAGTGGCTTGAGCGGCTTTACAGGATAAGGCTTCTTTGGGGGCATATGGCCACCTCCCTTAATCATGATGTTCTGCGTCGCATTTGCCTGACGATAACATCCCGAAACCCGCCCCGCAATCGCTTCAAAACAGGCATGTAGGGCGATGTACGCAAAACGAAACGGCGAGATCTGTAAGTATCCGAGTAATCTGGCGAAACCGCGTCTCAGCGCTGAGACGTTTGGACCTGTGTTTTAGGGCCTTTTCCGGGCGGGTGCCAACAGTCCAAATATCAGCTGCGTTTGCGTTTGATCAGTTGCCCTGCGTCAGCCCGGCCCACATAGCGGCCCGCTTCGGCCATGAGCGAGCCCCTCAAGTAGACCTGGCGGGCTTGTCCTTTGACCCGGCGTCCCTCGTAGGCGCTGTGGTCCCCATGGGTCTCCAGTCTGGCGGCGCGCAGGGTCTTTGTGTGCTGTGGATCCCAGACGATCAAATCCGCATCGGCACCCGCCACGATGGCTCCTTTTTTGGGGTACATGCCGAAGAGTTTGGCCGGACCGGCCGAGTGCATCTCCACCCAGCGAGCCGGGTCCATTTTTTCTTTTTCGGGGCCCAGGGTCCAGGTGATCGAAAGGGAGGTCTCGACTCCGGCCAGGCCGTAGGGGATGTGCTGGAAGTCGCCTCCCCAGCTGTCCTTCAGCTCGCTTGAGAAGTTGCAATGATCGGTGGCCACCGCCTGCAGCCAATTTTCTTTCAGGGCTTTGAAAAGACCTTGTCTTTCTTTGGCGGTTCGGAGTGGGGGACAACAGGCGTTGCGATGCCCCTCTGGGCGGCTCAAGAGTTTTTGGTCCAGTGACAGGTAATGGGGGCAGGTCTCGCCGCTGATCAGAAGGCCTTTTTTGCGGGCCTGGCCCACCAACTCCGCCGATCGGGCCGTGGACAAATGCACGAGGTGCAAGCGGGCTCCTGTGTCTTCGGCCAGGGCGATGGCGCGACCCACGGCTTCCCATTCCACCAGGGGAGGTCGGGAGATGGCCAGCGCGCTTGCTCCCGGTCGTTTGTCGGCTGAGAGGGCCAGGGTCTTGGCTGTGAAGTGATCGATCAATGCGTCATTTTCCGCGTGGACGCAGACCACCAGATCATGTCGGCGACACTGGGTCATTACTTCGTGCATCATGCCGTCGTGGGCCTGCCATCCTCGGTCCTTGTAAATCATGAACAGCTTGACCGAGGGTGAGCCGGCGCGTGCAAGCTCGTGGAGCTCCTTGGCCCATTCGTCTCGCCAGTCGATGAGCACGTTGTGAAAACTGAAATCACAGGCCCAGCCGGAGGCCTGCTTAAGCCTTTCCGCGAAGGCCTGGCGTGGGCTCTGGCCCGGTTGGGGACCGGTGTAGTCGATGACGGAGGTTACGCCGCCGGCCAAGGCCGCTCGGCTGTCATCGGCACTACGCATGCCGGGCCCGATACCCAGGTCGAAATGGACGTGGGGATCCACCGCACCGGGCAGCACAAGACAATCTTTGGCGTCGACCAAGTGTTTTGCGCCACGGCGTTCGCTGGCCGAGGACTTGGCCACCTTCAAGATGCGCCCCCGGCGTACCGAAACGTCAAGGCGGCGAAAACCTTTAGGGGTGGCGACTTGGCCTCCACAAAAAATCAGATCAGCAGACATCGTGCTTTCCTCATAAAGGCCCAATCCACCACAAGACGAAGGGGATGGAGAAGATGCTGAGGGCTGTTGAAATGACCACCGTGCTGGCCACCAACTCGGGCTCCATGTCGTATTTCTCCGAGAAGACAAAGTTGAGGACGGCGGCCGGCATGGCCGAACCAATGAGCACGGCCGCCCGGGCATGGGAGTCAAGATCGAGCAAGGCCACCATCGCCAGCCCAAAGGCCAGGCCGATGGCAAGGCGGATGAAACTGGCGGCCAAGGCCAAACCCACTTGCTTGAGGCGGGTGCTGAGCAGCCGGGACCCCAGCAAGAGCAGCATCAGCGGGATGGTGGCTCGGCCCACAAGGTTCAAGGGCTTGACCACCGCCTCGGGCAGGGGATGGCCGGAGGCGGCCAGGGCAAGTGCTATGACCGCCGTATAGATCAAGGGCAGGCGAAAGATTTCGCCAAGGCCCCGCTTTTTGCTTGCGATGGCTACGCCCAGGGTCACATGCAGGATGTTGATGGCCACATAGAAAATCACCTGATGCGTCAAGCCCAACTCGCCGTATGCCAATAGCGCCAAGGGAAAAGCCATGTTGGCGCTGTTCATGAACATGGTGGGTAAGAGCAGGGCCCTGCGTTCAGGGCGGTGCCAAAACACCAACCAGGTGACCAGGCCGCAGCCGAGCACCACGGCCATGGCGGCCAAGCCAATGCCCCACAGGGCCTCTATCTGGATGGACTGGCCGCCCACCGAACCGAGCACGAGGCAGGGGATGAGCACCCAAACCAGCAGGTCGGACAGTTGTCGCGCCGGCAGTTCCTTGCGCCTGCCATAGATTGCGCCCACCGCGACGATGGCAAAGACCGGCAGGGTGGATTCCAATATGGTTCTGATGATTTCCACGGGAAGAAACTTCCACGTTCTTGTCATCACGTCAAGGCGATGTTACCTTAAACCCGAAAGGACTGCACTTGGCCAACGGAATGCAAGAAGAGAAAAAGTTCGGCGATTACAAGCTCATCCGTCGACTTGCCGTGGGCGGCATGGGCGAGATCTGGCTAGCCGAACGGAAAGGGATTTCCGGCTTTTCCAAGCGTGTGGTCATCAAGTCAATTCTGGAATGCTTCGTCGACGATCCTGAACTGGTGGAGATGTTTTTGGACGAGGGGCGTATCGCCGCCGATTTGAACCACCCCAACATCGCGCAGACTTTCGATCTGGGCAGGGTGGGCTCGACCTACTACATCGCCATGGAATACATCGAGGGGCGAGACCTAAGGCAGCTCTTGTTGACCAATGTGCGTCGCAAACAGTTCATCCCTTTGAACCTTATCCTTCGCGTTATCGCCGAGGGCTGTGAGGGCATGCATTACGCCCATACGGTGAAGACGCCACGCGGTCATCACGCAGGCATCATTCACCGAGACATCAGTCCGCAGAACATCCTGGTGACCTTCGACGGCACAGTAAAGATCGTGGATTTCGGCATCGCCAAGGCAACCCAACGTGCATCCAAGACCCGTTCGGGTGTCTTGAAGGGCAAGTATGCCTACATGTCTCCGGAGCAAGTGCGTGGCATGGAACTCGATCCCCGTTCAGATCAGTTTTCTTTGGGCGTGGTTATGTACGAGTTGGTCACGGCCCGCAGACTGTTTAAACGAGACAGCGAGCTGGGTACTTTGGATGCGGTGTTGGAGGCCGTGGTGCCCAGCCCAAGTCGCTTGGATGGCAGTGTACCGGAGGAAGTGGAAGGCATCCTGATGAGGGCTTTGGCCCAAGATCGGGAGCAACGCTTTCCGGACATGCGCAGCATGCAGATGGCCATCGAAGAGGTCATGCTGAGCATCAACCTGCCGGCCTCCTCGGCCCACGTGGCCGCCTACATGGATGAGATGTTTTTGGATCGCGATGAGCCCTCCCTGGCCGGCAATGCCAAAATCAACCGTGCGATGCAGGATTTGCCCGGCGTAAAGGAGAAGGGGCAGGATCTCGAGCGAACCGGCGCCTACACCCCGGGTCTGGATCTGGCGCAGGTGAGTCGCCACACGCGCAACCCCACCCGAAACCTGGTCATGACCGGGCAACTGCAAGCCCAACCCCAGTCCCCTCGATCTTCGGGTTTACTCTGGGCCATCGTTGGGCTTTTGGCGGTTTTCATCGGCCTGGGGGGATGGTTCGTCATCTCCAGCCTGCTTTCTGACAAGGTCCAAGGCGGCAACAACGGACTTGGTTTGTCCAACAAGCCCTTTGTCATTGACGGAGGAGCAAGCCTTGACGCCGGCCAGGCCAAGGCACCGGTCGACGGAGGAGGCGCGGAGCTGAACAAAGATGGCGGTGTTCAGAGGCCTTCCGCGGACAAAGGAAAAGGGAAGCCGGTGGTCCGGGTGGTTAAGCGCAAAGGCAGCCTGAACATCGAGACCGTACCTGCCTCCAAAATTTTCTTGGGCAAGATTCCCATCGGCGTGGGGAGTGTTCGCGGATACAGGCTGAAAGCCGGCGTCTATACCGTCAAAGCGGTGGCAAGGCCCGGTAGCGCAAAAACGTTGAGGGTGCGGGTGCGTTCGGGCCGGACGACCAGCAAGCGAATTACTTTCGGCAAGGGCAAGCTGCGGGTTGTGGCCATGCCCTGGGCCAACCTCTGGGTGGACGGGAAGAAAAAAGGTCAGACCCCCATACCCGCCATCGACTTACTGGAAGGCGCTCACAAGGTACGTCTGCACAATCCTCAACTGGGGCAGGAAAAATTCGAAGTCGTCAAGATTAAGGCGGGAAAAGAAACCCTGGTGCGCGTGGATTGGAGATAATCCACCAATCCACTAATCCATTATTTCCATAAACCCCGGTTGCATGCTCGCCATCAAAAAGGCACCCACCACCCGCGCATCGAGTTGGGTGCCGGCGCTGTCTTGGATTTCTTTCTTGGCTTTTTCGATGGGCATGGGATCTCGATAGGGTCGTTTGGAGGTCATGGCATCAAAGCAATCGGCCACGGCGATGATGCGCGCGCTGAGCTGGATCTCGTCGCCTCGCAGGCCATCCGGGTAGCCCCGGCCATCAATGCGTTCGTGGTGGTGTCTGACCATGGGCAAAAGATGCCGGTAGGCTTCGATCATACCCACGATTTCGGCGCCGATCAGAGGATGGGTTTTGATGTGAGCGAATTCCTCGTCGGTGAGGCGTCCTTTTTTATTGAGCACATCTTCGCGGACGCCGATTTTGCCCAGATCATGCAGGATCGCGCCCTCCCTGATCTCGTCTAGATCTTTTCCCTGAATGCCCATGGCGCTGGCAATGAGTACGGCATAAGAGGCGACACGTTCCGAATGGCCGCGGGTGTAAGCATCTCGGGCCTCTAATGCCTTGATCATGCCCGCAACGGTTTCTAAGTAGGCTTTGCGAAGCTGCTCATGGGCCAGGCGCAATTCTGCGTTGGCCACCAAGACTTGCTCCATCAGTTTCCGGCGATCTTTCGAAAGCTCACCTTTTTCCACCGCCCGACGGATCTTGTCGGACACGAGGGCCACATCGTCGAAAGGTTTGAGCAAGTAATCGTATGCGCCCAGGCGCATGGCTTCGATGGCGCTTTCTAAGGAGGCATAGCCCGTCATCATGACCACTTCGGTGTCTTCAAAGTGTTTTTTAACGTGGGCCAGGAGCAAGAGGCCGGAGGGGCCGGGCAGGTTTTTGTCCGTCAGGACCACGTCGGCCCCAAGTTCATCAAGGCATTCGATGGCACCAGACACATCGCTGGCGGTCAATACCTGGAATTGATTGGCTAAAAGCTCCGTCAAGACCTCAAGGATCGAATCCTCGTCATCGACCACCAGAATTCGGGCGGTGCCGGCCACACCTTCATATTGCATGGATTAACCCTACCCCAATTGCTGCCTACTTGTCTGCTTCTTTGAACTCAGCGTCTATTACGTCGCTGTCGGTTGAGCTTGAGGCCCCGGCGTCCGGGGGCGGTGTGGCACCGGCGGCGTCCGGGCTTGCGCCCGCGCCCGCCGAGGCTTGATAAAGCACTTCGCCCATCTTTTGCGAAGCCTGCATCAATTCCTCTGAGGCCTTTTCTATGCGCTCGATGTCGTTGGCAGCGACGGCTTCTTTGAGATCTTTGATCTTGTCTTCGATGTTGCTCACGACATCATCCGGTAGTTTTTCTTTGAACTCCTTCAATGTTTTTTCGGTTTGGTAAATCAGCTGGTCTCCCGTATTGCGGACCTCGACCTCGTGGCGGCGTTTCTTGTCGTCCTCTTCGTGGTGCTCGGCTTCGTTGACCTTATTCTCGATGTCGTCTTTGCTCAAACCCGAGGATGCCGTGATGGTGATGTGCTGTTCGCGGCCGGTGGCGTTGTCTTTTGCCGTGACGTTGACGATGCCGTTGGCGTCGATGTCGAAGGCGACCTCGACCTGCGGCATGCCCCGGGGCGAAGGCGGGATGCCATCCAAGATGAACTTGCCCAGGGTGCGATTGTCTGCCGCCATATCCCGTTCACCCTGCAGGACATGTACTTCCACCGAGGTTTGACCGTCGGCGGCCGTGGAGAAAGTTTCGCTCTTCCGGGTGGGGATGGTGGTGTTGCGATCGATGAGTCGCGTCATCACGCCGCCCAAAGTCTCGATGCCCAGGCTCAATGGGGTGACATCCAAAAGGAGCAGATCTTTCACCGCTCCGGTGAGCACGCCGGCCTGCAGGGCTGCACCGATGGCCACAACTTCGTCAGGATTAACCGTGCGGTTGGGCTCTTTTCCAAAGAACTTCTTTACCTCTTCTTGGACCCTCGGGATGCGGGTGGAGCCGCCCACCATGACCACTTCTTCGATGTCGGCCGGCTTGAGTTTGGCGTCGTCCAAGGCTCGCTGACAAGGGGCAAAACTGCGCGTGATCAGGTCTTCGCACAAAGATTCCAGCTTGGCCCGGGTCAGCTTCATGGTCAGGTGCTTGGGACCATTTTGATCGGCGGTCAAGAAGGGGAGGTTGATTTCGGTCTCCAGGGCCGAGCTGAGCTCGATCTTGGCTTTTTCGGAGGCCTCCTTCAGGCGCTGGATGACCATTTTGTCGCTGGAAACATCGATGCCCTGGTCTCGTTTGAACTCGGCCACAAGGTAGTCGATGATGCGCTGGTCGATGTTGTCACCACCCAAATGGGTGTCTCCGTTGGTCGAAATGACCTCGACCACATTTTCGCCTACCTCCAAGATGGAGATGTCGAAGGTGCCTCCGCCGAAGTCGTAGACCGCGATGACCTGGTCTGTTTTCTTCTCAAGGCCATATGCCAAGGCTGCGGCTGTCGGTTCATTGACGATGCGCTTGACTTCCAGGCCGGCGATGGTGCCTGCATCCTTGGTGGCTTGTCGCTGGCTGTCGTTGAAGTAGGCCGGCACGGTGATGACCGCATCTTTGACTTCCTCGCCCAGGTAGTTTTCAGCGGCTCGCTTGAGTTTTTGCAGGATTTTTGCGCTGATTTCCGGCGGGCTCAGGGTTTTGCCCTGAACTTCCACCTGGACGTCGTTGTTTTTGCTCTTCATGACCTTGTAGGGCACCAGGCCGATTTCTTCACTGACTTCCTCAAATTTTCGGCCCATGAACCGCTTGATGGAGAAGACGGTGTTCTCTGGGTTGGTCACCGCCTGTCGTCTGGCCACCTGGCCGACCAAGATTTCGCCGTCTTTTTGATAGGCCACCACCGAAGGCGTGGTGCGGTTGCCCTCTTCGTTGGTGATAATTTTGGGTGTGTCGCCTTCCATGACGGCCACCACGGAGTTTGTGGTGCCCAAGTCGATCCCGATGCATTTACTCATCACTTAACCTCCAGGAAAACAATAAGTTTTTGTCTTTTTCAAGCTTGCCATCCAAGCCATGGATAAAGTAATCACGGCGGTCTTCTTGTCAAGCCCACATCAATCTTTGCAATCAGGTAGAACTTCGGGATAATTCGGGTCTTCGAAGCGGAGGTGACAAGGTGGACAAAACGAAAAGCATCCAAAGCAAGGTGTGGTTTCACAACGCCCGATCCGATGCCAAAAGAAATCGTCTCGACAAGCTGGCTGAACTCATTGCCGAGGCGGGTCTGGTCTCGAAGATCAGCAGAGGGGACCTCGTGGCCATCAAGCTGCACTGGGGGGAGCCTGGCAATGTGGGGCACCTGCCGCCGCCCTATATCCGGCCGCTGATCGAGGCGGTCCGGGCTGTGGGTGGCAAGCCTTTTTTGACCGACACGAACACCCTTTACACTGGTTTGCGTCGCAATGCCGTCGATCACGTGCAAGCGGCTGCCATGAATGGATTCAGTTTGACCACTTTGGGCGTGCCGGTGGTGGTGGCCGATGGTCTCAAGGGTTTTGACGGCAGGGATGTGCCTTTGGCCGGCGGCGGCACGGTCAAAATCGCCTCGGCCATCCTGGATGCCGACGCCATGCTGGTTTTCACCCACGTCAAAGGTCACATGCTTTTCGCCTACGGCGGCGCATTGAAAAATTTGGGCATGGGATGCACCACCCCAGCGGGCAAGCAGTTTTTGCATTCGGACCTCAGGCCCGTGGTCCAAGCCAAGCACTGCACGGGATGCGGTGACTGCATCCAGCGCTGTCCGACGGCTTGCATTGCGTTGAGCGGCGAGGAAGGAAGTACGCAGCGGGTGGCTCGTATCGATAAGGCGCGCTGCATCGGTTGCGGCGAATGTACAGCCACCTGTCCTCATGGCGCCATCCCAATCCGCTGGGCCTCTTCGCCGGATCTCATTCAGACCAAGACCGCGGAATGCGCTTTGGCCGCGCTGGCCGGCAAGCAGGACAAGGTGGGTTTTGTCAATTGCATGATCAACCTGACGCCCGACTGCGATTGCTGTGATTGGAACGACCCACCCTTCATGGCGGACGTGGGTTTTTTGGCTTCTACCGATCCGGTGGCGGTGGATGTGGCCTCGGCGGACCTGGTGGCGGCAGGCAAGCCCATTCCAGGCTCCGTGGCCGACGGTGGTCCCGCGGATCCATGGCGGGCGATCGTGGATATCGATTATCGCGTGATCTTCGCTCACGGCGAGAAAATTGGTCTCGGCCGACAGGATTATGGGTTAGTTAAGCTGTAGCTGGGGGGGGGGCGGTTTCGTGTCCGCCTGCCTTGGGTTTGGCCTTGGCTTTCGGCTTGGCGGTCTTGTTTGGTTTTCTAAGGGCCAGTTCAAGCACCTTATCGATGTTGTCGACGAAGATGATCTCCAGTTTTTCACGGACCTCTTCGGGGATGTCCATCAAGTCTTTTTCGTTACGGGCGGGCAGAAGTACGCGGGAGATACCGCTGCGGGCCGCCGCCAAAACCTTTTCCTTGACGCCGCCAACCGGCAGCACCTTGCCCCTCAGGGTCATTTCTCCCGTCATGGCCAGATCGCTGACCACGGGCCGACCGGTCAGCAGAGAGACCA
>JAFCZJ010000035.1:0-42500 GCA_019314375.1 Deltaproteobacteria bacterium | reverse complement strand
ATCAAAAGGTATTCATAAGTCTTGCCTTGCTCCATTTCAGCGATTGCGTTTCGCAAACGCAAAGCGATCACATCCTCCGCATCGGTGCCGCGATCGCGCAAGCGCCGCACCCATTCAGAGACCGTGGGCGGCACAAGAAAAACAAGCATGGCGTCCTCTCGCTGCGCTTTGATCTGTGCCCCACCTTGCACGTCAATGTCGAAGAGCACATCCTTTCCTTCGGCCAGCAGGGATTCGCAATCTTGTCGACCCGTGCCGTATCTCCGCGCATGCACCGGCGCCCACTCCAAGAAAGAATTGGAGGCAATCATGGCGTCAAAGCGTGCATCGTCGACGAAGTGATAGTGCACACCATCACGCTCACCGCCTCGCAAATCGCGGGTCGTGTACGAAATGGAAACAGCCACGTCATCATGCAAAGCGCGCAAACGTCCGCAGACCGTGGATTTGCCGACACCGCTGGGCGCGGAGACGACGATCAAGCGAGATTCACGTTTGTTCACGCTATTCACTCCACGTTCTGCGCTTGCTCGCGCATCTTCTCCAGCTCTGCCTTGATTGACACGGAGCGCCTCGACACCTCCGGCGCGTGAACCTTGGAACTCAAAGTGTTGATCTCCCGGTTCATCTCCTGAAGCACAAAATCCATCTCGCGACCAATCGGTCCATCTTGCGCAAGCAAGGTAGAGAAACGTTCCGAATGCCCGGCAAGGCGCGTCACCTCTTCGGTCACATCACAGCGCTCAGACAAGATGGCGATCTCTTGCAATAACCGCTCTTGCTCCAAATCTACTTGTCCGACCATCGCCTGAATTCGCTCGGCGGTCCGTGCGTTCAATGCCTCTTGCTCTTCCGGCAAGCGCTGTTCGATTTCAGCCCGCAGTCGATCCACTTCGGACAACAAGTCTTTTAGTTCTTCGGCCAGCCGTTGTCCCTCATCATCGCGAAAGGCCGCCAATCCATCCAGCGCTTTACCGGCCAGCGCCAACAGCGGGCCACGCGCTGCGTCCACATCCACGCCAGCCTCTTGCCATGTGATCACACCTTCGGCACGAAGCAATGCGGAAAGCGAAGGTTCATCATCCAGCCCCAGGATACGAGACAGATCTCGATACAGGTTGTGATAATTTTTCGCCAATTCCTCGTTAAGCACAGGCTGACCCAAGGCGACTGATCCCGCGCCCAAGCGCACATGGCATTCCACCCTGCCGCGCCCGACTCGGTTGCGGATGGCCCGCTCTACATCCACTTCCAGTGCGAGCCATTCGCGAGGCAAGGACATTCTTACATCCTTGAATCGATGGTTGACCGAACGAAACTCAACCGTCACCGCGCAACCGCCAATCTCTCCCTCCGCCCTTCCATATCCAGTCATGCTCTTCACGATTTCTCCTCCTGTGATGATTAGAATCTCTCTACTAGATGCTCCATTAGATAATCCTACCCCAACAACGACTTTGCAGCATTCACGGCCATTGCCACCTCGGTCGGGTCCTCGCCCGGCAAAGCCAAATTGCAAACGTCCTGATAAGCATGCCCCCAGCGACTCGCCACGCCCGAGGCAAAAATGCTCAAGGTGGGTGTGCCGACCGCTACGGATAAATGCATGGGTCCGGTGTCGTTGGTCACCAGGAGATCGAGGTTGCGCATCAGACCCGCGAGCTCTTCCAGGTCGGTGGCCGGCGCTTCAACCACTCCTTGCCGCAAGGCCATGCCAAGGTCATCCCGCATGCGCTCTTCGCCAGGTCCCCACAACAACACAATCTCTGCATCAAGCTGCTGCTGAAGCTGTCTGCCCAATTGAATATAATAAGGCAGCGGCCATCGGCGTTCCATTTTCCGTGAGCCCGGCCAAAACCCCACCAAGGTCTGATCCAAACGGTGCGACTGAATCCATCGTCGCCACCGCTGCACCTGCGCTTCACCCAGGCCGCTCCGCAACCGGGGAGGTGACAAATCAAGTTCGGGATCCATCGGCTGAAGCAAGCGCATGCGCTGACGAAGCTCATGCTCTTCTTCCGGGCCTGGCAAGACCAAGTGACTATGGAAACCATCCCATCCCACTCGCTGGTAACCGATCCGCATCGGCGCCCCAGAGTAATATGTCAGCGCCGCGTGAGTGAAAGAAAAAGCATGCCAAGCGCTGGCGTCGACCGCAACCTGATAGCCCGCCGAGCGCACCTGTCGAATGGCCCGCCGCCAGCGATGGGGCTTGCTCAAAAACCAGCGCTTGTCCAGTAGGTGTAAATGATCCAGCCCGTCCAAACTCCGAGCCAGCAACTCCATGCGCGTACTGGCCATCAAGCCCAGCTCCACCCCGGGCCATCGAATCCGGATGGCGTCAATCAAAGGCTGCATGCCCAGCAGATTGCCAACCCGCTCATCCACCCGAAGCAGCAAAATCTTTTTCGGATCGCCGACCGGAGCTTTGGCGGTCCGCCTGGAAAACAATATTTTCGCCAAGCCATGGATCACGCGCTGGCCAGCCATGATAATTCCTTCAGACCACGGTCGCGGGAGCCTGCCCTAGCAGGGATTCCTGACGCTCTTCGATGCGAGCCGGCACGGGCGTCTGTATATCGGCGATCCGGCGCAAGGCTGCGATCACCTGCTCGGGGCTCACGAGGCGCATGCAGTCGTGGTGGCGCTCAGGGCATCGATTCTGACCATGGTGGCTGCATGGTCGGCACCTGACGTTGGCGATCAGCACCTGGGTGTGCTCAGAAAAACAATGCACCTTGGGGTCGGTTGGCCCAAAAATGATCACGGTCGGCACCCCCAATGCTCGAGCCATGTGGGTAAGCCCTGAGTCTCCACCCACGACCATATCGCAATGCTCCAGCAAGGCCGCGGTCTCGCTCAGCCTGTTGCCCACACAAGAAAGCAGAGTCTGCCCCAAGACCCCCTCGATCTCCCTTGCAATGCTTCTCTCTTTCGGTCCACCCATCAACACGGGCGTATAGTTCCTCGCTCTGAGAAACTCTGCCAAGCTTGCGAAGTACACAGCCGGCCAGCGCTTGGTGGGCCAAACTGAACCAATGCACAACCCCACCAGACGGGCGTCCTCCGACAAGGCATTGCTGTTGAAAAAGGCATCCCGGTAGGCGCGCCCCTCTGCCGGTGCCTTGAGCCTCAGCCTGTATGACTCCGAGAGCATCCCGACCGGCTCAAGCAGGTACAAATCCTGTCGAATCCGGCATGGCTCGTTCGCCCGAAGCTCGATTCGATGGGTGAAGCCCAGAGCGCTCATCCCCCCAGCATAGCCGATGCGGGTGGGAATGCCTGACAGTCTGGCCAAAAGCGCCGTTCTTGCCGAACGGTGCGGTGAGATCAGCAAATCAAATCGCCCCTGCCTGAGACGCTTGGCAGCCCGAAGCAGGCCCAAAGGTCCCGAGTCCCGGTGCCGCTTATCAAAAGGCAAGACTTCATCGACCCCAGGAATGCAGGCCGCCACCTCCGCTTTGTCCGGCTGGACCATCATGGCCACGTGGCAGTCGGGTTGAGCTTGCTTCACCGCGTGCACCAATGGCGAAGAGAAGACCACGTCGCCCACGAAGGCCGTTTGCACAATGACCATGCGTCGTGGTGCTTGCAATTCAACTGTGCTCGCGGCTTGGGTCAATCTGGCTCCTGGGTGGTTATTATCTGCGCTGCCCAAGTCGAAAGTATAGAACTGGAGTGATTGGCTGGCAAGCGACAAGTGACCGACATCAAGGCTCCAGCAACTTGGTCATAAGCCCATGAATTCTTTCAAGTTGCCTGGACAAAGTGAAACGATGGACGGCAACCTGCCTCGCACGTCGGCCCATTTCCAATAGATCTTCCGGCTGCTGCAACAAGTCCCACAAGGTCTGGCTTAGGTCCCCTTCAGTCACCAACTTGCCGGTGATGCCGTCTTCCACGATCTCGGCCAGCGCTCCTCGGGGGGCTGCAAGCACCGGCACACTGCATGCCATGGCCTCCAGGGCCGCACGACAAGTCCCGTCGTTGCCGGGCGCCAAGATCACCTTGAGCTGCAGTTCAGGATAAAAAGTCGGCAAATCGTTTCGATAACCAACGAAATGGAGCCTTGGAGCCCAGCTTTGACCCTCCACCTCACGCCTGAGAGATTCTTCCAGCTCTCCTCGACCCGCCAACAAAAGGTGAACCCCTGGCAGCTTGGCTTCCACCTGCTTCCATGCATTGAGCAGCGACCGGTGCCCTCGTCCCTCCTTCATGCGAGCCACCATGCCCACCAGGACTGTGTCTTCGTCCAAGCCCAACTCTTCCCGCACTGAAGATCCCTGAGTCCACGGCTCCTTCGATGGCCACGATGCGATCTGGTGCCATCAATCCCCGACCGCGCAAATCATCCCGCATGGCCTCAAAGGTGCAGATCAATCCATCAGCCCGACGAAGCTGCCAACGCCGTGACGGGGATGCCGCCTCTTCGGTATGCAAAGTCCTGAGCAAGCGTGTACGACTGCGCTTCGGTCTCGCCAAGGCCGCCAGGGTGTGATCATGAGAGCGATGACAGTGGATGAATTCAAAACGGCCGTCGGCAAACAGGCGCTTGAAAGCCAGGATGTCACGCATGTTCAAAATGGGACCGGCTTTGACGGACAGGCTGAGACCGTCAAAAAGCGGCACGCCCCATTCGGCGGCCTTTCCCACCAGATCACCGTCCCGCAGGCGATCCAGCGCCAGAGCGACTTCGTGCCCGGCATCAAGTTGGGCCCTGGCCAAACGCATAACCGGCTCGGCAGGACCTGTCCACAGCGGATAGGCCAGACAGTGCAAAATGGAATGAGTGCGACTCAAGCCAAACCAGCTTTGCGAAGCCGCTCAATGAGCTGCGTGGTAGAGTGATCCTTGGGGTCACCGGCAACAGCCACATGACCTCCATAGGCCTCCACTGCATCCCGCTCAGGCACGTTCTCCGGGGTATAGTCAGTCCCCTTGACGTGCACATCCGGTTTTAGCAAAGAAATCACCCGCCGCACATCCGGCTCACCAAAGAGCGTAACGTAGTCCACACAGGCCAAAGCACACAGAAGCTCGATGCGCTCCTCTTCTGGAATCCAAGGCCTGCCCTCGCCCTTCAGGGCGCGCACAGAGGCATCGCTGTTGACGGCCACCACCAGCACCTCGGCCAGCTTCGCCGCCGCCTGCAAGTAACGCAGATGCCCCACATGCAGTAAGTCGAAGGCCCCGTTGCACAAGGCAATACTCTGTTCCCGTCGGCGCAACTCCTCCAGTTCATCCAAAGTGAGGCACTTGTCGCCAGAATATTTTCCAGCAAGACAGGTCAAACCTGGCCCCCGTGGGCGCTTAGCAACTCTTCCTGCTTCACCACCGCCGTGCCCACCTTGGTAACCTGAAGACCGCCGGCGATGTTGGCCAACTCCAGGGCCTGCTCCGCCTTGCCACCCGCGGCCCGGGCCAAAGACCAGGTTGCCAGTACGGTATCGCCGGCCCCGGTCACGTCCGCCACTTCTTCCGAGCCAAAGGCCGGCACGGCCACGGTGGGCAATTCTCTTTCAAACAGGCACATGCCCCGCCGGCCTCGCTTGAGCAGCACCGAGCCGACATCACTGTTTTCGAGTAACCACCGCCCCGCTTTCTCCAAATCCGACTTAGAGCGAATCTCTTGTCCCCAGGCCCGCTCAAGCTCCGGTTCGTTGGGCGTCAAGGTGGAAACCCCTCGGTAGGTCTCGATGCGAAATCTTGAATCCACGAAGATGGGCAAGGCTGCCTCATGGGCCAACTCGAAGACCCGCTCAAGCACAGGCCCGTCCAGCACGCCTTCATCGTAGTCGCTCACCACCAAAGCCGAGGCTCCTTCCAGGGCTTTGGCCAAACGCCCCAGAAGCAACTCTTGATCCGATCCAGCAATGGGCAAAGAATTAAGTCTATCGATGCGCAGCATCTGCTGCCGTACCGTGTGACGCCCGCCAGCCAAAACCCGTGTCTTGGTCGTGGTGAACCGACCGGCTTCGACCATCACCCCATCGCAGTCGATGCCCTGGTCAACGAAGGCCTTCTGCAGAGCCCGCCCCGACTCGTCATCGCCCACCAGACCCACCGGTCGCGGACGTGCCCCCAAAGCCCTCAAATTGGCCACCACGTTGGCGGCGGCACCACATCTCACTTCGCGCCATCGTTCGGCCACGATGAGTACAGGAGCCTCCCGAGAAATCCGGCTGGTGATGCCATGGATGTACTCGTCGGCCACCAGGTCGCCGAGCACGACCAATGGAAGCCCGTCAAAGGCCCGAATGAGATCGAGATTGTTCAAAAAAGTCACCTTAGAAACCGGTCAAATCAAATATATTCCAACTCAACGGTCACCACTTCAGCACCGCCCCCGCCGGCGTCCAAATCGGCGCAGCCGTGCAAAATCACGGCCCCGGATACCCCCAAGGCCTGCACAAAAAACAAACGCCTCCCCGGACCCACCTGAGTCAAAACGAGGTCAAGCGCATCGGGATCAACTTCTTGCCGGGATTCAACGATGTAACCTGCATTGTCCGGCAGGGCGGTTCCGTCCAGCAAAGCCCCGCAAGTCGAGGCATCGGCCGGTTCGATGGCCATCACAACAATGGACTCCGTGTAGGACTTGGCGTCTGAACCGTCATCGGGAAAAACGATGTTCAACTCAAAATGGACCGCTCCTCCACAAGCCAAGAGGAACAAGAGTATCAGCCAGCCAACTCTGGACATGAGCACCTCAACGAATGTTGATAGAGTAATCTTGGGGGCCAGTGGGGTCACCACCGCTTGTGCCCACGCCCACGCCCACGCCTACTCCGGCGCCGACCACCACCACGCCGACGGCCGTCCAGAACCACCAGGTTTCGTACCAGATGGCCCCCTTGTCCTGGTCGCCGTCATCGCGCAAGCCGTCTCCTGAACCACCGAAATCCACGGCACCGCTACCCTCGGTCTTTCCGTCCGCATCGACCAAGGCGATGCTCGCGTCCCCGGGCTTGATGGAGAGCGGCGCATCCGGACCGGGGCTGCGGTGCAAAACACTGCCGGAGGGACTGATGGCTTCAAAATAGTAGGACAGTACGTCCTTGCCCAAAGAGCCCGGCAATTTCAGTTTGGCCGGACCCGGACCGGCCACGGTGACCGGCGCGGTTTTGATCCAGGCGCTCGTGCCCACCCGATAAACCAATCGCAGGCCTGCGATCATGCCATGGGGATCTTTGAGTTCCACGGACAACTCCAGGCCGTCGAGTTTTGCGACTCTCTCCGGGCTTGCGTGTTCGATGGAGATGGGCCCAAAGCTCTGGGCCATGGCCAGGGCCTGATAGAAGGGCGCAGCCAACTTAGGCGAGATATCCGCCGACAACTTGAAGTCGGGCTGAATCGCCAAGAGTCGATTGAATGTCTCGATGGACTCCTCGTTCATGCCGTCCGCCGACAGGCTCAGGCCCTTGATGCGCATCGCGCGAACCACCTGCTCGGGTTGCAGATCATCTCGCTTGAGCAGGGTATCCACGGCTTTGCGGGCCTCTTCGAAGTCCATGTCGTCGTACAGAGTCTCGATCTTCTCCAGGTCCTGGCCCCAGGCCAACCCCGAAGCCATCATGGACAGACAAATCAACATAGAAATCAAACGTCGCACGATCCAACTCCTTTTCTTCCACAAAACCTAAAGCTCAAAACCGATCAAGTCTTGCACTTGGGTTTCCGGCCGATCGGCCCACTCGCATTGCAGCATCACGTCCAAGCTGCTGCCCCGCAGGCTGGTCACCGGCAAGAAATAAGATTCGCCGGCTTCCTGTACCATGGTCCCTACTTCAACGAATCCAATATCGACCGCGTCGCAACGCGGCATGCCCTTGAGTTCAATTTCAGAGACATAGATCATTTCATCTATTGAATCGATGGTGATGCGCAGGCCCAAGGCCTCATTGTCCGCAACACCCGGAATGGCAGACAGATCCACACAGATTTCTCGACATTCCGTTGCGGGATAGTCAATCGTCTCACCACCCGCGGGTTGCCAGACCTGCCCGTCCCCGCTGGTGTCCACCTCGACCAAAATCGACCCCATCGCATTGGTCTTTGAGTAGCGCAAAAAGCAAAGCTCCAGACCGGCTCCAAGACCGACGGTGCTTTCCACGCGCTCCAAGCTGATGAGCGTATTTCGCTCTCCCACCATATACTGAGCACATGGCTGGGAGCGACATCGGGGGCTATTGGTGAATGTCCAACCATTCCAGGGAACGTCCAAAATCAGAGGACAGCCCTGGAAATCTTCATAAAACACAGAGTCGCTGCCTGCTGGACAATCATACCACCCCGCATCCAGGGTTATGTTGTCCAAGAACCAGACGCCGTTGTCGTTCTGGTTGACCCCCAACCAGAAGGTTAGCCAGGTCTCAGCAAAACCGAAGACATGAGGAGGCAACTGCCGGCATTCGCGAAACCATTCTTCATCCGGAAACATACCGGCCTCATAACAGTCAAGCAGATAGCCTGAGGAACCCGGCGAGTCGGCCAATTCGATCTGGAAGGGGGCATACGGGTCACCGCCGTCCCGAGCCATGTCCCAACACAAAAGCGCCTCATCATAGCCCTGCAACTGAAAAGAGCGCTCCAGTCGAATCTGCGGTGACATCATGAAGCCGCCGCAGATGCCAGGGTTCACTTCCAAGGCAATTTGCCCCTGTAGCGACCCGCTCATGGTGGGGCAAACAAACTCATCACAACATGGCTCACCATCTGGCTGCATGAGGCATTGGAGTTCGTCCCAAAGTGACGCAACGTACTGACAGGGAAAAGGACTCAGCATCCAGCCGTCCAAATCGCAGGTGTCCGGAACCAGATCATTTTCGAAATCAGTGGTGGCCAATCGCTTGGGCTCGACGTAGGCCTGACAGGAGAGGCAATCGGCTCCGGTCTCGGCACCGGAGATGGTGATTAAACAATCGGCTATCGAAAACACAGGTACGCCCGTGGGGCAATCGATGGCAAGCATGGGCACGGCCGTGCAGCCGTCGCCGTCCGCGTCGCAACTCGGCATGCAGATTTCACCCGCCTCGCAGAGTTCGTCATCGAAGGTGGCCCCCAGACAATTCCCCAGTCCATCGCAGGCATCTTCCCCGGTACAAGGAATCTCGTCATCGCATACGACGCCCACCGGATCCGGGGCGCAACCATCCACCTCGTTGCAATTCATCCTGCATTGGACAGTACAAGGGGTGCCGGAGCTGACACAAAAGCCGCCAGCGTCGCAGGCTTCATCGCCATTACAAAACACGCCATCTCCGCAAGATTCACCCTCGCGCACGGCCCAGCCTTCCGGGTTCACTTCTGAATTACAAGCCCAACAAGGATCGACTGCATTGATTTGGCCATCGGGCACACAGGCGTTGTTGATGACACAAAAACCGGCCTGTATCGCGTTTTCACAGGACCCGTCAGCCAAGCAGGCATCGTCCGTACACAGCAAATCATCGCCGCAGTCCTTTTCGCTGGCGACACATTCCCCATCGATGCAGACATCCCCCACCGTGCAAGGATCGTCGTCGTCACAGGCCGCCGCGTTGTTCTCTCTAGCGCAACCCGTCTCCATGTCACAAGAATCGGTGGTACATACGTTTCCATCATCGCAGTTGACGAGGCTGCCCCTGCACACTTCACTCAGATCGCAGGCGTCGTCTTCCGTACAGGCGTTCTCATCGTCGCAGGGCGTGCCCATGGGCTGATCCTGACATTGCGTGGAACGACAACCGCCATCCACGCAACCCTCTTCGCATTCGACCACAAAGGGCTCGTAATAACAGCCCGTGTCGGCCCGGCAAGTACCAAAGGGCACGTACTGTTGCGCATGGGTATCATCCTGGCAGGTGGAGGCCGGCGGCTCATTGCAAACCACCGGCGTACCGCGACATTGCCCCAGGCCGTTGCAGACATCCGATTCGGTGCAGACATCTCCGTCGTCGCAGTCAGCGGAGTTGAAGGGATGGACGCAGCCCGTCTCGGGCTCGCATTCATCATCCGTACAGGGGTCAGCGTCATCGCAATCCACTGCATGGCCAACGCAGAATCCCTCCTGGCAAGTCGTGCCGTCCGTGCAAAAATTTCCGTCATCGCAAAGCTTGTCGTCGGGGCTCGTCTCCACCTCACACTGCCCGTCTACGCAGCTTCCCTCCAGGCAACTGGCTTCATCCAGGCAATCGTCATCCGAGCCGCAGGCTGTGCAATTTTCGTCCACCTGCCCGTCGCAGTTATTGTCCAGGCCGTCGCAGAGTTCTTCTCCATCCCTTGTGACACGACATTCACAGCCGTCTGCCCAACTGGCGTTGGCGTTTAGCCAAGGTGACTGGCAGGTATAGTCACAGACCCCCTGCTCACAAGCCGAGGCCACAGCCTGGGGCACGACGGGGCAAAGAAAGACCGGGTCTCCATCGTCCGGCAGTCCGTTGCAATCGTTGTCCTCGCCGTCGCAGGTCTCAACCCCGCCGTTGGATGGACGACAAGCCGCCTCCAGGGTGATGCTGACCGACTGAGGACCACCCCCGCCTGCTTGCACAACCTGGCAGCCGTGCAAGATGACCACATCGTCGGTGTCGTAGGCGCGCACAAAAAACAGACGCTCGCCAGGCCCCACCTGCTCCAAAGGACCTGCGCCGGCCATGTTGTCCATATCCAGGCTCAGTTCCTGCTCGACAATGTAATCGTCCTGGCCAGGTTCGGCACTTCCGTCCAGCAGAGCGGGACAAGACGCCCCCTCCCCCGGATTCAGGGCTTGGATCAGCAGGCGCTCTGTCAGCTCGCGACTTTCCGTATCCGGAAAAATTACGTCGATGGAAAAACTAGCGCCAGCCCCACAAGCTGCAAGAGTCAGCAATCCAATAAACGCCCAGACCCGCTTCATAAAAACCTCCCAACTACAGCCCCAAAAGACAGCCTAGCAGCAACAAATACTCTAACACAGGGCCTTGAAGGCGACAACCAGAGAAGGGAACGAAAGCTTGAGATCAAGCGCACTTGAGTCTATGCTCGCCCAAGATGAGTGAACAAAATCCCCAAATGCTCGGGCGCTACCAGTTGCTCGCCCTTTTGGCCACGGGCGGCATGGCCGAAATCTATCTGGCGCGACAAACCGGCATCGGCGGTTTTCAAAAACTGGTGGTGGTCAAAAAGATCCTGCCCCACTTGGCCCGGGACGAACGTTTTGTCGAGATGTTCTTCGACGAGGCCCGCATCGCCGCCCAGCTCAACCACCCCAACGTGGTGCAGATTTATGATCTGGGCAAGGCGGACGACGATTACTTCATCGCCATGGAGTACTTAGAAGGCGAAAGTTTGGGCTTTTTGGTCAAGGCGAGTTACGAAGCCAAGCAGATACTCACGCCCGCCTTGTCGGCGGGCATCATCGCCCAGGTTTGCGACGGACTGCACTTTGCCCATCATTTCCTCGACGAAACTGGGCAACCGCAAAACATCGTGCATCGAGACGTCAGCCCCCACAACGTCATTGCCATGTTCAATGGTGTCGTAAAACTGGTGGACTTCGGTATCGCCAAGGCGGCCAGCCAGATGCACCAAACCCGCATCGGCACGCTCAAAGGCAAGCTGACCTACATGAGCCCCGAGCAATGCCGCGGCAAGCCGGTGGACGGCCGCAGTGACATTTTTTGCCTGGGCGTGGTCTTTTGGGAGCTTTTGACCCGCAAACGCCTCTTCAAACGCGAGAGCGAACCAGCCATCATCACGGCCATCATTGTCGACGAAATTCCCCACGTACTCGACGTAAAACCCGACATCCCCAAAGACCTTGCGGCCATCGCCATGAAGGCCCTGGAAAAAAACGCAGGCAACCGATTCCAAACCGCCGGCGACATGAGCCAAGCACTAAGAGAGTGGCTCCGAAAAAACAACAAGGTCGCGGGCACCCATGAAATCGCGGCCTTCATGAAGGCCGTCTTTGCCGATCGAGCGCGGACAAAACAGAAACTCCTAGAAGAGATCAAGAGCAGTGGTGCCGACGGCGTGAGCCTGGGCGTGCTCAAGCCGGAGACCAGCGAGTCCGTGCCCTCGGCTTCGCGAGCCTCCTTGTCAGGAGAGCTGCAAAAAAGCGATTTACACCACGCGGCCACAGGGGTACGCGCAGAACAGCCCAAGGCCTCGCCAGCCCAAACTGTAGAAGACATGCCGGTAGCCGAAGCCCCCAACGTGGACCTGGGCAGCGCCACCATCCTCCGGGATCCAGCTGAATTCGAAGATGAAGCCCCAGCCGACAAAGAACAAGCCCTCGGCTCCCAGGCGAACAAAAAAACATCCATGGCGCTTTGGCTTGGTGTGCCCTTCATCTTGATTTGCCTCGTGGTGGCCGGCTATCTCTTCTGGTCGATGGGCTTAGAAAGCTCAAACCCTGACCCAAGCAAACCAACACCCCTGCTTTCGACGGACGCGGGCACCTCGATTCATGCCGACGCCGTTCTGGTGGCCGAAGCGCCCAAGCCTGAACCACCCAAGCCTGAACCACCCAAGCCCGAACCACCCAAGCCCGAGCCGCCCAAGCCCGAACCACCCAAGCCCGAGCCGCCCAAGCCCGAATTTGCTATCTTCAAGGTCAGCTCCAAGCCTGCCGGTTGCAAGGTAACAGTGGACGGCAAAGCCCTCTCGGGCACCACGCCCATCAAAGAGCTCAAGCTTCCGGCCGACAAAAGCCACAAGGTGACCGTGCGTTGCGCTGGCCATCGCAAAGAGGTCAAGCGAGCTAAAGCCGCGGCCGGCGAGAAGGTGGCCCTGGCTTTCTCCCCTCGAAAGCTGACACGAAAGCCTCCCCGCCCGAAAGCCCGCAAGATGGGCAAACTGCGCATCAAAACCAAGCCCTGGAGCGAAATTTACCTGGGCAAAAAGAAACTCGGCATTACCCCCTTGCTGGGGGTGGAATTACCAGCGGGCACCCACACCCTCACAGCCATCAACAAGGCCCGCAAGCTCAAAAAGACCATCCGCGTAACCATCCTGCCCGGCAAAACCACGACGGTTAAACGAAATCTCGAGTAGATTCTGTATAAATAACAAGGGTACCGCGAGAGCCGGTCGGGGATCTGTATCGAGTTCGAAAGCCCTCCTCGCGCGATCCCAAGAAATCCAGGGTCTTCGTGGTAGTCTCTCGTCAAGTGCTTCTGGACTCCCGCTTTTCCACCGCCGTCTGCGCGCCCATCTTCTCAGTACACAACGAGCTCTCAACCCAGGTCGCCATAGGGCCCGAACAAGGCCTGAAACACGAAAGCTGCATCCATTGCGACGAACTCGTCAGCCTACCCAAATCGATGCTCACGAACTTTATCGGCTCCCTCCCCCACGACAAGCTGCGCCAACTAAACCAGGCCCTGGCCACAGCCCTTGAACTGGAGCCATAACACTGCGCGCCTTGGACGCGCGGCATATCTAATTCCCTGTTTCTCAGCCATTGCTCGATTAGCAAACCCACCGTCAAAACCGAAAAGTAAAAAAGGGTAAAAGAATCAAGGGCTAGACCTCACGGGGCGGAAGCCGCTGCCGTAGCTGCGGTAGACCGGGGAGAAGTGGTACCGGCGGGCAGCCCGGGCGTGCCAGGCGCCGTAGCCCCAGGAACCACCGCGTAAAACACGATCGGAGCCCGGCGTGGCGCCCCAGGGATCGATGACAGAACCAGTGGGATAATCCTCGTGCCCGTCGTGGCACCACTCCCACACGTTGCCCAGCATGTCGTATAAGTCCCAGTCATTCGGCTCCCTCGTGCCGACCGTATGGGTCGTATCGCCACTATTGCCGCAAAACCAGGCTATCGGGTCCAGCACATCGTTGGGTTGCCCGCAATCAAGATACTCGCTATCCAGGTCGCCGTTGTAGGTCGCCGTCACCGTACCGGCCCGAGCCGCGTACTCCCACTCGGCCTCGGTCGGCAGCCTGTATCCAGGACAATCATAAGGCGTGGCGTAGACGGCGTTTGGCTCGCAAATCACATCCACGTGCTCGCCCGTGCAGGTGTAACATTCCTCAGATTCGACGGTCGCGGAAAGCGCGTTGCAATAAGCCGCGGCCTCGTACCAGTTCACGTTCTCGACCGGGCAGTCTGTCCCGCAGCCCGTGTGGTCGGAGGGATTGTACTCCATCAGGGCCTCGAAGCGCCCCTGGGTCACCTCGGTGGACAGCATCCTGAAACCTCGGGAAAGGGTGACCGTGTACTGAGCCTCGTCAGTCTGCCTTCCGGCCTCGCCTTCCGGCGAGCCCATCTCAAAGGTACCAGCCTCCAGGGTCACGAACACGCCTACGTTCACGCACCGCCAGGTCGTCTCGTGGCAAGCCTCGTCTACGTCGCAACCCGGCTCGCAGATCCCACCGCAGCCATCAGAACCACACTCCTTGCCGGTGCAGTCGGGGGTGCAGCAGTCAGCGAGGTAGCAAATGCTGGTGCCGCTGGTGTCGCATTCACAGCTGCCGTTGCTGTCGCAGTCTTCGTGGGTGGCGTCGCAGGAGTCGCAAAAGTCGCCTTCGTAGCCCTCGTGGCAACTACACACGGGCCGGCCGCTGGAGTCGTCGCAGTCGCCGTGACCCGAGCAGGTGCCGGGCAGGCATTCCTCGCCGAGCACGCATATCGTCGAAGAAGACGACCTGTCGCAGAACAAGCCCGGCTTGCAGATCAAGTCCGTCGTGGAGTCGCCCAGGCAAGGCTGTCCCAGGTCGCCTTTTTCGAGCAGGAAGACATCACAGCTTAAAAAAAACAAGAGGCCGAACACAAGGCCCAGCGCTGATAGTCCTCGCCTCATCTCACCACCTCCCGCTGAACCCGAAGACGAAGCCGCCTTCGGGCGTTGGGGCCGCGCCCATCATCAGGCTTGAATCTTCCGGCTCCATGGCCCAGAGCACCAGCCCGGTGGTCACCAGGGCCATGCCCAGGCCGAAGCCTGCCCACATGACGCCCGCCATCGTCTTGCTTTTGCTCTCGGCGTCCAAGTCGCCGCCCTCGTAGTCCTGGCCATACTTGACGCTCAGGCCGGCACCTATCCCGCCGATGGCCAGGCAGCCCACTCCTGTCCACAGGGTCACATGGCCCCAGAGGGCGTAAGGGTGCATGGGCCTGGATTTCCACTCGGCGGGCTTGTGTCCTGTGGCCGGCGCGGCCTTGGTGAACAGATCGTGGACCGCCTCTCCGAGGATGTCGATCAGGTCCGACTGGTCGCCCTTGACCTTGCGGGCCACGGCGGCGGTTACCTTTATCTGCTCGGCGTCCAGGATTTTGAGGTTCATCAGGTAGCTCTGGCCGAAGCGGCTGGCGTTGCCCACCACCACCCAGCGGGCACCTAATGCCCCGCCCAACTCGGCCACACACGATACGTCGTCGCAGCCCAAAAGCGCGCGCTGGTTTTCCAACTGCAGGGCGGCCTTGATGTCGTTCTTGCTGATGACCTTGAATGGACCCATGGAGCTGATCTGGGTCGACAGCAGGTCCCCCAAGGCGTCCATTTGATCCTGACTCACGCCCCCCTTGGAGGCGAAGTCCATGATCACGACCGGGATCTTGTCATTCTGTGCCATGGCCGGGTATGGGAAAATGGCGAAAGAAAGCAACAGGAACAACGTAACGATGAGGGTATGCCGCCTTGTCATGGGTCCTCCATAAAAGCGCATGATGATGAGACTGTAGTCGTCATGGCCTGAGCAAGCAAGGACCAACGCTGGATTCGCCAATTCCGCCCAGATCCAGCGAAGCGCCATAGAGTCAAAATGAAAAAAATCTTGCGCGCCATTTCACAGGCTCTCCCGTGGGGTGAACCCAGCCTTCTCAGACAGCTTCCATCGCCGATGCACCCAAAGCCAATGGTCCGGCCTTGCCCGAATCCGCGCTTCCAACCAGCGATTGATCGCCAAGGTAATGCGCTCGATCTCTGCTTGGCGCGAGGCCTCCCGCCGGAGTTCTATGGGCGGATCGACTTTCACCCGGTGGCGTCCGGCGGCAAGGCGCTCCGAGCTAACCGGCAACAAAACGGCACCGGTTGCCAAAGCCAGGACCGCCGGAGCGTGGGTGGTCGATGCGTCCCTGCCAAAAAACGGTACGGGGATTCCGCGTCCCTCCGGCATGTGCTGATCCACCATGAGGACCAACACGCCGCCCTTTTTCAGAATCCGCCCCAGCTTGATGGGGCTGGTTTTGACGCCCAGCAAATGCAAGCCACAGCGAGCACGCACCTTCATCCAAAATCGATTCACGCCCTTGGCCGAGCTCTCCCGCGTCAAGGCGTGCAGGGGAATTCCGCGTAACGCCTCGGCGCAGGCTATCAAATCGAAATTGCCGAAGTGTCCCGTAACCACGATGACGCCCCGGCCTAAAGCCCTTGCCTCCTCGAAAATCTCCAGCCCCTCATGCTCGACCAGATTCTCAGCAAGCTCCTGGGTTAAACCAGGCAGGCGCAACATTTCCACGCCCCCCATGGCCAGGTGGCGAAACATGCCCCGAATGACCTGACGCTGTTGTTCGGCGCTCAATTCGGGCATGGCCCGGGCCAGGTTCTCTCGTGCCACCCTTCGTCGGATGGGAATCAGATGGTACCAGATCCAAGCCAGGGCTCTGCCCAGTGCCAGGGCGACCGACAGGGGCAAGGCCCTAAAAAACCAACTGGCGAAAAGAAGCAGGGTGTACCTACTTGGTGGTTCCGGCAGGCGGGGCGACGACCTTTGCCGCGGGCAAAATGGCAGGCTCGGTGGCAGGCAACACATCCGCCAACTCGCTCATCAGATCCTTTTTCAAACCCACCAGCCGCTTGCGGATGGTGCCATTCTCAGCGATGAAAAAGATGGACGGCAAAGAGAGGGTGTCGCCTTCAACAATATACTTCTTGGCCGCCGTCTCGTAGGCATCCACCAACACGGGGAAGGGCAACTTGTTGGCCTTGAGCCAGCTATTGAGCTTGGCCCGACCGTTCTCTTCTTCCAAGAGTGCGATCATCAACACCTTGACCTGCCCCTTGTACTTGTTGTGAAAAGCAATAATTTCGGGCAATTCTTTCATGCAGGGCTTGCAATCGGTACGAAAGAAATCGATGAGCAACATGCTCTTCTTGCGCCAGTTGCTCTCCTTGCCCTCGAAAGCCATGTCACTCAAACGATGAAGCGCCCCGCTGCGATCTCGCAACGAAAAATCCGGTGCCTTATCCCCTACCTTGAGCTTGGGACCCGCCATGGCCGTCGCACAGAAAAGACCCAAAACCGTAAACACTACGCCGCTTAGCGCCGCAGCATAAGAGGCCCTAGATAAAAGGGCCTCTAACAAACCAAGTGCAAAAAACCTTCGCATGATGTTCTTCCTTTCCTTCATATCTTGGTCAGCGCCGCATCGACTGCCTGTTTGACCGTGCGCTTCAAGGAATTCTTCAAAGCCAGGTCATGGGCGCCCTTCTTGTTGAAGGGATGAGAACCCTTTTCTTCTACCAATTCCGAAGTGTAGATCTCACGACCATCGGATGTTCGGATGAAACGAAGTTCCCCCGAGCCGTAGGCATGGTAGGTACCTTCCTCCTTGGTGCGGAACTCACTATTAAGCTCCACCACCATGAGCAAGCCGGCACCCTTGCTGGCCGCAGCCTGAGCCGCAGCCTGCCGGTCGCCACCTAAGACGGCTTCAACCTGGGCCTTATTCAGGCCACCCGGACGAATTTTAAGGCCTTTGGCGGACAACCACTTCTGTACGGTATTGCGGACCAACTTTTGATATTTTCCCTTGTGAGGCTTCTCGTCGATGGTCACGCTCACAACCACGAGAACCGTACTTCCGGCCTCGGCCGCGCCCTTGGAGGCGATGGCCAAATCGGCCTTGATTTGCTCGTGCAACAACTTGGTGTTGGTGCCGCCGTCAAGCTGCACCGCATCGCCGATATCGACCAAAAGTTTGTCGGCGCGATTGAGCAATGTTGCCGCCTCCGCATGGCGGCCTTCCTCGATGAATCCTCTGGCCTCGGCGTGCAAAGCACCGGCCTTCGAGGCCCGCTGTTGGGCCAGCTCTTTCGCCTTATGCACCAGGCGATCGTATTCGATGCGGGGGTAGGTGATCATCACATAACAATCGTGAGTGCGCCCGCCACCATCGTATTCTTCAGCCCAGCGCTCCGACTCCCATGCACCTCGAATGGTGACGGCCTCGCTCTCGGTACCGGCCATGGAGAAGTGATAGCCACCCTGCCCGTCCGCTTCGAGTTTGGCGCTGACTTTCTGGCCGATGAAGCGCCGCAGTTTGCCGATGGCATCGGCTGTTGCCGCACTGCAAGCCATCTTTTCGCTGGCCATCTTGTGGGTCTGACCGCAAAAAGGAAGCAGGTGATCGGTACGCGCCGGGCATTCCTGAATCCACATGGGCTCGACGCCATCGGAATGCGAGATGCGCTCACGGTCACCCTTGACCTTGGTCTTACTGCCACCACTGACCGCCCTGCCTCCTCCGCAAGCCAAACTCAACATGGCCAAAGACAGCAACAGGGTCATCAAGCTCAACTTCACACGCATGGTCTCGCTCTCCTCAAATTGGACAGGCCCGAAGGGGCAGAATCGACCCTCCACGGCCTTCTCTCTTAACATTTTCATCAATTTGAATCAAAGGGTTTTCATGAATCCGATGAAGCAGCCGACTCGAAGCCCTGGGCTTCAAAGATGGATTGGGCGATGGCCGCCTCCTTACGCAAACCCACGCAACAAACAATCCCCATCCGAAGCCCCGGTCCAGAGGGCATTGAGATCGGGCGTCAAAGGGGGCACAATGGGCTTGCCGGGAAAGGAGTCGTCGTGCGCTTCTTGCTTTTCGTGTTGAGCTTGGTGATTTGCCTGGGTTACGGATTGGAGAGTTTGGCCCAGGACGCTCCCGATCCCATCAACGAAGAGGATCTTGTGGATGGTGTTACCCGTGCCACCACGCCTTCTGGCGACGGCACGGATGGCGACGAGGGCGGCTGCGATTGCGGCACGTCTGACGGGGCCGGCCACATGGGCTCTTTGCTGCTTTTCGGGGTGGGTCTGACCCTCCTGCGAAGAAGGCGGAAATCCGAATATGAACACTCATAAAACTTCATCACATCCTTTGCCCCAGCCGGCGCGTCGAGTTTACTGCAATCGCACGCTGAACATGCGCTCCATCGAGGCCATCGGCTTCGACATGGATTACACCTTGATCCATTATCGCGCCGAAGCCTGGGAGCAGGCCGCCTACGAACACCTGCGCGGTAGCTTGGTCAAGCAGGGCTGGCCGGTCAAAAAACTTCGTTTCGATCCCGACGCGGTCATCTTGGGTCTCGTCTTGGATCTGGAGCATGGCAATTTGGTCAAGGCCAACCGCTTCGGCTTCATCAAGCAAGCCTTGCATGGCACCAAGGCCCTGAACTTCGACAAACGCCGCGCGCTTTACTCGCGCAGCCTTGTGGATTTACACGAGCCGCGCTGGGCTTTTTTGAACACCCTGTTCTCCATGTCCGAAGCTTGTATGTATGCCCAGTTGGTGGATCTATTGGATAAAGGCGCCCTGGCAAAGAACATGAGCTATGCGGGTCTCCATCGGGTAGTGCGGGAGAACCTGGATGTTGCCCACATGGAGGGAAGTCTGAAGGCTTGCATCATGGCGCGGCCTGAAGACTACGTGGTCTTAGACGAGGACCTTCCTCTTGTCCTTCAGGATTTCAAACAGGCTGGCAAGAAGCTTTTGCTGATCACCAACTCAGAGTGGAGCTACACCCAGCACATGATGGCCTATGCCTTCGATCACTACCTGCCGGCAGGCCAGACCTGGCGCGATCTCTTCGATCTGGTGGTGGTCTCTGCCCGCAAGCCTGCATTTTTCGCTGGGCGCAACCCCTTCTTCAAGGTCATCGACCAGGAAGGTCGGCTGCTGCCCCAACAGGGTGCATTAGAGCCCGGTGCCGCGTATCTGGGAGGCGACGCCGGCCAGGTGGAAGCCCACCTGGGGCTGACCGGCGAGCAAATCCTCTACGTCGGCGATCACATTTTCGCCGACGTCAACGTATCCAAAAACCTCTTGCGCTGGCGCACCGCGCTCATCATCCGAGATTTGGAGGATGAACTCGAGGCATTGGAAAACAACCTGAGCCGACGAGATGACATCGCCAAACTCATGGAAGAAAAAGAACAAGCCGAACATGACATGGTGCATATGCGCCTGGAGTTACAGCGTCACAAGCAGGACTACGGGCCCAAGCCCAAAACGCCCCCCAGCAAACTTCGGCAGAAAATCCAATCGCTCAAATCGCGCATCCAGGGCATCGATGACAAACTTTCGCCCCTGCTCAAAGAGCAGGGAAAAATGCACAACAGCCAATGGGGCCTTCTCTTGCGCACGGGCAACGACAAAAGCCACTTGGCCCGGCAAATCGAGGGCAACGCCGATCTCTACACCTCGCGGGTATCCAACCTGGGCTCGATCACGCCCTTCGGCTTTCTGCGCTCGCCGCGCACCAGCCTACCCCACGACCTGGACAAATCTGTTAACTAGAATTGGGATTGACCCGCTTCTCTTCGTAGCGAGCGCCTACCTGACCGGCTCGAAAACGCATCTCGTTGGACAGGTGATACCAACGCTGCACGCCGTTTTCCAAACGGAAGTAATGCACAAGGTAGGCCGAGACCAGGGTCAAAAAGAGACAGGACAGAGCCAAAGGAGGCCAACTGGGATGCAGGATGGCAAAGCCCAGGACCATGAGCAAAAACGTCGAGCAAAACATCGTGACGATGAGATGCACCACGCGCTCGGCATGCATGCGGGCCGTTTGATCTGGCCGAGGTGCCAGGTACTTCGTGGGATCGAGAACCGAAACATGATCCGACCAAAACCCATATCGAGACAAAAACCAATAAACTGATTCCTGAGAACTAAGTCTACTTTTGGAAAAATCGTCACCAACCGAACGTCATCCCCGAAATTTTCTATCGGGGATCCAGCATGTTACGCAAAATGGATTCCCAATAGAAGCATTTGGGAATGACGAAATTGAGTTACTTCTCAGGAATCAAACTGAGACCGTCCCCGTCCCCTTTCGTTCGGGATGGACATGGGAAGACATCAGGCAGTAAGCTAGTTATACGCGGGGTGACTCACCCTGATGCAGCGAGGAGAAAAGGTTACGATTGAGTACGAAGATTTATTCAGAGGGCCAGTGATGCTCAGGATGTTGCAAGCAGCAACGGCGGTGCTCTGTCTCTCAGGTTGTGTCGACTATAGCAGCCGATCACTGATGATCGTGAACGACTCCTACGACGACACTCAGGTTTCGTTCAGCTCATCCTCAGAAAGACAGGACGATCCGCGCGCTAGTGAGTCTGATTACATTTACCTGGTCAAAGACTGCCTGGGCGTGATGGTCTCGGGACCGGGTTTCTCTGCCGGTGACGATGCCGATCAGCTATTTGCACTGGAGGATGAATCCATCTCGCGAGGGGTAAACCTAAACAATCTGACTTATGCGGTATCGGTCAACCCGCGCCTTTCTTACGAAATCTACATCGATGATTTTGACGAGGAATTGGTTTTAAGCCGAGTAATACTCATGGAATCCGACGGACGAATCGACTCGACGTTTTATTTCGCAGCAGTTGGAGATGGCGTCGCACATGATCTTGTAATCACAGCGTCTGTCGACGGAGAGACAAAGAACGCGACTAGCCCGCTTTCCATAGAGTCCCGGGCGGGGCCCTGCCAGGGGGTTCATGGTTCCAAGGTCTATCTGGGCGTTTTCGCCTCTCCTGAAATCGAGGACGGTATCCTGAGGCTGAGTGTTTCCGAGGATTCAAGTGCTTCCCTGGAGATGGCGTTCTCGGAATTGCCACCGGTGACTCTCTCGGGAACGCTCGATAAGAACGGCGTGCTGGACATCGATGATGGAGGTTATCGGTTGGAGGGAGAGCTGTTGACCGATGTAAAACTCACCGGAACTTACACCGGACCGAACACGGTGATAAGGCCTGGCTATCCGCCAGAGAACCCGGGCGTATTCGCGCTATTCGACGCAACGGACACAGAAGTAGGAATCTACTGCGGTACCTATGAGGGCTCGCACACAGGCGAATTGCATATCATGCAATGGGGCAACAAGAAGATTTCAGGCATCGCTACACAAGAAAGCTCGGAATTCGCTGCAGTGTTGGCACAAAACATCTTCGACGGAACGAACTTTGAGTTCTACGTTGCAGGGACCTCCGATGATTGGGTATTCAACGGCAACCTTGACAGACAGGATGCCAGTGGCACCTGGTCCTGCGGTCCCGCCGTTGTCGGCTCAGGTGAATTCTCAGCTTCTCATGATGCTTGCCCTCAGTTTTGAAAGAATGAAAAATACTCACTTCTCTGTCACCGTAACTGCCTGTTTCCAAACGTCCTCCTTGACAGTCGACCCGTTTGTGGACTATATTTAGTCATGTCGTCAAGGAGGTGAAACGTGAAATTCTCCAGCCAAATCAAACCAATCAGCTATCTCAAGGCTCACGCCGCAGAAATTATACGAAATCTTGCAAAACAACGGGAGCCCCTGATCATTACCCAAAACGGCGAGGCCAAGGTTGTCATTCAAGACATCGAAAGTTACGAACAGACGCAGCAAACCATGGCGTTACTCAAAATCCTGGCGCTTGGCGTTTGTCAAATCGAAGAGGGCAAGGTTCAGTCCGCCGCCGATGTCATCAAGCGGCTTCGTAGCCGGCGGGAAACTCGTTGATGGCCCACCCGGTGATTTTGACCGATGACGCCGCTCGCGACCTGGAAGACATCTATGATTACATCGAGAGGCACGATGCCCCCGACAAAGCCGATCACGTCCTCGATCAGGTCGAAAAGGCATTCGACAGCCTGTCCGAAAATCCCCTGCGTGGAGCCCACCCGAAAGAATTGCTCTTGATCGGCATTCGAAACTATCGCGAGATTTTTTTCAAACCCTACCGCATCATCTACCAAGTCATGGACGACAAGGTCTATGTCCTCCTGATCGTCGATGGGCGACGAGATATGCAGACACTATTGCAGCAACGATTGCTGCTTTGACGTGACGATTCGAATTATCACAAAGTTACTAATTTATCAAGGTGCTAGACTCAACTCGTGCCGTTGGGATTGACCCGATTCTCGTCGTAGCGAGCGCCGACACCACCAGCCCGAAAACGCAGCTCGTTGGACAGGTGATACCAACGCTGCACGCCGTTTTCCAGACGGAAGTAATGCACCAGGTAGGCCGAGACCAGAATCAAAAACAGGCAGGACAGGGCCAGAGGGGGCCAACTGGGATTAAGGATGGCAAAACCCAACACCATGAGCAGAAAAGTCGAGCAGAACATCGTGACGATGAGATGCACCACGCGCTCGGCATGCATGCGGGCCGTTTGATCCTCATGGAAGGCGCGCAAGGCTTCCCAATCCGGGTTCTCTGGTGGATCCTCAAGGAGTCCGCGCACGTAGCGTTCATGCAGTTTCACGTAATCCCACATGCCGTGTTGTTTGCCCAACCAAGCTTCCCGAGCCATGTCGCCTCCCGCGTTATCAGGTCAGCGCGCAATCGCACGCGCCAACAAATCATCCATGATGCGATCTCCATCACCCAACCAAGAAAGCTCCATGCGCAAGGCCAAAACAGATATGCTTTCCTGTACGGCCTCGGGCCACTTGATCAGGTCCTTTTCCGTGGTCAGTATAGCTTCCGCCCCCGCCCTCCTGGCGCGTTGAAGCACCTTTTCAAATCGCCGCATGGAAAAGGGCGCGTGATCAGGCCAGGTATCCATGCCCAAAAGCTTAAAACCTGCATTGAGGGTGGTATCTACGAATCCATCAGGACGTGCGATACCACAAAGGCCCCACAAGCGATCGATGTGAGAAAATTCACGCGGTTTCAAGGCCAGTCCCGTGGAAAATCCGACCGGCTGAAGCTTGCAAGCCGCGGCTGGGAGCTGCTCTGGCAAGGCGTGTTGCCGGCGCAGATCACCTGCCTGCTGATCGGGCTCGGCGTAGGTGAAGATGAGTCCATGGGCGCGGCCCAAGGCAGATGGCGGCTCCCTCAGAGGACCGGCGGGCAAAAGCTGTTTATTGCCCAGACCCGCCTTCGCGTGCACCGCCACCAAATCCAGATCCCTGGCCAGACGGATATGCTGAAAAGCGTCGTCTAAGACCAAAACCTCGGCCTTGAGTTCGTCTATGGCCCAACGACAGGCCGCCACACGATCCGCGCCCACCACCACCGGCACTTTGGGATTGCGGCGTGTAAACCAAGTCGGCTCATCGCCGAAAATTGAGGGGTCGGCCGGCGGGTCCCCTGGCGACCAGGCCAGCATGTTCCCTGCCTGCCGGCGTCCATAGCCACGGGACACCACCACCGGACGCAAACCCATGGCCGACAGTCTGTGGCATAAATACAAAACCAGAGGCGTCTTGCCGTTGCCCCCCACCGTCAGATTGCCCACGGAGATGACCGGTCGTTCCACCCGGCGCACGGCCGTGAGCCGATGACGTATGGCCAATGCACCGCGCATGCCCCAGGCCAGGGGCGCGAGGGGTTTGAGCAAGAGCCGCGAACCCAGGCCGTGGCCTTGCCAGAGGCGCTCAATCTTCGAGGCCATGACGCACCGCCTCCCACACTCGTTCCGGGCTCAACTCTCGCATGCAAGCAAAGGTATCGAGGGGACAAGTGTCCGAACCATGATTGCTGCAGGGCGAACAGCCCAAAGACTGCCTGAGTACCTGCACTTGTGAGCCCACGGGCGTCCAACGTTCCGGCGAGGTGGACCCAAAAAGCGCAACCACCGGCCGCCCGATCGCTGCCGCCATGTGGGCCGGGCCACTGTCGGCACAGACCAGCAGACGACACAGGGCCAGACGAGCGGCCAGTTGACCCAAATCCCCATCCACCCATATCCGATGAGGCGGCCGGGCAGCACCCTGTGCCACCTGCTTTGCCAATTCCGCATCCGCCGGCCCGCCCAGCAAGACGACAGACAGGCCCGACGAGTGGGCCTTTTCGAGCAGGGCCGACCAATGAGCCACAGGCCAGCGCTTGCTTGCGTGCCGGGCCCCCACCACGAAACCCAAGGGAGCATCCCCCAGACCCAATTCCTCCAGGGCCGTCGACAAAGCTTCCGGAGCCATGACAAGCTTGGGTACAGCCGAGATCCCTTCTCGCCAAGCTTCCCCCATGGCAACCTTAATATACCGCTCCAGTTGATGAGGCGCTCCCAACACGCTGTCTCTGCCCAGCATGGCACGCACCAAACCCAAGCCCCCTCGCTTGACCAGCACTCGCTTCTCCGAAGGCTTCAGCAAGTGGGTGAGCATCGCGGAGCGTAGCTTATGTTGTAAATCCACGACCAAATCGACCGCGCCGATCTCTTCGGCCAGGCGATGGATTCCGCCAGGGCCCCGATGGCGCCCGGCGGCCTCAAAAACAAAAACCTGGTCGAGCTCGGGGTGATGTTGCACCAGGGGGGCATATCCCTGATCCACCAAGAAATCCAGCCGGGCTTCCGGAAAAAGCCGCTTCAAGACGTCCACCACGCCGGTGGCCAAAACCACGTCACCCACCGATGACAAACGGATGACCAAGATACGCCGCGGATTGCTCAAGGCAAAGACTCCCCGCGGGCTAAGGCCGCGATGATCAAGGCATTGCTTCGACTGGCCCCTTGCGCCGCAAGCACCGCGTCTTTTGCCATGCGTCCCAACTTCTCCAGCTCTTCCGGTCGGGACAACAAGGCGGCCATTGAACTCTGCAATCGCTGGACATCGGTGACCTGAATTCCCCCGCGACCCTGTAACACCCGCACACTCTCGACGAAGTTCTCCATGTGGGGACCAAAAAAGACCGGCTTGGCCTGCGTCGCCGGCTCCAAGATGTTCTGCCCTCCTCGGGTCACGAGGCTGCCCCCCACAAAGACCACGGTGGCCAAAGCATAGGCCAGGGCCAACTCCCCCACCGTGTCCAACACGACAACCGGTACATCCGGCGCTCCTTGACTGCGTAAGCCACAAGAAAAACCAGCAGCTCGAGCCAAATCCAATACGCGCCCTGCCCGCTCGGGATACCGTGGCACCAACAGCAGACGCAAGCTCGGCTGATCTTCTCGCAGCTTACGAAAAACATCCAAGAGTTGGCTTTCCTCACCGGCATGCGTGGAACCCGCTACCCACCAAGGTCCCTCCCCGATGGCCTTGCTCAATTCCTTGATTGTCTCAGGGCAAGCCTTACTGTCAATGCGACAACGATCGAACTTGGTGTCGCCCGTGATACGCAACCGACTGCGCCGAGCACCAATGGCCAAAGCATGCTCAGCCTCGGCGGGCGAACGCATGCAGAGACAATCGATGTGCTCTAGTGGATTGCCGATAAGCCGATACAGCTTACGGTAGCGCCCCAGTTTCTCATCATGGAAGCGCCCGTTGCTAAGCACGATACGAGCACCACTGGCCTTGACCCGACGCAACAAGGCCGGCCAAACTTCCGCATACTCAAGCACGAGCACGGAGGGGCGAATCGCTCGCACGAAACGCGCCACCACCCAAGGCAAATCGTAGGGCACCCAGCCCACTGCGTCCACGCCGGGCATGCCCTTGCGTGCCAAGGCCATGCCCGAAGAAGTCATGGTCGTAACCACGATGGAGCAATCCGTCAAGGTCTCGCGCAGGCTCAGAATGAGAGGCTGTAAAGCCAGCAAATCGCCAGCCGAGGCCCCATGAAGCCAGATCCGGATCTTGTCTTCGGGCAGCTCCGGCCAGGCGGAAGGCAAACGACCCAGACGAAAGCCAAAACCCTCTTTGAGTTTGGGGTGAAGCATCAAAAGAGGCAAGAGCAAGACAAAGGCCAGATGGGCCAATATTGAATATATCCAGAACATGGTTGTCGTTATCTTAGGAGCGACTGGCCGCCGCGTCCACCTCCGTACCCAAAGCCAGCAGGGCATCTCGCAAAGCTATTCTCAAGGCCTCCAGATCATCAGGGCTGGCATCACGCGGCACGGCCACGGCATCTCCATATCCCATCACAGCCCGAGAAAAAAGCTTGGGGATCTGAAAGCCATCCCAAGCCCTTCGGAGCACACGCTTGCGCGAATACCCTACACTGACGGGCATGATCGATACGCCACTTTGCTGCGCCAAGGCCAGCACGCCAGCCTTGGGCTCTTCGGCCGGTCCCCGCGGGCCATCCACGGCCATGCCAACCGACCGTCCTTCACGCAGGGCTCGGCTCAACCCCACCAAGGCCCTCAAACCACCACGCGAACTGGAACCCCGCGCCACATCCAAACCGAAACGCCTACAGATCTGAGTCTGGAGTTCGCCATCGGCCGACAAGCTGGTCATGACCGTCAAACGCTTCTCAGGCCTGTGATGAAAATAGACTATCTGCCTGCCATGCCAGAATGCATAAATAAGCGGCTTGCCATCCTGCCGCGCCCGAGTCAATCGGTCGACGTGAAGCATGCGCAGACGCAAGGTGCCCAAAAGGATACGCGCAACAAACCAAATCAAAAAGGCCTTGAGGCGAATCCACATTAGAAGTCCTCAGGCTTCGCGCTTATTTTCATGCATATTCAAGAATTCAGCCAGCCGGCTCATGCCCTCATCGATGCGCTCAAGGCTGTTGGCGTAGGACAGTCTCAAGTAGCCCTCGCCTCCAGGACCAAAGTCCACCCCAGGCGTCAAAGCCACCCCCGCCTCTTCCAGGATTTGGAAAGCAAAAGCATATACGTCATCGGTGTAGCGGCTGACATTGAAAAACACATAGAAGGCCCCGGTGGGCTCCACCAGTACTTCCAGGCCCATCTCAGCCAGACGTTTCAGCACCAGGCGACGCCGGGCGTCATAGGCCAAACGCATTCTCTCGATGTCTTCTTCGGCCTCGGTCAAAGCCGCAATGGCGGCGAACTGTGCGAAATCCGGGGCCGAGATGAACAAATTCTGCTGCAGCTTTTGCACCGGACGCACAAGATACTCCGGCAGGACGGCATAGCCCAAACGCCAACCGGTCATGGCAAAAAGCTTTGAAAACCCGCTGACCACAGCAGCCTCCGGCTCGAATTCCAATATCGAGCGCGCCGGTTCTCCGTATTCCAGGCCGTGATAGATTTCATCGGAAACGATGAGGGCCCGTCCATCCACCGCCGCCACCAGTTCGCGCAATCTCTCAGGACTGGTAATGATGCCGGTGGGGTTGGCTGGTGAGTTCAGCATCAGCATGCGAATGCGAGGGTCGGCGTCAATTTTCGCTGCCACCTCCGCTGCGTCGTACTGAAATCCGCTGGCTTCAGACACCGAAATGCGCACGGGCTCACCACCGAATGCACAAACGAAGTTGGGATAACAGGCGTAACCCGGATCACTCAACAAGGCACGGTCCCCAGGATTCAGCACGGCCGCGCAGAGGAGCGCCAGGGCACCGGAAGTGCCCATGGTGATCACCACCCGATCCGCCCGGATGGTCAAGCCATAACGACGCGCAAACCAGTCCACCACCGCTTCACGCAATTCGGGATGACCCATCGAGTGGGTGTAGTGGGTGTGCCCGTCGCGCATCGCGCGACAGCCGGCCTCCATGATGACCGGCGGCGTGTCGAAGTCCGGTTCACCCACCTCAAGATGCACGATGTCCCGGCCGGAACACTCAAGCGCTCTCGCCCGCTCAAGCACCTCCATCACCAGAAAGGGAGGCATGCCTTCCGCGCGCTCGCTCACCCAGTTGCAATCTTTCGTCATCCGCTCAATCCTCTTCCCCACCTGGCGTAGCCAATCCCCGGCTGACCAGAGCGTAGGCTTGACGCTTGTCCACATCCAGGCAATCCGCCAAGAGCCGCGCCGTATCCTTGGCGGACAGGGCTTTGTCATCACGCAAGGCAGCCGCCAAAGGCATCAAACGCTCAAGTTCCGGGGCAAGCTTCTCCCCGGAAACGTCTTCCTCGATCCCCTCCACCACCAGGACCAATTCGCCCTTCACTTCCCTGTCCCAGCGTGATGCCAACTCAGACAACTCGCCATGATCCATTTCTTCATGCAGCTTGGTCAGCTCGCGGGCCACAACAGCCCGACGCTCGGGCCACAGTTCCGCCAGAATCGCCAGAGTCTTTGCTATGCGCTGAGGCGACTCATACAGCAACAAACTGCCCGGTTCCCTGGCCAAGCCTTCGGCCCAACGGCGCAAGGCCCCGGTCTTGCGCGGAGGAAAACCGACGAAAAGAAAACGGTCACTGGGCAAACCGCTTGCAGCCAAGGCCGCCACCGCCGCACAGGCCCCTGGTATCGGGCTGACCCGCAGGCCCCGCGCCACCGCCGCGGCCACCAATGCCTGACCCGGATCGGAGATACCAGGCGTACCCGCGTCCGAAACCAGAGCCACGTCCCGACCCGTTTCCAGGCGCTCCAAAATCCTTTGAAAAACCCGGGCATGGTTGTGCTCCCGGTAGCTCAACAACTCGGTGGCCAGGTCGTTGGCAGACAAAAGCTTGCGCGTATGCCGTGTATCCTCAGCGGCTATCAAGGACACAGATCCTAAAATCTCCACGGCCCGAGGACTCAGATCACCCAGATTGCCGATGGGGGTGGCCACCAGGTACAAGACGCCTCGCTCAGATGACTCGATATTCGACACGGAACCATGCTAGGCCAGGCACAGTTGCGAATCAATGCCGGGGTGATAGTATTTGCGCGGCCAATTGAGAGCACAAGGAGCCCACATTGCCAAAGCCATCCTCACCCGATCCCAGACAAGTCCTCGGTGCTCATGCCGAAGACCGGGCCGCCGCCCATCTGGAGAGCTTGGGTTACAGCATTCTGGAGCGGAACGTGCGCCTGAAGGTCGGCGAGTTGGACATCGTGGCCGAGCACGAAGACGATCTGGTCTTCGTCGAAGTGCGCGCCCGCACGGACTCAAGTCAGGTGCATCCGGCCGAGACGGTAACCCCCCGCAAACAAAAACAGGTCGTACGCTGTGCCATGGCCTACCTGCAACAACACGGCATCGAGGATCGCATGGTGCGATTCGATGTGGTGGCTGTCTTGCAAGACCTGAATCGCATCGAAGTCTACCCCGCGGCCTTCGAGGCTGGTCGATGAGTCGACTTCTCTTGCTCTCATACGGCCTGCTGATGGCGGGAGCCGGCTCGGCCAGAAGCGAAGAGCCGAACGGGCCCGCATCGCGGATCATCCACGAAGAAATCACCGCCTTCGGTCGCTTGCTGGTTGTCGACGAAGGTGATTTGCGAATGCTGCGTTTTGGCTCCATCGATGGCGACGACCAAAGTCGAATATCTATAAACAGGCCGGAGCAGGTGCCCATGGATTACGTACGCGACGCCAGCCTGGCCCTGGCCTGGGTACCCAAAGTGAAACGGGTGGGCATGATCGGATTGGGAGGCGGCAGTTTCACCAATCTGCTCCACCAGAAGTTGCCCGGCGTCGAAATCCATGCGGTCGAGATCAGCAAAGAGGTCGCGGAAGTCGCCAAGCGATTCTTTCGAGTGCCCAAGCATCCCGATTACCACATTCACGTAGAAGACGGAGCCGATTACCTCAAGCGCACCGACCTGCGTTTCGACATCTTGATGCTCGACGCTTACGATTCAGACGACATGCCGGCCCACCTCAAAAGCGTGTTTTTCTTTCGCCTGGCACAAAGTCGCCTCAAGCCCAATGGGCTGGTGGTGATCAACCTCTCCTTAGACGAAGCGCCCGAGCGAGTGGTGGCCAGGGCTTTCCGTCAGGTTTTTCCTCAAGCCCTTTGCATTCGAAGCAAAGACGCCAACAACTTGCTGCTTTTTGCCCATGCCCGAGCCGCATTGGAACGCGGCTCAGCGCTTAAGGCCAAGGCACTCAAGGTCGACCAGGACCTCCACCTCCCCTTCCGACTGGCCGATATCGCCGCTCGGATCAAACAGAAATGCCCGTAAACGAGGCCAAGAGAGTCATCATGGAACACACAATCTCCACACATCCTTTGTCCCTCAAGTTCAACCAGCTCACGCCCGAGCATGTCTTAGATGCGGTGGAAGCGGGCGATCGAAAAGCCACCGGCCGATTCATCATCCTCAACAGCTTTGAAAACCGGGTCTACCAACTGGAGCTTGAAGGCGGACAGATGGTGGTGGGAAAATTTTATCGGCCAGGCCGCTGGTCCAAAGAGGCGATCGAAGCCGAGCACGCATTTTTACGCCAACTGCAAGAAGAGGAAATTCCGGTTTCCGTGCCCATGGATATCGAGCCCGGCCACAGTTTGGGTGAGGTCGAGGGCATCTACTATGCGCTCTTTGAGCGCGTAGGCGGACGTGCCCCGGAAGAACCCAGCGACGAACAATTTCGTATCCTTGGCCGCTTGCTGGCACGGATCCATAACGTCGCTGCCCGCGGCCCGGCCGAAGTGCGAGGCCAACTCACGCCCCAGACCTATGGTTTAGACAACCTCCAGTTTCTCTTAGACAACGACATCCTGCCGCCCGAGGCACGGGACGGATACACCGCCAGCGTTCAGGCCCTGGTCCAACGAATCCAGCCCCTGTTCATTGACGTCCCCACCCACCGAATCCACGGTGACTGCCATCTGAACAATTTACTTTGGAGCCCAGCCGGGCCCACTTTCCTGGATTTCGACGATTTCTTAGAAGGCCCAGCCGTCCAAGACATCTGGCTCTTGGCTGCCTCATCCGACGCCGAGGGCAAGCGACAACGAAATCTCCTGGTCGAGGCCTACGCCAGCATGCGAGATTTCGATCCAAGCTGGCTCAGGCTGGTCGAACCCCTGCGCGCCCTGCGCTATGTACGCTACGCCACCTGGATCGCCCGCCGATGGGGAGATCCCACCTTCCAGCGCACCTTCGGCCACTTCGGCGACTTGCGTTACTGGCAACAAGAAATGCAAGACATCCGGGAACAAATCGCCCGCATCGACTACAGTCAGGAATGAGCTGGGTCCCTATGGGATCAAGCATTAACACCGTGTCGCTTTACGACACGGCACAAGACGTTCTGCCTTTTGGGCGTGTGCTTTCGTTCTTGACTTAAGTGGCAGGATCACGGCTCCTCAAGAACGTCTAGTGACAGCACTTTGCTCCGGTCCAGTGCTCGCCGGCTCCGGTGCAGGAACCAAAGCTTCCTTCCTCACAAACCGAAACACCTTCCACGCAGCACAGCGTGCCGGTCCAATGCTCCACCGAATCATTGCAATAGCCGAAACTACCCTCCGTACAGATTGAGACAGGTTCGATACAACACATCGTACCGGTCCAGTGCTGCACCAAATCATTGCAATAGCCGAAGCTACCCTCCACACAGATTGAAACGGCTTCGACACAGCACATCGTACCGGTCCAGTGCTGCACCGAATCGTTGCAGTAGCCGAAGCTACCCTCCACACAGATTGAAACGGCTTCGACACAGCACATCGCACCGGTCCAATGCTGCGCCGAATCGTTACAATAACCGAAGCTACCCGTCGTGCAGATGGTCACGTTGTCTACGCAACAAACCTCGCCGTCCCAATGCTCCGATGAGTCCGTGCAATAACCGAAGGAACCTTCCGTGCATATGGTTTCTCCCGTGGGGTCACACTGGCCTGAAGCGTTGCAAATTTCATTCGTCTCACAAGAGCCGCAAGAACCTCCACAGCCGTCCGTGCCGCATTCGCGACCGGAGCAATTGGGCGTGCAACAGGCGTTGTTGTAGCAGAAACTTGAGCCGCTGACGTCGCATTCACAGCTGCCGTTGTTGTCGCAGTCAGCGTGGCTGGCGTTGCAGACACACTGTCCGGAGGCGCAAATCTCACTCGTTTCGCAAGAGCCGCAGGAACCACCGCAACCATCCGAGCCGCATTCGGAACCTGTGCAATTGGGCGTACAACAGGTGTTGTTGTAGCAAAGATTTGAGCCGCTGATGTCACACTCACAGCTACCGCTGTTGTCGCAGTCTGCGTGGCTGATGTCGCAGACACACTGTCCGGAGGCACAGATCTCGCTCGCTCCGCAAGAGCCACAGGAGCGACCGCAACCGTCCGAGCCGCATTCGCGACCTGTGCAGTTGGGCGTGCAGCAGGCGTTGTCGAAGCAAAAGCTTGAACCGCTTGTGTCGCATTCGCAGCTGCCGTTGTTGTCGCAGTCGGCGTGGCCGGCGTCGCAGACACACTGCCCCGCGGCGCAGGTCTGGCCCTCACCGCAAGAGCCGCAATAGCCTCCGCAGTCGTCCGGGCCGCATTCGCGACCTGCGCAGTTGGGCGTGCAGCCGTTACAGACGCCTTCGGTACATCCCTCTACGCAAATCATGGCCTGGGAATCGTAGCTGCAACTGCCCAGGCTGCAGGTGCCCGTGGTCGAATGGACGATGGCCGAGTCGCCGTCACAGTAGTTGCCGGGCGGGGTCTCGCATACAATTTGTGTACCCAGGCAAGCACCTGAAACACAAAAGTCGTTCTCCGTACAGGAATTTTCATCAAAGCAGGTATTTCCACCCTCACGCCAGACAGGTTCTTCGGTGTTCGAATCGTAGAGGCAGGTAAAAGTGAATCCAGCGCAACTTGCTTCTTCGCACTGCTTCTCGAATGTGCACTCTTCCGGGCATTCAACCGGTACACAATCGCCATCCACGCAGGCATATCCAGATGGACATTGACCGGCCTCGCAGTCCTCGGGGAGGCACCAGCCGTCGACACATTCGTAACCCAGCCTGCATTCCACATTCACGCAGGTATCACTCTGACAAACACCGTCGACACATACTTCCCCCTCGCCGGAACAGCTTGTATCCGTGCAATCGGAGGGATAGCAATACCCCGAAGCGCAGCTTTCCCCCTCGGGACAATCAACGTCGACGCAACTTTGTTGGACGCATTCGTCCTCAACGCAAACTTCACCGTAGCCGGGACAGAACTTCGTGGGGCAGTCGACAGGGTAGCAATGCCCGCTCGCGCAGCGCTCTCCGGCAGGACATTCGACACCGATGCAACTCGACTGCTTACACTCCTCTTCGACGCAGACCTCACCCTGCCCAGGGCAATTCCGCCAATCGCAATCCTCCGGGTAGCACTTTTCCTCAAAGCAAACTTCACCCTCGGGGCAATTCATGTCGGCGCATGTCAAACCAACGCACTGCCCATCCACGCATTGCAAGCTCCCCGGGCAGTCCGTGTCGTAAACGCATTCTTCGCTTGATGAACAGGAGAAAGACAAATTCGACAGGAGCAGCAGGCAAAAAACCACAAACCTGGATTTTATTGGCCTGAGCACCTCAGCCCCCTTGGATAACGAATCCCTATTATCAACTCCATCAATCAACCCAAGTCGTGACGTGGAGCATGCCGACGTCTTGTTCAAAAAACCTGCTCTTATAGTTTCGCGAATTCTTGATATTTTTACAAGCTGGACAATATTCAATGAACAAGTCTCAGGGGAGCACGCCCCGGAAGCTCAGGCGGTGAATGGAACAGGGGCCATGCTCGGAAAGGGCCTTTCGGTGTTTTGCGGTGGGGTAACCCTTGTGTCCGTCGAAGCCGTAGACCGGCCAGCGCTTGTGGTAGGTGGCCATCAAGGCGTCCCGATGCACCTTGGCCACGATTGACGCCGCGGCCACGTTACGACTTCGTCCATCTGCTTTGGGGAAAGCCTTGATCGGCACGCTCAGGCAGGCTGAGGGAAAGGGAAAAACATCCCGTCCATCCACCAGGACCACATCGGGAACAAGCCCGCCCGCAAGCATCTGAACAAAAGCCAGGCCCATGGCCTCCAAACTAGCCAGGCGGATGTTGGTGGCATCGATGCGAGCGGCGTCCACCTCGGCCAAGCCCCAGGCCAAAGCGATGTCGCGCACCGCCTCGGCCAAGACCTCCCGCTTCTTTGGAGTGAGCTTCTTTGAATCGTCCAGTCCGTCAATGCCATGGTCCTTCGGCAAGATCACGGCAGCCGCCACGACCGGCCCGGCCAAAGGGCCCCGCCCTACTTCGTCCACCCCCGCCACCTTGTGGTAACCGCGAGCTTCGGCCCAGGCCTCCAATTCATCCGGACCCATGTCGGGGGATGCAAACAACACTGGGGCTTGCCGTTCAGCCAAGTTGAGACGATGCCGATGCATGAGTCGCCCACTGGGCATCGGAGGCGAAGAGGAGCACTTGGCCGGATTGGCCGATGACCGACAACATGCGACCCAGGAGATCGTGGTAGGCGGACAAATCTGAAAAAGAATCATCCAACAAGACCGGCACAACTTGCTGAGTACCGTAATGTTCGAGGATGGACATGCGCAAAGCCAAGCTGCACAAATCCTGCATGACGGGCTCAAGTTGCCCCACGGGCAGGGCTTGATTTGTGGCTGCGGAAACGCAACTGACCGTGCCGCCGGCACCAAAGACGATCTGGGAATAGGCCTGGTTGCTCAAGGCGCCCAGGTATTGGCTGGTCCTGGCCTGCAACCTGGTACCCAGGCTGTCTAAGTCGGTGATGAAAAGATCCGCCGCCAGCTTCATCATCCGCTGGGTGGCATGAGGACCCTGTGCCTGGCCGCTGGTTTCCGGCGCAGGTGCCGCAACCGAAGAGGCCGGCGCGGCCTCGACCGGATGCTGACCCGAGTCGAGCATCGCCAGCTTCTCTTGCAGACTTTCCAAACGATTTTCCATGTCCCGAACACTCATCATCATGCCCGCGGAACCCGCCAGGCGCTCTTCCACTTCGTCGATCTCTTTTTTCAAAACATCGCGCCGGGTTTCCACCTCGGCCAAACCCTGATCGGAACGGATGGTTTTCAGCTTTTCCTTCAGGGCATTCTGTTCGTTCAGTATCTTGCCTCGCTCGTTGAACTTCTCTAAAATCTCGGAGACGCTTTCAACATCGACCTGCTCCATGGTTCGCCGCACCATGCTGGTCTCCAACTCAAACTCCCGGTCCAGTTTCTTCTTCCTTTCGTCGATGGCATCCAGGCGGCGCTTGTTGCGTTCAACGAACATGGTCTGATCGATGTGCTGAAAAACAGTCACCAGGACCAGGCCGAAACCCGCGATGTCTAAGAAGGCAGCCCAACGCAAAGGCTCGTAGGACATCAGGCCCAAGACACCAAGAATCAAGCCTCCGAAACCCAGCCCCATACCGATCAAAAATTTTCTCTCGTGGATCAACTTGCCCGGCACCGCCTGCTCGGCCTTGCGCTCCCAATTGGATCGGTCATCCGCCAAGCGCCCTTTGTCCCTGTCGTAGCGGGCCTGGTTCTGCTCGAACTCGCGGATACGGGCTTCGAAATCCCCAGGCAATTCCTTAAGCGGAGCGTATGGTTTGAGTCGGTTTTCCAGCGAGCCCACCCGCTCTTTGAACTCTTCGACCTGGCCCAATTTTTCGTTCAGGTTGAACAATTCGTTCTGCAAGCCATCTAGCTTGAACTGCAAGCTATCCAGCTCTTTGCTGGTGGCAATATCCTGTTCCAAGCTCTGCACTTGCCGTCTGAGTTCCTCTGGATTGTCCGGCAGTACTTCCTCGTCAGCACCCGAATCGTCCCCCGTATAGCCCCGGAAGGAAGGTCCGTCCCCTCCGCCGCCCCCGGGCGGCAATCCCACGCCCAATTGATCGCCGACAGAACCACCCAGGGAGATCTCACCGTAACCCGGCGCAGCAACCTTGGGGGCCTTGGAAGGCAAATCGGTCGCGCGCAGCACAAACAGGCCCTCAAAGACATCTCGATGGGGCACATGCAAGCTTGCCGAAAGGAATTGCAGAATCTCAGCCGGCCTATCCGAGACCGGAGCGAACTGATTGCTTGCCGGATCCAGGCGTGTCAAGGCCGTGGAGCCGCGGAAAAGATCTTTGACCAATCGATAGACTTGTCCATCATCGTCTTGCATGGTCAGGGCCACCCGACAGGCATCACTGCCTGGAGAACGGAAGGCCTGGGTGGCGGGATCGGTGGTATCTGGGTAGAGCAGGTGGATGAACACATCCACGATGGATGTCTTGCCGGAGCCTGGACCTCCGACGAACACGCTGTACCCCCTGCCCATGGGCAGCCGATACATCTGTTCGAAGTTCCGTACGCCTTGGAGAACCAACTCGGTAAAGAGCATGTCACTCCACGCGAGACGAGACCCGCCCCAAAAGGAGTCGGGTCATAGCCCAGGTTCGACCCGACAGGTGGGTCGCTCGATCAAGCTTCCCGCAAACGGGCGGCTTTGCCGCGCAACTTGCGCAAGAAGTACAGCTTGGCTCGGCGGACACGACCGTGACGCAGCACTTCAATGCGCTCCACACGGGGGGAATGAACCGGGAAGATACGCTCAACCCCCACCCCGTACGAAACCTTGCGCACCGTCACGCTGGCGCTGGTACCACCGCGCCGCTGCCGAATCACCACACCCTGGAACACCTGAATGCGCTCTTTTTCGCCTTCCACAACGCGAAGGTGCACGCGCACCGTGTCACCAATGCGGAACTTGTCCACTTCGCTCTTGAGGTAATCTTTTTCAATCATTTCCAACGACCGCATCATATCCTCCTTAGTGTCCATCTCCAAAACCGCATCGAGACAGGACACGCTGCCAACAATACAACCCTACAAGTACCCGTCTCATTGAAATATTGCCTCTTGAGAAGGGTGCTCCTTGAAAACACCATGCTTCGTATATCTCTATTTGACCCTCGGCGTCAATCAGAACCCCGGGATCAATCCTCATTCTTTTTCAATCCTTCTTCTTCCAACCAAATGCGCATTTCGTCGTCCAAATCCAGCAATTCAAACAGATCAGGTCGCTTACGGGCTGTTCTCAGCAGAGCCTGCCGCTTACGCCAGCGAGCGATGGCACCATGGTCACCACTGAGCAACACCTCGGGCACCGTTCGACCATCAAACTCCCTCGGGCGGGTATACTGGGGGTACTCCAGCATGCCTTGCAAACTGAAACTCTCCTCCACCGTGGATTCACCACAACCCAAAACGCCGGGAACCAAACGACTGACCGCATCCATCACGATCCAAGCCGCCGGCTCGCCGCCCGATAAAACAAAATCACCCACGCTCAGCTCTTCGTCCACGTAGGATCGCACCCGCTCGTCCACGCCCTCATAGCGCCCACAGACCAGCCCCAAAGACTCGTGCTGGGCCAGGCGGGCCACATGGGCCTGGTCCAAGGGTCTTCCCTGGGGCGTCAGCAAGGCCACATGCAGGCCGGGATGCTGTGCCCGGGCTGAAGCGATGGCCCGGCTGACCGGATCCACCTTCATCACCATGCCCGCGCCACCACCGTATGGCGAATCATCCACCACCCGATGCTTGCCCTCGGAGAAGTCCCGAATGTCGATGGTCTCGACCTCAAGCCGACCTGCCTCTATCGCCTTGCCGAAAAGAGAGGTACCAAGCAGTGAATCAAAGGCTGCAGGGAAGAGGGTCATGACCACAAAACGCACTTTAGCCGCCTATCCTCAGATGCCCGGCAGGCCAACCGGAGGAGCGACCACCATACAGCCCCCATCCAAATCAACCTCGAGCACCACGCCTGGGGTCACGGGCAGCAAAATAGACCCATTGGGCCCTGCCACTTCGTAAACTTCATGCGCACCATTGTCAAAGATCGACTTCAATCGGCCGAGGCGCTTACCCTGCTCGTCCTCTACCTGCAAACCCAAAAGATCATCCACGTAATAGTCGCCCTCTTCAGGCTCGGGCAAACAATCCCTGGGCACCCAAAACGCTTGACCCTTCAAGGCCTCCGCAGCCTCTCGACTCTCAACACCCTTGAGCCTGATGATGGCGAAGCGTCCCGAGCCTCGGATGCCCACAACATCAAAAGACTGAAGGGACTTCGCATCGGGACCGACAAACAATTCCAAGGCCACTCGCCAAGCGCCCGAGCCCTCTTGCTCATAGACCTTGATCTCGCCAAGCAAACCATGGGGGCGCGATAGGCGTCCTACCCTGACCAAGTTGAGCTCAGCTTCCAAGGCTGCACCAAGCACCGTCGACTACGAATCGACGATATCCAGCTTGGCCTTGCGTCCCGTGCGTCCGGAAGCCACTGCCAGCATGGTGCGCAGAGCCCGAGCTGTACGGCCTTCCTTGCCGATCACGCGGCCCCGATCGCTCGGTGCCACCCGCAGCTGGAAGATCCTGTCTCGGTCGTCATCCAGTTCGACCACGCTCACCTGATCCGGCTCGCGAACCAAATTCCGAGCGATGAAGGCCATGAGATCGCGCATGACGTAAGGCTACCTAGGCCTGCTCGGCCGTGGTCGCGGCCTTCGCCTGACGGGCCAATAGTTGCTTGACCGTCTGGCTGATCTGGGCACCGTTTCCTACCCAATGCTCGACCCGGTCCATCTTGACTTCGAATTTCTCCGGCTCGGCCCGGGGGTCGTAAGTACCCAGCATTTCGAGGTTGCGACCGTCCCGAGGGCAGCGCCTGTCCGCAGCCACCACATGATAAAAGGGACGTTTTTTCGTGCCTGAACGCTTCATTCTGATCACCACTGCCATGTTCTGCTCCTTGATGGCCACACCTTAGGCGGTGTGCCAAATTACATGCCACCTCGCATGAGGCCGCGCATCACGCCGCGCATGCCAAATTTATTGATACGCTTCATCATCTTTTTCATTTCCAGGTACTGCTTGACGAACTGGTTGACTTCCTGCACCGAGGTGCCGCTGCCCTTGGCGATGCGACGGCGACGCGAACCATTCAGGATGGCGTGGTTGATCCGCTCCTTCTTGGTCATGGAGTTAATGATGGCCTCGATGCGCTTGAGCTCATCCTCCGGCGGGGCTCCTCCCTGCATATTCTTCATCATCTTGCTCATGCCGGGGATTTTCTCCATCAAATCCGAAATGGAGCCCATTTTGCGCAACTGCTGCAGATGATCTCGAAAATCCTCAATGGTGAAGTCGTTCTTGCGGAACTTCTTCTGCAGCTCAGCGGCTTTCTTCTCATCGTAGTTCTCTTGTGCCTGCTCGATCAAGCTGAGCATGTCGCCCATGCCCAGGATACGACCCGCCAGGCGATCCGGATGGAAGACGTCCAGGGCGTCCATCTTCTCGCCGGTACCCACAAACAAGATGGGTTTGCCGGTCACGGCCTTGATACTCAGGGCAGCGCCACCACGAGCGTCGCCATCGAGTTTGGTCAAGACCACGCCGTCGATGCCCAAATCCTCATCGAAGCGCTCAGCCACGTTGACCGCGTCCTGACCCGTCGATGCCCAAATCCTCATCGAAGCGCTCAGCCACGTTGACCGCGTCCTGACCGGTCATGCTGTCGGCCACCAGCAGGATGGCCCTGGGCTGGACCTCTCGCTTGATCTGCTGAAGCTCGCCCATCAACTCTTCATCCACATGTAGCCGGCCGGCGGTATCCAAGAGCACCGTGTCGTAGTTCTTGCTCTCGGCCACCTCCATGGCGTGGCGACAAATGGCCACGGGATCCTGGTCGGTGCTCGATGGGTGGACAGGTATGTCGAGATCAGCGGCCAGCTTGGTGAGTTGATCGATGGCGGCAGGGCGGTAAACATCGGCCGGTACCAGGTAAGGTCTCCGCCCGGCTTTCTTCAGGCGCAGGGCCAACTTGCCCACCGAGGTGGTCTTGCCCGAACCCTGCAGCCCGGCCACCATGATGGCCACCGGAGGCCTGGCCTTCAGATCCAACTCGCTGGCCTCGCCCCCCATCAATTTGCACATCTCGTCATGCACAATCTTGATGAACTGTTGCCCAGGGGTCAAAGAGGCCAAGACCTCCTTGCCCAGCGCCCGAACCTTCACGGCGGCGACGAAATCCTTGACCACGCGATAGTGGACATCGGCCTCAAGCAGGCTCAGTCTCACCTCACGCAATGCATCCTTGATGTTCGATTCCGACAGCTTGCCGTGTCCCTTCAAGCGCTTGAAGGTCTGGCCCAAGCGATCGCTTAAGCTCTCGAACATCGCGTACCTTTCCTTACAAATCCCGAACCATTCCGGGAAAATAGTGCGGCATCTTAGCTTCGAGGGGTCTGGATGTCAAGGAAAACCGATAGTTGGGAGCCACATGGGCTCAAGAACCGCCTCAAAGACTCGGGACGCCCACGGTGGTAAAAAGTCCCTTTAGATCCGCATCGTTGAAATGGATCCCCATGCCGAAGAAATAATCGAAAGAGGGGTCGTAATTGAAAAAATCATCCCCACCGGCAGCGAGGTAAACGTGGTTAAAAAGCCAGACGGGCCGATAGATGACCATGGCCTTGAGGCGGGGGTTGGCGTCCCGGCCATACTCGTCCGTGCCGAACTGGAACAGGTCCAACTTGAACTCCAGGTCGTCGTTGAACAAAAAGAGGTTGGCCCCCACCCCTCCCGTGTTCTCAATGATGCCGAAACGCAGACCCAGCCAATAGTAACGCTTGAATAACTGCAAAGAAAACTTGAAGTCGTCTTTGATCCGGATCTCCTCCTGGCAGTTGTCCGGTGAGGTGCAAATGCTCTCCCGCTCCACCGAGCCCCGGGGGTCGTCGATAATCTCGATCAAATATGCCTTGTCCGACTTGGGCTGTAAGGTCAGGCCCATATAGTTCTTAAGCGATCCCTTGTTGATGTGGAATTCGCTTCTGAGATCAACGATGGTCTGCAAAGAACCGATGGAAGAGGTCACGGTGGCCACGTCGTTCAATATTTCTTCAGTCTTCCTCAGCACTTTGTCATCGTTGACCAATCGCCCCAAGGTGCCCTGCCCCTCGTTGATCTTGCGCGTGATGTGGTCCAAATTCTCTAAAGAACGACTGGCCTTCTCCAGAGTCTGCTTCAGACCGCCCACACTCGCCGTCCAATCCTCGCCACCCTGCCCGATGATGTCGTTCACGTTGTTGACCAGCCGACGGATATCCCGACTGACCGCTTGAACGTCATCAAAAATAGCGTCGTAACGCTCCCGGGTGCCCGAGGTCACACCGGCCACATCGTTTAGGATGCCCTGTATTTTCCGCGAGCCCTCGCTGAAGGTCTGGTTGACCTCTCGGGTCAAGGCCGCCACGTTGTCGGCGACCTCGTTCATGCGCCGCATGACCCCGCCCAGGGAGTCGTCCTGCTCCAAGGAGCCCATGACAAGGGCCAGTTTCTCGGTCACCTGCCGAATGTCGCCGGTGATGGCGTCAAGCTTGCGGAACATCTCGGTGAAGTCTTGCTCCTCGAAAATGTTGACGATCTGATCACCGTCTTTCAGGAGATGGGCCGTATCTTTGCCTGGAGTCAAAGTGATGAGCTTGTCACCCAGGAGCGATTCGGAAATCTTCTCCAGGGCGGCATCCCGGTACAAGGGCACATCATTCGAAATACGCAGGTTCAATCGAGCCTTCGCGCCTTCCAACTCGATGCTTTCGATAAAGCCCACCTGGATACCGGCCATGACCACCCGCGACCGCATGGCGACGCCTAAGACATTCTCCAAGATGGCATGGACCCGGTAGGTGTCGCCCGAACCCAGCGCGCCTTGCTGTACCGAGCGCAAGGCGAAAAGCAGGCCGGCGATAGCGACCACCGAGAGAATGCCGACCTTCAAGGGAGTTAAAATCTTCTTCACGTGCGCACCTTA
>JAFCZJ010000243.1 GCA_019314375.1 Deltaproteobacteria bacterium | reverse complement strand
CGTATTGGTTACAGAAGCGTGCCAGGTGTGTAGGGGCGGGCTTTATGCCCGCCCGTATTGGTTACAGAAGCGTGCCAGGTGTGTAGGGGCGGGCTTTATGCCCGCCCGTATTGGCGTCGCGGATCTTAAGAGTTGGGGCGCTCTGCGATGTAATTGCGGAGGCCGCCGGCCAAAACGATGGCGATCTGGCGACGGGTCAGGCCGTGCTTGACCTTGAACTCGACGCCTGTGTCCGTGTTGCGTAGCGAGACGGTTTCGCTTTTCCGCAGTTCACGAGCGATCCAGGGGAACTCCAAATAGTCGTCTTCGCGGATGCGATCATAGCTGTGATCGTCTAAGAAGCGGAGCGGCACCACGCCGTGGTTGATCAGGTTGGCGAAGTGGATTCGTTCGAAACTCTTGGCCACCACGACGCGCACGCCCAGATGCAAGGGACACATGGCGGCGTGTTCGCGACTGGAGCCCTGGCCGTAACGTTCCCCGGCCACCACGATGTTGGCGATTTCTCGCTCCTTGTTTTCCAGGGCGCGGGTGGCGAAATTCGGTGCGTGGTTGGCGAAAACGTGTTTGGCATACTCGGGCACGTTGGAGCGGTGCTTGAGCCATCGTCCGGCGGGCAGGATGTCGTCTGTTGAGATGTCATCGCCTAAGCAGATGAGTACTTCGGCGTTGAGGGAAGCCGGCAGCGGACCAGGGTTGGGCGGATCCATGATGTCGGGGCCGCGAAGCAACTCCACCGGCTTGCGCGCCGCCTTGGGCGGTTTTTCGATCAGGCTGTCGTCGATGACGTAGCGCTTCGGCGCCGTAAAGCGTGGCGCGGGGCGTTTCAGGTCTCGGGGGTCGCAGATCTCGCCACGGAGGGCGCTGGCCGCGGCCGTCAAGGGGCTTGCCAAATAGACCTCGGCGTCGGCCGTGCCGGATCGTCCCCGATAGTTGCGGTTGGAGGTGCGCAGACTCACGCTGCCTCGGGCGGGTGCGTGGCCGTGCCCGATGCAGAAGCCGCAGGCGCTTTCCGCCAAACGACATCCGGCCTGGCTCAGGTCAGCGATGTAGCCCTTGGCCAGCATGGTTTGGAAGACCTGGCGGGTGGCGGGGGCCACGATCATGTCGACCTTGCTGTGCACTTTGCGTTTGCGCAAACACAAGGCCACCGGCACGAGGTCCTCGTAGCTGCCGTTGGTGCAAGAGCCGACAGCCACCTGGTCCAGCTTCTGTCCGGCTACTTCCCGGACGGGTTTGACGTTGAGCGGACTGTGCGGCAGGGCCACCATGGGCACCACTTTGCTCAGATCTACTTCCAAAAACTCGTGGTATTCGGCTGTCTTGGCTGGCTTGAATAGTTTGGCGTCTTTTCCTCGACCCTGAGCGTTGAAGAAGGTACGGGTGCGCGCGTCGGAGGGGAAGATGGAGGAGGTCAGGCCCAGCTCGGCACCCATGTTGGTGATGGTGGCGCGTTGAGGCACGCTCAGGCTCGCCACGCCTGGTCCCGTGTATTCCAGAGCCAGGCCCACCGTGTCCTTGTCCGCGAGCAGGCCGATGATGTGCAGGATCACGTCTTTGGCTGTGACCCAGGGCTTGAGCTTGGAGCGCAAGGTGACTTGCATGACCCGGGGGCAGTCGAAGTAGTGAGGTGCGCCGGTCAGGGCGGCGGCCAATTCAACACCGCCGGTGCCGATGGCCAACATGCCCGCGCCACCCAGGGTGGGTACGTGGCTGTCCGCGCCGAGTAAAAGCGCGCCGGGTTTGGCGAACCGTTCCAAGTGGACCTGGTGGCCGATGCCGTTGCCCGCCCTGGAGTAGTGGAGTTTGTACTTGGCGCAGGCCGATCGCAGGAAACGATGATCTTCCGCGTTCTCGGGGCCATCTCCCAGGGTGTTGTGATCCACATAGCAGATCGCAAAGCGGTTTTTGACCCGGCTTTGGTTCAGCAAGCCCAGGTGTAAAAAAACCATGGTGCCTGTGCCGTCCTGGATCAGCATTTGATCAGCACGGACGCCGATCTCTTCGCCGGGTCCCAGGCGGCCGGAGACAAGATTTTTTTCCAGAATCGAATAGATCAGGTTGCTCGGGGCCACGCGGAACTCCCTTGCAAGGTGGAAACCTTTGGAAAGTTGGCTGAATACTATATGGGCCCTGCGGACCTGCCAAGAAAATTCTATGTTTTTGGTGCTTTCTCTGATTCTGAGGTGGGGCGTTGTTTTTGTTCTTCTTTGCGCCGGCGGTACTCGTCTTTGGGGATTAGTTCGCCTGGTTCTTTGCGCTCGATGAAGAGCACGCCGTCTAAGTGGTCGATTTCGTGTTGGAAAATGCGGGCCGTGAAGCCCTTTACTTCTTCCGTGAGCCAGCGGCCGTCTTGGTCTTGGTGCCGCAAGGTGATGCTTTGGGCTCGGCGCACCTGGCCGAATCCGGCGGGTATGCTCAGGCAGCCCTCCCAGGCGACCTCCGTCGCTTCGGAGCTACGGGTGATGCTGGGATTTGAGTATGAGTGAAATGGCTCGTCTTTTTTGTCCAGACGTTTGACCAAAATAAAGCGTCGATTCACGCCCACCTGGGGAGCGGCGATGCCCACGCCCTTTTCCAGATCCACGGTCGCTTGCATGCGGGCTTGCAGGTGCCCCAGTGCCGGGTCCCTCGGATCCACGGACAGACTGGCCGTGTGCAAGAAGACGTCACCGGCGGGCACATCGTTGGTGACCAGCTTCAAAGGCTGAGTGGCCGGTGCCCGGCTGACCAGCAAACGCTCGGTGGGCGTCAAGTGATCGCCTGGGCGGCCGTCTGGCCTGAGTGATGCCTTGGGTGTACAGGCGGCGCTTAGTGCCGCGATGGCAAGCAAGGACATGGTTGTGAGGGTTTTCATTTTCATTCCAGGCCTATCGTCTTGGGTTCCGCATCTTGCTTCGGGGCGTCTTCCGATTGTAGGCTTTATATCATGATAGGCGACGCTTTCTCCAACTCGTTTAGCAGTCTCCTCCCCTTGCTGATTCTTCTGGGGGGGATTTTCGTGCTCTTTATCGGTGCGGCCTTGTTTGTGCGTTATCGCCTGGGTGCAGAGAGACGCAAGGAGGCTGCCCGACTCAAGGCGGCCCAGACTCGGGGTCCAAGGGATGTGCGGGTCGGTGAGTTGTTGCTTGTCATGGGCAGGCCCTTTTCTGTCAAGACTGTCTTGGCGGTGGAAGCGGGCAGATCGCCCAGTCTCTGGTGTGAGCTCTCCGACGAAGCGGGCGAGGGGCGCTTGCTCATGCAGAAGGATGGGGGTCGAGTGCTGCACCTGCCTGCCTCCGAGGACACGGGACCCGACGCCAAGGCCGAGTTTCCGGCCGAGCTGAAGCAGGGCGAGTCGAGCTATGTCTTGGATAGTCAGTTTTCGGTGGAGGCCGGCTGGGAGGTGGCTTTTTATTTCGGGCCCATGGACCGCATTCTTTGTCTGGAGTGCCGGCAAGGCGCGTTGCTTCGTTGGCGTGGTCGAGAAGTGCCGTACGAGGGTCTGGAAATTCGCGAACTCGAGCCGGATTTTACCGCGCCACCAAAATGATCTTTTAACGTCTGCGTCGCCAGGTGATGATGAACATGAGGGTTACGATTTCAGGGAAAAAGCGCATCATGCCGCGCAGGGGGTTGCCGAAGCGTTTTGGGGCGTGGAGTGTGGCGGCCGAGGCCGCGCCGCAGTCACCGCAATCGCCGCCGCCGGTGTCGCCTTCGCAACCGCCCGAGGCTTCGCCGCCGTCGCAACCGCCGGAGGTGCCACCGTCGCCCTCGCAGCTTGCGCCGCCGTCGTCGACCGTGTCGCCTTCGCAACCTGAGCTTTCTCCGCCGCAACCGCCCTCGGCCTCGTCGGCCTCATAGACCGCACCGGAGCAGTCGATGCCCACGTAGACATTGGAGCCGTCCGGCTCGACAGGGGGCAGGTTGTGGACTTCGCGCATGCGTGAGGGTGAGGGCGTGGTGGAGAAGATGCCGTCGGTCAGCACCCGGCAGCCTGGGTACAGGCCATCCGGGTGGACGAAGAAGAGTTCGAAGCGACCCTCTACCGCGCCGCCATCTTCCGGATGGAAGAGCAGATCGACGATGGTGACTTGTCCGTGACTTGCATAGCCTGAAAAGAGGATCTGATCACCGCGTTTTTCGAGGTACTCGGCGCGGATGGCTTGTACGGGCATGGGGGTGCCGCCCAGGGGCGCCCGGCCCAGATTCAGATCCATCAAGAGCATGCCGTAGCGTGGCCCATCGGGACCGGACAACTCGATGCCGGCCCAAATAAAGGCCCCGTCCTCGCCGAACTCAGAGGCGTCCGAGCTGAAGAAGGCGTCGGCCCATGCCTCGACAAAGGGCGCATCCGTCGGCAGTTCTTCTGCGTTGTGGTAGATGAGTTCTTCCTCGGCCAGAAAGTCAAAGCTCATTTGCCCCGGGGCGTCGACGGCGGCCAGAGTCGGTGCCGAGGCGAAGATTAGCGCCAACAGCCAGAGTCCGAAGAACTTCCTGTCCGTCGAGCGTCGCATCAGAAGTGAAAGCCCAAGGTGGCGTTGAGATGGGACCAACTCATCTGGGCACCGTGGTTGGATTCACCCAGCATGGTCGCGATCAGATCGCCGTTTTCTTCTTCGGCCACGAAGGTGTAGTTGTACATGAGGCCCACACTCAACCAGCGGAACACCCGCAGGTTCAGGCCCATCCCCAATTCCATGGCGGCCAGGGACTCGTCGTATTCCACCAGATCTCGGCCGCTTTCGGCGTAGCGGTTCCGGGAGAACATCTGGCCTCCACCCAGCTCAAGCTGTACTCGCAAGCGCCAATAGACGGGGACGATGATGCGCAGGCCGCCGGTTACTTTGGTGTAGGAGCGCTCTACGCAGGCCGTGGCATCGCGGGAAGCAATGAAGAGATCCTCTGAGCCGAAGTTGGCAAACGACGTTTTCATGTAGAGGTAGAATCTCGGACGAAAACCCGTGAATTTTCCACCCACGGCCAAGAACGCGCCGCTTTCCAGGCCCACGGCATCTTCTAAATTGAGTCCCTGGTTAAAAATCAGGCCCGAGTAGGGTTCCACCAGAAAATGGGTACCGCCCGCCGTGGCTTTGTCAGGGATAGCGCTAAGGGCGATGATGCCAATAATGGCAAGGCCCAGCAAAGGAACAGGATGAATTGACGACTTTCGCATGTTCGACTCCCTTCTGTCAGCATGTCTTACAGTCGTCTTTATCGCAAGAGCTAAGCCAAAGGCCCTGTCCTTAGATCATGATGTTGTTTTAGTGCGGTTTTTCTGTTTATTTGAGATGACCGGCAGCCAGGATGAGGGTCTGGTTTGGCTGGAGATGCCAAAATGGAATGCAAGAAGTGTGAAACAGGGACACAACCTGGGGTTTTCAGCGGGGGTCTAATTTGCAAGAGACTTATAAGCTTCCGGCAGGACTTGTTTGGCTAAGAGCAGCAATAGCTCAGGCCGTTTTTTCAAGAGGCTGGGGTCACAATGGCCAAAGAGCAATTTTACTTGGCCTTTGCTGTCGGCCAAAGTCGTTTGTGTCTCGTCGGCGTTTACCTGCGCGAACTGGAGCGAGATGCTCGGGTTGGCAAGGAGGATACCGGCTTGATCCAGACTTGCCTGCAAGTTTATTTCTCCCGAGACGCCCTCAAGCTTAATGCTGTTTTCGTTTTGCCTTCGACGAGTTTTTCGGTGCTGATGGAAAAGCGTACCTTCTCTTCGTTGAGGTAGCCAAAGATGACATCGTCTTGTTTTTGCAAATTGATGCCGTTGCCCTTGACGCCCTTGGGGGTGATGGTCCATGTCCAGATGGTTTTGTCCAGAATCTGCAAGCTGATGGTTTTTTTCTCAGCCAAGTCGGTTTGATTTTCCTTGCGTGACTCCATCTGGCCGGTGCAGGCGATCAGGGCAAATGTGGCGAGTAAGAATAGTGGGAATATTTTCATGATAAGTGGCTCCTTTCTGTGTGTTGGCATGGTCAGCGTTATGGTCATTTAAAGCAAAAACTGTACCAAGGGTCCTGTCACTAGGGCAGGGTTTTGTTTTATTGCGTCCTTTTCTGCTTGCAGGAAGAGACCTTTAGTCAGGATTAAGATGGGGGATGCCAAAATGGAATGCGATAAATGCAAAGCAGGGACGGGATTGGGGCTTTCAGATGATGAACAGGGCACCCACCTCGATGTAGTTGAAGGGGCCACTCAGCCCGTAGGTGAAAAAGCTCACGGGAGAGGCCAACAACAGGTCAACGTTGATGAACATGTGGAACCAGTCATTGATGTATATCTCGCCTCCGAAGTGCGCAGGGAGACCGCCGAAAACATCTTTTTGGAGGGAAGAGCTTGTTGTGTAGGGGTAGAGCATGGCCCCCAATTCAGCATAGATGCAGCCTTCTTTGACATTGAGGCCGATCATGAAGGAGGGCCAAAGGGCCAAGCCCTCGCTCATGTTTTGTGCCCCGGCCTCATCCCCGTAGATGATGCCATAGGCTTTGAGCTTGATGGCGGATTGGAAAAGACCCGTTCGCCCATGAATGTTTACTTTCAGTCCGCCGCCCACCATCCATATATCGCCCAGGGTTTCGTAAGGGAAAAGGGATTCGGCGATGAGGTCCAGCCTGTCCAGAATGCCTACGTGCACGCCTGCGTTGGCGTAAAGCAGTCCGGTGGAAAGGCGTAAGCCGAAGTCGCCGGCCGGCAAGCCGCCCGCACCCAACATCATAGACCGATGCTCGCCCTCTTTTGTTTTGTTGTCCTCCATCTCATCCCAACCCGATTGATCTTCCCAGTCATCCGCAGCCGCAAAGCCGCCGGGTAGCAAGATCATCGCCAGCATCAGAATCCATCCTGGAAAACAATTTTTTTCAGGTTGCATAGTTTCCCCCCGGCCCTTAAGGGCAGGACGTCGTTAAGGGTGGCAGGTTGCTGGGTGTCCACCAGCTGTCAAGATTGCAGTCATTGTCCGTGTCCCGGGGGCGTTCCCGTGTGATGAAATCGCCATCGCTTGTTTTCGTGTCCCAGGTGACCAGGCCCGTGCCGCCCATCGCCGGCGGCAGGGTGTTGTCGTTGTCCTTGTTGGTGGCCTCGTCGCCGTAATGATCGTAGCGGGCCACGACGTGGTCGCCGTTGACGTCTTCGATCTCTAAGAGTCTTCGGTTGCCGGGCCATTCTTCCGTGCCGCCCCATTGCTGACCCGTCAGGCCCCATGTGTACTTGTAGCCCATGCGCAGGCCCGTGGGCAGCACGAAGCTGATGGTCCAGACGCCGTCCCCGGCCGACTCATCACCGTGGCTGCCGTCGTCGTACATGGGGATGGTGTTGGGTGCCCAGGCACCCAATTTGGCGTCGATGTCCGGATCCCAGATGGGGCTGTCGCTTTCGATGATGCCGCCCACGAAGAACATGCTGGCCCCGGCCTGCGGATCGGTCCAGCGGAAGCGATCGATGGCAAGGCAAGAGCCGTCTTTGAGCCCGTCGTTGAAGTCCACGGCAAAGAAGCTGCGGATGATTTTGCGTCCCGATTCGTCTGACCCGCAGGCTCGGGCAATCTCAGCCGGATCGCTTGTGGGGGCAAAGGCAGCGGTGTCTTCGCAACAGGCTGCAAAGTAATCTTCTTCGTCGCAGAAGCAAGCTTTGAACTCGAAGGCCTCCAGAGCCGCGAGCAGGGCTACGTCGAAGTCGAGGGTGGTGTCTTCTGCGGTCGCGTCTCCGTCGTAGTCGATGGGGTTGGCAAAGATGAAATCAGGGTGCAGGGGGCTTTGCAGGACCTGGCCGCTCGAGCTGATGACCGGATCGCGAAAGCGCAGGGCCGTGCCCCGGGCGCAGTCGCTGCAAGCGGTCACCGCCTGAACCATGTTGTAGAAAGTCTGTACTGGCCCTGAGCTGGACAAGGCCTGCAGTTCATCGAGGGCGGTCTGCAGGCTATCGGCCGGGTAACTTGTCAGCCCGCGCCCCGAGGCCGAGGCCTTGGATTGAACGAGGAGGCAGGCGGCTGTTTCCCGGTTGTCGATGCCGTCAAAGTCTCCGGCGCTCGTACTTTGGCCCGGCTCGGCCACGGGCACCATAGCCCGGTAGGCCACCGTGCCGCGCTCGGCTCGAACCGTTAAGCCGACCAGGCGAAGGCCGGCCTCGAATGCGGCTTCGAAGGTCTCGTCCGTAACGCTTACCTTGGGGCTTTGTTCGACTCCGGCACCGGAGAAAAAGTGCATATCCAGGGTGTCTAAGCCCGCGATGGCGGATGCCGGGATGCTGCCGGTGATGATGGCCGGCTCCGGATCGGGCAGGATGCCTCCATCCGGGGCCGGGTGATCGTCGCCGGTGGCCGCGGCCAAGAAGGTTTCGAAGCCACAACCCGCGCCGGCCAGCAACAGTCCCAGAATAACCACGAAGATTTTTTGTCTTTTCATTTCGGCCTTCTTACCAGTTGACTTCTAAGGTGGCCTTGGAGCGGAACACGCCCCAAAACTGCTCGGGGTAGCGCTCTTCGCGCCACTGATCCTTGTAGATGTATTCCATGTAATAGCGCAGCGATGCGCCGCCGTAGTTAAAGGTCAAGAGCATGAAAGGTTTGATCTTGGTGGTCTGGTAGTAAGTGTACCCGCTGCCAGGCGATCCATCCCTGTTGTCCTCGTCCCACCAGTCGAACTGGCCGCCGATCTGCAGCTTGAGGGTGTCGGAGATGGGATAGGAGGCCGAGAGGCGCCCGATGGTGATGTTGCCCACGTAGTTGTCGTCGGCGATGCTGGTGTCCCGGCCGTCCCGGTCGATGATCTGTTTGATCTTGGCTTGCAACTCCAGGCCCGCACCCACGTCCAGCAAGTAGTTGGCCCAAAAGACGCCGATGAAGGTCCATCGTTCTTGATCTTCTCGAAAGACCGAGCGTGGGTCGCGGCCTCGATCGACGGAACGCGGGTTCTCGTAATCGTAGAGATCCGTGTCGGTGTAGCCCTCGGAGTAGAGGAAGTTTGGGTAGATGGGGTTTTCGCAGTCGGCGCAGCCGAAAACGGGTCGATTCTGTTTGTTGGTGTTGTAGCCGATGAAGCTGCCTTCGGCTTTCAGGGTCAGTTCGTCGATGGTGTATTCCAAGAGCAGGGTGCCGCCCTGCCAGCCGATACAGGACTCGTAGAAATTTTCGTCAAAGTCGATGAACTCGTTGGCCAGGTTCAAGGTGGGCAGTTGACCACCCTCGATGAAGCCGTCGGTCAAGAGCACGTCGGCTTCGCGCCTTGCGCCGAATGTGGAAGTCCAGTGCTCACCGATATAGAAGCCTTCAGCCTTGATGCTGAGTTCTTCGACGCCAAAGGCATCCAGCATGCTGAGGCGCACCACGCCGGCGAAGTCATTGACATCGTCATAGACCATGGGGAAGTAGCCTTGGTTCGAGGCTACTCTGTTGACCACGAAATCCTTGTTGATGAGGCTGGTGGACCAGCCGCCGATGAAGTTCAGGATGTAGTCGTCGATGGGCTCCATCTCGCCGGCCAGGGTGATGGCCGAATGGGTGTAGCGGTTTGTTAAATCCACCGCATGATCCGTACAGCGGCTGGAGTCGTCGGGGTGGTCGGCGCAGTATTCGGCGTCGGCCGGGTTCAGCGAGCCTTCGGCGTCCGGATCGTAGACATCGGCCTCATAGTCCAGGCTCAACATGCCCACCAACTCCAGGCTCAACCAGTCCACCGGTTGGCTGTGCAGCTTCAATGCGTAGGCCCAGTCCTGGGTCCAGAACGGACTGACCACCTGACTCTGGTTGCTGGTCTCGTCGCCAAGACCGGTGGACCAACCCGGGCCAGCCCAGAGCTTGGGCAGGGCCACGATGCCCAGGTGATAGCCGAACAGGTCGCGCAGGGGGCGGCCAAAGAGGAAGATGCCCTTGGCGTTGTCTCGATCGATGTAGCGGATTTTGCCGATGGTCCAGGCGTTGAACATGCCCAGGTCGGAAGAGCCCACCTGGATGTGCCCCACGCCCGGGAAGGGTTTGTTGAGCTTGACCCAGTAGCCCCGGAGTTTGAGGTATTCGGCGTGGTCCATGCCCAGGCTCTCGCCCGAGGTGTTGGGCGTGTCGTAGCGGATGTTTCCGTTTTCCCAGAAGTCGTGCCAGGTGGAGCCGAAGCGACTCTTGAGTCGGGCCCCCGCTTCAACCACATCGCTGACCCGACCTTTGATGGTGAGTTCGAGTTCACTGCCCACGCCGTTTTCGCCGGACTGATTCTCGTCGTAGTTGGTGAAGGGGTTGCCGTAGGTCAGCACCCCCTGGGATGTGTTGTTTCGGTACAACCACTTCGTGTAGATTTTGCCGCCCAACTCGAAGTTGGAGGTCTCGGCCAGTGCGCCGCTGGTCGTAAAGACCAACAGCGTGAAGGCAAAAAGGGCTCGCTTCATGCTCGCAATCTCCAGGACTGTTCAGTGTGACAGGGGATCAGGGGTAGACCATGGGCAACTTGGCCAGCTTCCAATCGGCCTTGTTGCCGTCGCATTTGTAGGCTTTGAGAATTTCGTGTTGGGCCTGTATCTCGTCCTTGCCTCCCTTGCCTGGGGGCGCAAGGATGTCGATGGCGTGGGGATCGCAGTCATCGTCACGGCCGCCCCCAAAACGGTGGTCGCCGCCCGATTGATTGACCTTGCGGGTCAAGAGGTCTCCTTTGTCCGGGTAACCCTCGTTGGACTGCAAGACCAGTTGGTAGCCCCAGCCCTTGACCGGAGAACCCAGGTCGGCCTTGGAGACCGTGGCGATGAGTTTTTTGCCCGAGGCTTTGACCTTCAAGGGCAGCACGATGTCGGACTTGAATGATTTGGCTTTTTGGTTGATCTCACCCTTGATGCGCGTGTTGCCCTGGGGGCTGATGATGATGACTTTTTCCCAGCGAGCGTCGTCTTCGAAGGCGATGTTCAGGCCCGGCAGGCCCTCGGCGTGACCCGAGCCGGCCTTGTGATCTTGATCGATGAAGAGAAAGGCCATCTGCAAAGAGAAGCCGTTGCCGCGCACCGGCCAATCGCGGCTCTTCCAGGGGTCGGTCAACTTGGCCTTCAGGTGCACCTTGATCTGGACCTTGTCTCCCTTGTCCAGAATTTCTACTTTGGTGAAATCGAAAGAGCCATTTTTGTATTCGGAGGCGGTGGGATAAGCATAGGTGCCCGGACCGTCGTCGTCGCCCTTGGGATCCTTTAACACGATCTTGCCGGCAAAAGCCGTCGAGGCAAACAGAAGGACGGTGAGCAAGCCCGTCAGGCGCAAGCAGGTCTCAGCGCGGTCATTGTAGAGAACCCCCCGCAATCATGTCAACTAGACCCGTTGCGGGCAAAAGGCAATTCGGTTTAGGATGCTTTGATGTGAGGCGGGGATGGAAAGGAATCGGTATGCGGCGTTTTTTGTGGCTTGCGTTGACCATGGGTTTGTTGTGCCCCTTGGCCTGTAATGACGACGGATCTGGGTCGGAGATTCACTACGAAACGGGCTTGGAAGAACGCGGCCACATTCATGTCTTGCGTTTGGCCGGTACGCCCTACGAAATGGGTTTGCAGACGGGCGAGTTGATGGCGGACGCCCTGGCCGACGGCGTGGAGTTTTTGTATTCCGATCCCTTGTTTTCCGCCTTTGTTCCCTTGGCTCGCTCCCAGGGTTTTTTGGATGATGCCCAAGACCAATCCTATCCTTATGTGCTGGATGAATGCCGGGGCATGGCAGAGGCGGCCCGTAGAGCCGGGGTGGACTGGACCGAGGACGAATGCCTGGGCCTGGCCTGGGGCGATGTCCTGTTGGAGCATTTGGATTCGATGATGGGGGCCTGCAGCCAGATCGTGGTCAGCGGTCCGGGTACGGTGGCTGATACCCACTTGCACATTCGTTCGTTGGACTGGGGCAATATCAGTTACTTGTTTCAGCATCCCACCGTGATCGTGCGTCGGCCGGAGGGCAAGATTCCCTACGTGACCATCGGCTTTCCCGGCATGGTGGCACCCTATTCGGGCATCAACGAGGCGGGTCTGTCGGTGGCCAGCAACGAGAATGTGGCCATCGACGACATCGACAGGGAAGGCCGCTCCCATGTGCAGATGGTGGGATATATTTTACAGAACTTCCGTAGCCTGGAAGAGGCCGAAGCCTTCATTCGTGATCAAGATCACTGCACGGCGGAGAGCCTCATGGTCTCGGACGCGGTCGCCGGTCAGGCGGCGGTCTTTGAGATGAGCGCCACGCATTTGGCCGTGCGGTACTTGAGCGACGATGGCGTGGTTTACATGACCAACCACTTCGTCGAAGAGTCCATGGATGGCTTGCACATCGAATATGCGCCGGAAGACAGCTCGCCGTCTCGTTTCGCGCGCATGCGGGAACTCGTAGAGCCCGACGGGGTCGACAGCGTCTATGGCGAGCTTGGGCCTGAAGTGGCCGTCGAAAAGATTCTGCGGGATACGACCAACCCCGTCACAGGCGTGACTCATCCTTTGGATCTTTTTGACGGTGGCGGCAGCATCGCCAACAATGCCGCGGTTTATATGATGGTGTTTGCCCCCCGCGAGCGCATGTTCTGGGTGTCCATGGGAGAAAAGCCCGTTGCGGCCCAGCGATTCGTGGGTTTTCACTTGGATGAGCTTTTCGGCATCGATCCCAAGGCCGTGGCTGAGCCTGCTTTTATCGATTGAGGGCCGGGGGTTCCTTGTCTCGCGAGGCTGTGGTAGATCCATGAGCATGTTGCGTAGGATTTTATTTCTGTGTTTGGGACTGCTGTTGTTCGTCAGCGCCTGCGGTGGAGAAAAGGCACCTGGCCCAATCGATGATTTGCCATCCACAAAGGGAATGAAGTCCGATCCGGCCCGCCTGCCCGGGCCGCTTATCAAAGGGCCCGTCCGCTTGGGGCTCAACGAAGAAGTGGCCCTTCGCCATTTGTTGATCTCCTACGCGGGGGCCTTCAAGCCGCCGCGCAAGATGCGCATTGATCGGGAACAGGCCCGTCAGCGGGTCACACATCTGCTGGCTTTGGCTCAGGCCGAGGGGCGGGATTTTGCCGAGCTATGTAAGCGATATTCCGACGATTCCAAGACCAGCTCTGGTGGCGGCCAGTTGGGCGTGGTCATGCCTGGCGAATTGCATCCGGCCCTGGAGCGGCTTGGATTTTCCCTCAAGTTGGGCCAGGTGGGTGGTCCGGTGGAGACGCCTTTTGGTTTCCACCTCGTAGAGCGGGTGGAGCCCGAAGATACGCAGACGGCCGAGATCGTGGTGAGCTACACCGGGGCCGCGCGACACAAGCCGAGAATTCCGCGCAGCCGGGAAGAAGCCCAGGTCCTGGCCGACGAAGTGCGCAAGAAGTTGATCGCCGGAGCGGACTTCGCTGCGTTGGCCCGGGTTCATTCGGATATGGCCACTTATGAACGGGGCGGCTATCTGCCCACCTTTCGTCGAGGCATGGCCCACCCCAAGTTTGAAGAGATCGTCTGGACTTTGCCCGTGGGTGGATTGTCCGAGGTGATCGAGACCAAGACGGGTTTTCACATCGTCTTCCGTCTCCCGGTGAGGCGGATTTCGGTGCGGACCATCGAGATATTCGTCCAGCGATTGGAGGCAGGGCAAGAGCACAGTCGCGAAGAGGCATTGGAGATAATTCAGGAAATTCGTCGTCAGAGCCTGGCCAAGGGCGCGGACTTCGCAATGCTGGCCATGCTGAAGTCCGAGGGCGGCAACAAGCTTAGCGGGGGCGGTGGATTGATGCGACCCTTTGGGCGGGGTCAAATCAATTTTGTCATGGAGCAGGTGGCCTTCGCACTGGCACCGGGGCAGATCTCGGAAGTGATCGCCTTGGATCGCTCCTTTTTGTTGCTTGTTTTTTTCAGCGCGCAGTGGGCTTGCAGGCATGGTGGGTGTTTGCGCTCTTGCTTCTTGGGGGCGGCATGGCGCGGGGCGAGACCAAGCCCATGGAAATCCCGCGGGTCTTCGAATGGATCGACAAGCTTTTCCCCTCAATAAAGGCCGACGCCATCAAGAAGATTCACACTTCCCAGACGAAGCAAATCTATGCGGCACTTAATCGCTACGGTCAGAAAAACGAGCAGTGGTTTCGGGTCAGTATCTTAGACAAGAAAACAAACGCCTGGGTGTTTCCCGAAAACGCGATCCAGCGCTTGATCAAGCGCAAGCTCTTGCAGCCGAAGCAGGGCCGGGACCTCTGGGGAAACCTGTTCACCTTACGCAAAAAAAAGGCCCCCTCAAAAAAGCGAGCTCATGCCCTCCGCCTGCGCTTTGTCGAGCTGGTTTCAGCCGGCCCGGATGGTCGCCCGGGCAGCAAGGACGACTTGGCCTATCCCCAGGGGAGTTGACGTTTTTACGAGAAAGAATCAAAATCCCAGCGCTGGGACTGGGAAGTGCAGTAAAAACAAGGCACTAGGCGAAATCCGCCGGTTTTTTGATGACAAAAAGGATAGAAAGGGCTAAAAACTAGCCATCGTTGTTTTTCTGTCAAACGGGGTTTGCCCAGTGAAGCTCTGGATGTTTTTCGCACACAATTCCGTGTTCAGCGTTGAGGATTTCGACCGCTTCTTGGCCGAGCACGGGACCGGCAACCGCTGGACGCGCAAGTCTTTGTTAGCCTACCACATAAAGCAGGGTCATCTCCTGCGGCTACGCCGGGGGCTGTTCGCCTCGGTCCCCGAGCAGGTGGACCCGGACAGCTTTCAGCCCAATCCCTTCCATGTGGCCGCCAAGATCACAGCCGACGCGACTTTGGCCTACCACACCGCGCTCATGTATCACGGCCTGGCGCGCGCAGAGTCCGACACCTTCTACTCCCTGTCTCGCGGGAGAACGCTCCCTTTCCGCTTCCGGTCGAGCGAGTATCGCTGCGTTCCGATTCCAAAGAAACTCTTGGCCGAGGGACAAGAGGGGCTGGGGATTCAGCAGTTCGAGTTGGCCGAAGAAGGCTATTTTTCCGATATGGTGATCCGCTACACCGGTCTTGAGCGGACCCTGGTGGACGTCCTCGAC
>JAFCZJ010000242.1 GCA_019314375.1 Deltaproteobacteria bacterium | reverse complement strand
TCGGGCATGGTTGGCGGAAGAATCATTGCCAAATATTTTTGAAGTGCTGCTATCTTCCATCAATATTATGGAGACCCAGATAACCAGTACTCGCCTGCAAATCGATCCTCCTGAGTTGCTGATCCAGCCACCATTAGGCAGTGTGCGTTTCCTCGAATTCAACCGAGCAGAAGAGATTATTTCAATTGGATACGAGACGACGCGTCAACAGCTTGATCGACTGCCCTCTGATTTTTTTAAAAGAGTGTAGAACTGTGCTAATGACTGATATTATCAACTCATGCATTGCCGCTTATGCTCTTTTTGCTCGAGCTAGCAATAAAAACCCATAAGGAATATTAGACATGCAAGTAAACATTAATACAAAAACCTGGACACCAATCCTGGTAGTGAGCATCATCATTATCGGGGCTGTCTATTACCTCATTGGGCGAGAAGAGCCTTTACCGGAAGGTTTGATCCAGGCCAATGGCCGTATAGAAGGAGACCATTACACAGTCGCCAGCAAGATTCCGGGGAGAATAGAAGATTTGCTTGTACGCGAGGGTGATAATGTGGAGCAAGGAGAGGTTGTTGTCCAAATCGAGGCTACTCAAATCCGGGAGAAGGTCAAGCAGGCTCAACAGGCAACCATTGCTACGGAAGCGCAACTCATGGTTGCTATAAAAAAAGAACAGCAATCACTGATTGATGCCAGGCGGATCCGTGGTTTGGTCAAAGATGGTACCGTCACCAAACATGCAAGCGAACAGAGTGATCTGGATTGGAACGTGGCTCAAGATCAGGTGACTGCCGCACGAGCAGCATATAAACAAGCCGTTGCTGCACTTTCAGAAGTACGATGTGTATTGAATGATGCCACTATTCTCTCACCCGCATCGGGCGTGGTTATGACGCGGATTATTGATGTGGGGGAAGTTGTAGGTGCCGGTGCCCCACTGCTGGATATTGTCGATATGGACAGGCTTTATCTTAAGGTTTATGTGCCGGAAAAAGTGATTGGCAAAGTGCGACTGGGGCTACCTGCACAAGTCTATATCGATGCATATCCTGACCAGTATTTCCCGGCAACGGTACGCTATATTTCTTCGCGCGCAGAATTTACACCTAAGGAGGTGCAGACTCCCGATGAACGTGTAAAACTGATCTATGCTGTCAAACTTTATCTGGATGAAAACCCCGAATACCGCCTGACACCCGGTTTGCCAGCCGATGCCATTATCCGTTGGCAAGAGGAGACCCCATGGGTGAAGCCGCGCTGGTAACTCCCCTGAAACCGGCACCTGTGGTTCGGGTTCGAGGTTTTTATAAACGCTACCGCAAATATGTGGCAGTGGATGGTGTGGATCTGGAAATCCAGCCGGGAGAAATCTACGGTCTGATTGGTCCGGATGGCGCTGGCAAGAGCAGCCTGATGAAGGCTATCGCCGGAGTACTTTCATTCGAAGGTGGTGAGGTCGAGGTGTTCGGAGTGCATGTGGATTCCGAGGCGGCAGCGGAGAAGGTCAAGGGGCGGATCGGCTTCATGCCCCAGGGGCTGGGACTCAACCTGTATGCGGAACTCTCGGTGGAGGAGAACATCGACTTTTTCGCCCAGTTACGTGAGGTGCCACCCGGATTGCTCACGCAGCGCAAACGCAAACTCCTGGCCATGACGCGGCTGGACAGGTTTCGGGACCGCCCCATGAAACACCTCTCCGGTGGAATGAAGCAGAAACTGGGGCTGGTCTGCACCCTGATCCACGAGCCCGAGCTGCTGATCCTGGACGAACCTACCACCGGCGTTGATCCAGTCTCGCGGCGGGATTTCTGGGCCATCCTCGCCGAGCTGTTGCGCGAGGGGGGCATCACCGCCCTGGTCTCCACCGCCTACATGGACGAGGCGACTCGTTTCCACAGGCTTTCGCTGATGTTTGGTGGGCGCGTGCTGGCGGTGGGGGAGCCGGAACAGATTCGACAGGTTGTGCCCGGCAGTCTGGTAGAGGTAGAGGTCGAGGCCGAACCCCAGATCGAGGCACTGCAGCGACTCAAGAAGCGCTACCCGCAGGTAGAGGCGGTCGGGCCCGTGCTTCGGGTATTCGTGCAGGGGGCATCGCCCGAAGCGGCGCGAAAGCAGGTGGCGACGGCGCTTGCCGATCTGACGATAAAGGCAATCCACACGACGGATCCTGAACTGGAGGATGTCTTCGTGGCGCTGTTACGACAACACAAGCTGGTCGGGGAGTCAGCGGCAAAGGCCACGGTGACGTCGCTGGCCGACCCACCGGCATCGGGTGACGGGGTCGCCATCGAGGCAAAGGATCTGACCCGTGATTTCGACCATTTCCGCGCCGTGGATCATGTCGGTTTCCGGGTCATGCAAGGCGAGATATTCGGGCTGCTCGGCGCCAATGGTGCCGGCAAGACCACGGTGATCAAGATGCTCACTGGCATTCTCCCTCCTACTGACGGAGAGGGGCACGTGGCGGGCGCGGACATGCGCCGCGCCCGCCAGGCCATCAAGGAACGCATCGGTTACATGTCCCAGGCCTTTTCGCTGTATCAGGACATGTCGGTGCTAGAGAACATCCGCCTCTACGCGCGTATTTATGCGGTGCCACGCAGCCAGCTCAAACAACGAACCGACTGGGTAGTTGAAACGGCTGGATTACAAGGTGTCGAAGACCGTCTGGCCGGCAAGCTGCCAATGGGTATCCGCCAGCGACTGGCTCTGGGGTGTGCCCTGGTGCACCGGCCGCAGGTCCTGTTTCTGGATGAGCCCACCTCGGGTGTGGACCCCATCGGACGGCGTCGTTTCTGGGACATCCTGGTGCAGATGGCGCGCGTGGAACAGGTGGCGATTCTGGTGACCACCCATTACATGAGCGAGGCGGAGCACTGCGATCACCTGGCTCTGATGCATGCCGGCCGCATCATTGCTGACGCCACGCCGGCGCAGATGAAGCAGGCCTTGCAGCAGGAGGCGGGGCAATTGCTCGCGATTGCCACCGATCAGCCACTGGTGGCCCTGAAGCAGCTGGAAGAGGCCGGTTTCGAGGGCGTGGCCCTGTTCGGAAAACGGATTCACCTGCTGGCGAAAGATCCGCAACAGGACCGGCGACGGATCGAGTCCCTGTTAAGCGAACAGGGCGTCTCTCTGCTGGATATCCATTCCCGCCCCCCAAGCCTGGAGGATGTCTTCGTCTATCGCATCATGGCGCGGGAAAAGGAGGCTAATTCACAATGAACCTGACGCGTGTCAAGGCGATTACCTGCAAGGAATGGCGCGAGATCCTGCGTGATCGCCTGTTCCTCTCCCTCGCTTTTATCCTCCCTGTCTCCATGATGCTGATCTTTGGTTATGGCATGAAGATGGATGTGGAGCATATCCCCTTTGCCGTGCTGGATCAGGATCGCACAGCCATGAGTCGGGATTATCTACACCTGTTCATGGACTCACGATACTTCGACTACAAGGGGCATGTGGAGAGCGAACGGGAACTGGAACCCCTGCTGGCAGGCAGCCGGATCCGTTTCGCCATCATCGTCCCACCCGAATTCCAGAAAAACCTGCTGGCTGGCCGGCCGGTGGCGGTGCAGTCGCTCATCGATGGTACCTTTCCCTTCCGCACCTCGACCAGCAAGGGCTATGTCGTCGCCATTAATGCCGCCTTCAATGGCCGGCTTCTGGCAGGATTCATCAGCCAAAGAATGGGTATTTCGCCTGAACAGGCGGCCGCTCTGGCGCAGCCGGTGAAGCCGCAGCTTCGCTACCTGTACAACCAGGAACTCAAGAGCATCTGGTCCATCGCGCCATCCATGATGATGTTCATCCTGTTGATGACACCACCCTTTCTCACCGCCCTGGGTGTGGTACGTGAAAAAGAGAATGGCTCCATCTACAACATCTATTCGTCCACAGTAACGCGGGGAGAGTTTCTGGCGGGCAAGTTGCTGCCCTATGTGGGTATTTCGGTTGTCAACGTGCTGCTTCTGTGGCTGCTGGCCGTGACCCTGTTCGGGGCACCGTTCAAGGGTGACCCCCTGTTCTTCTTCGGGGCATCGATCATTTATGTCACCTGCACCACAGGAATCGGCCTGCTGGTCTCCCTGTTTGCCCGTACCCAGGTGGCCGCCATGATGATCACGGTGGTGGTCACGATCGTCCCGGCGGTGCTCTATTCGGGCCTGCTGGTGCCCATCGCCTCGATGGATGCTGCCTCGCAATTCGAGGCCCACCTGTTTCCGGCCATGTACTACACCGATATTGCCCTGGGAAGTTTCCTGAAAGGTATCGGCATGGGGCAACTCTGGGGCCGTGTCGCTGCGCTCCTGCTTTATACCCTGGTGTTGTGGACGGCTTCCTACCTTCTCTTTCACAAGCGGGTGCGCGCATGAAACCTGATACGCCGTTGACCGAAGGACGCCTCTACCTATGGTGGTCGAGAATGGCCGCCATGACCGGCAAGGAATTGCTGCAGCTGGGGCGCGATACCCTGCTGGTGGTAGCGGTGCTTTACCTGTTCACCCTCGACATCATGATGGCAGGAGGGGTCAAGATGGATCTCAATCAGGGAACCGTCATGGTCCATGATGCGGATCACAGTATGGCGTCCCGTGAGCTGATCTATCGTTTTCAGCCGCCTTACTTCAAATTGGGGGGTGAGATTCTGGATCAGAAAGAGGGGATACGGCTGCTGGATCAGGGCAAGGCGCTGGTGGTGTTGGACATCCCGCCCGGATTCCAGCGCGACCTGCTCCAGGGCAGGCCGACCTCCGTGCAGGTGCAGGTGGACACCAGCAACACCGTCCTCGGAACCCTCGCGGCCAGCTACAGCGCACAGATTATCGGCAAATACAGCTTCGATGCCGCGTTGCAGCGTATCGGGCTGACCGAGGAAAGTCTTGCCGGCGTGCCCATGCTCGTGGACCAGCACCGGGTCTGGTACAACCCGAACCAGAAGGACGCCTGGTTCATGTCCATCTCGGAATTGCTGACAGTCATCACCGTGTTGGCAATGATGCTTCCCGCTGCCGCTGCCGTGCGCGAAAAGGAACGGGGTACCATTGAACAACTGATCGTTTCACCGCTAACTCCTGTCCAGATCATGTTGCCCAAGGTTATTGCCATGACCTTGGTCATCCTGCTTGGAACAGCGTTGAGCGTGTATCTGATTCTGTATGGCTATTTTCATATCCCGATCAAGGGCAGCCTTCCGCTGTTCTTTGCGGTGACCGCGCTGTACACCTTCGCCATGTCGGGGTTGGGCCTTTTTATCTCGACCATGAGCCGTAACCTGGCCCAGGCGGCCATGCTGACCATCATGATCATGATGCCGATCATTCTCCTGTCCGGGGCCTGGACCCCGCCCGAGGCCATGCCGCCGGGCATCCGCCAGGCCATGTATCTGTCCCCACTCTATTACTACATCGAGATGGCCTATGGCATCCTGCTGAAAGGGGCGGGGCTGAAGGTTCTCTGGGATTCCCTACTGGGCCTCAGCCTGCTCGGCAGCCTGGTGTTCGGGTTTGGTGTATGGCGGTTCAAGCGGCAGTTTAGTTAGGGAACCTCTGATTAAGTCATGAATCGACATCTTGCGATTAAAACATCCTGTTTCCACGTTGTGAAACTTCGCAATAGCCCTGCTATTACGGGCATTCCACGCTTTGAACCAGATTATTTTAATCGGCAATCTGTTCGACCCAGACTTAATCAGAGGTTCCTTTGCTGAAAAAACAGGAATGATATTGATTATGTTCTGGCAGCAAACAAATACAATGGAAAGGAAAGCCAGATCGTTTGTTGTGACTCTATATA
>JAFCZJ010000007.1 GCA_019314375.1 Deltaproteobacteria bacterium | reverse complement strand
GAGAATCCGACGTCGAGTGAAGCAGCGCCGACCGGAACCTGTCAACGGCTTTGGGGCACTCGACGAACGCATTTTGTGTGGCGACCTCAATAGCCGCTCTAAATTGAGCCTCTGGATCTTGGATGAGGTTTGGGTTGCCAGGGTGCGAACGGCAGGAAAATTGTTTATTGGAGGGGGAAATGCGAGCCAATAATATTTGCCTGACATCAATTGCTGCGGTGGTCATCTTTTTGGCATTGCCGGTTTCGGATGGGGCTGCAATGTGCGCTTCGCCAGAGTGTTGTCTGGCGAACTGGGTTCAGGGGTCAGAGTTTCGGAGTATTGGTCTTGCCGAATTGCTTGAGGTGAACGGCGTTGAGGTCACGATAGCGCTGCAGGATGGGCCGACTTACTGTGAGGGCGGCGTTGTCTGCTCGGAGATAATCTTGCCTACTGGATTGCTGTGTAACGAAGGACTTGCGAACGAGGAATGCTGGCCTTGCGAAGAGCTGCCAGTCGGTGGAAGTGGCCTGGTGCTGGCGGACGCCGAAACAAACTGTCTCATGTATTTTGTGCCGGTGGTGGATGAGTTGGCCCAGTGCCGGGGTGCTGTGCCTGCCGACGGTGTACCTGTCGATTTTGTTTTGGAAAATGCATTGAGAAGTGATTGCCCCCAGGTGCATGTTGAAAATGGATATTTTGAGTGGTGTGATGACACCCGATCATGCGGCTGTTCGCAGGCTGAAGGGGATGGGATCGGTCTCTTGTCGATGATGGCTTTCTTGGGACTGCTGTTTTTCAGATCACGCACCTAGATTGAGGAAGCGGCTCCGGCCGGAATATCCATTTATTTATCCAATTATATCCAATTAGCTTGACGGACAGGTCTAAATGGATAAATATGGGTGAATCAATGGAGGTTTAGGTGGATTTATTGTCGAAAATGCGGATTACGCCCGATTTGCTTAAGACCATTGGCGAAATCGATGAATTCAAGGGACGCTGGGCGGCATTGGGTAATCTGGCCCCGGAGCGCCTGTCTGCACTGAAGCGTATCGCCACGATCGAGTCGGTTGGATCGTCGACTCGAATCGAGGGCGTCAAACTCAGCGATGACGAAATTGAGCGGCTTCTTGCGGGGCTGGACGTGAGTTCTTTTCGCTCCCGCGACGAAGAGGAGGTTGCGGGTTACGCCGATCTGATGGAAATGGTCTTCGAGTCCCATGCAAACATTCCACTTACCGAAAACACCATCCGCCAGCTTCACGGGATTCTTTTAAAATATTCGCGGAAAGATGAACGGCATCGTGGCGAATACAAAACGCTATCCAATAGCGTGGAAGCCTTCGACGCGGAAGGTCGCAGCGTCGGCGTGATATTCGAAACCGCCACACCTTTTGATACCCCCAGGTTGATGGAGGCCTTGCTGGCCTGGAGCAACGAGGCCCTTGAGAAACGAGAGCATCACCCCTTGTTGATCATCGCTGTTTTTGTGGTGCGATTTTTGGCGATTCATCCCTTCCAGGATGGGAATGGTCGCTTGTCGCGAGCACTGAGCACCTTGCTGTTGCTTCGGGCCGGTTACAAATATGTGGCGTATAGTTCGCTTGAGAGAATCGTTGAGGAGAACAAGGACGAGTATTACAGAACCCTGCGCCGGGCCCAGGCCACCTTGGACAAAGACGAGTCTCAGCTCATCGACTGGCTTACTTTTTTCGTGCGGGCCCTGCACCGGCAGAAGGAAGTGCTGGAGCGAAAAGTACAGCAAGAGAAACTCATGGCCCCGCTTGCGCCGCTTTCGGAAAAACTTTTGGGTATTGTGCGCGAGCATGGTCGGGTCACGGTGAAGGAAGCGACCACCATCACGCAGGCCAACCGAAATACAATCAAGGAACACCTCAAGCAGCTCGTCAACGCGGGGCACTTGGCAAGGCGTGGTCAAGGTAGGGGTAGTTGGTATGAGAAGGTGTGATGCTAGCCCCTTCGGGCCTTGGCGCATCTAGCCCCGCATCCCTTTGGGATGCGGGATAAGATGCTCTACTGGGGTGGGGAGATGTTTGAGTGTTAGAGGCCCTTTTTTTTAGGGCCTCTTATGCTGTGCGGCCAAGATGCGCAGTGTTAGAGCATCTAAGCTGGCACCCCAAGCCGCATCGCCTGGACCAGGGGAAGCAGATCGGCAGGGTAGGGGGCGCTTAGTTTTAGGTCTTTGTTTGTGATGGGGTGCTTCAGGTTGAGGCGGTAGGCGTGGAGGAACTGGCGCTTCAGGGCGAAGTGACGTTTTAGCAGGCGGTTGAGGTCCCGATCGCCGTAGCGGGGATCGCCTACGATGGGGTGTCCGGCCTGGAGTAGGTGTGAGCGGATTTGGTGGGTTCGGCCTGTGAGCAGGGTTAAGACCAATAGGGTGAGGGGGAGGGTTTTATAATCAGGAATTTTTAGGCGGCGTTCTACGCCTACTCGCCAGGCCGTGGTTCCTGTTTTGTCCTTGCGCCCGCGGCTGGGCGGCTTGTTGCTTTTGCGGGATCCCGGCACGTCCTTGCGTTCCACTTCCATTTCCCAGACGCCATTTCGCTGACGGAAGCGCCCGGGCACTAAAGCCAGGTACTTTTTGGTGAGGTCACGGGCCTGGAACATTTTGCTCAGGCGGCGGAGGGTTTCGGCGTCCTTGCCCACCATGATCAAGCCCGAGGTGTCTTTGTCCAGCCGATGCGCCAGGGATGGGCGGAAGGAGGTGGGCCGGTCGTCGACTTCCAGGTAGGTGTGGATTTGGTCGATGAGTGAGTTTGAGTCGTGGCCCGCACCAGGGTGTACGGCCAGCATGGGGGGCTTGTTGACCACCAGCAAATGCTTGTCTTCGTGGACCACCCCGAAGTCTATGCGGTTACCCTGAGGGGCCTTGCGCTGGGTGTCCTCCTCGAAGAGGGCCGGGTCCATGTGCAAGGTGATCCGATCGCCCTTGGCCAGCCGAAGTTCGCCGCGAGCTCGCTTGCCGTTGACTCGCACCTTCCGGGTCCGCAGCATTTTGAAGAGGTGGCCCCGGTGCATGCCGGGCATGATCTTTTGTAAAAAGCGATCCAGACGCTGTCCCGCGCCATCTGTGTCCACGTTCAGTTCAGGCATGCTTCTCCTCCAACTGGCCCAGTTGTCGTAAGGCCTCGTAGACCGCGATGGAGGCGGCGTTGGAAAGGTTCAGACTGCGACCCTTGCCCGGCATGGGCAGTCGGCGGGTGCGTCCGTGTTGATCATGGCGGGCCAAGAATTTGACCGACAAACCGCTGGATTCGGGGCCCATGACCAGCGCGTCTCCGGGTTGAAATTGTACTTGATACATGGAGGTCTCGGCCTTGGTCGACAGGAAGAATGAGCGCGCTTTGGGCTGGACTTGCTCAAAATGTTCAAAAGTCAGGTGGACGTCAAAGCGACAGTCTTTCCAGTAATCCAGGCCCGCGCGTTTGCAAATGCGATCGTCGAGGCGAAATCCCAAGGGCTCAATCAAGTGCAGGTGCACACCGGTAGCGGCGCAGAGTCGCACCAGGTTGCCCGTGTTGGCTGGAATTTCCGGTGTAACCAGAACCAAGTGGAGTGTGGGGAACGAGGCGTTCATATTGAGTTTGGTTTCCTTTTTTTCATCTCTCGATGTAGCATGGCCCTTATCACTGCGCAATAAGCCGCAGCATAACATGGCACTAACGAATCAAAAAACGATTCGTAAATGCCACTAACGCGATCCAAGTCACGCGGAAGAGGACCCCGAATGTTGATTTTTGCCCGTCGTTTTTTCTTTTTTTTGTGTTTGGCCGGGTTTGGCCTTCTCGTCCCAGCCCAGGCCCGGGCAAAAGCCATTAACAAGGTGACGCTGAAGGCACGGGTGGCTTTGCTTAAGCTAAACGCGGTGGGTGTGGACGAAGCGGAGATCCGCACATTGAAGGACCAACTCAAGCGCGTATTGGGCAAGGTGGGCGCTTTCATTTGGCTGCCTGAGTCCAAGGTGCAGGCCAGGTTGAAGCGATCAGGCCAGGCCGGCCTGGGTACTGTGGAGCAGCAGATCAAGGCATTGGGGGTGCCTTATGTGATCACCGGAACCGTGGGTGGCTTGGGTGATAGCATGAGCTTGGACCTCAGGGTTTATGACGGGATCCGAGGGGTCGAACTGAGGCGGGCTGCGGCCGAGGTGCCCTTGAAAGCCAAGGACCGGTCGCTTGTACTCGAGGAGTTGATGGTGCAACTCTTGCGGCCTGAGCGATGGGTCGGCGCTTTGGACCTGAAGATCTCGGAGGCGGGCGCTCGGATCATGTTGGACGGCCTGCAAGTGGCCGTCACCCCTTTGGATAAGCCACTGGGCGGGCTCATACCCGGCAAGCACATCCTCATGGTTTCCAAGGAGGGGTTCCGGGATTTGTCCCAGTTCATCGAGATTCGTTACAACAGAGTTTTTCGGCTGGAGGTGGACCTGAATAACTCCACTGTGCTGGGTCAGCTTTATGAAAAACGCAGGCCCAAGCCGAAGCCCAAGGTCGTGACGCCGCCCCCGGTGGTGTTCGAGGAGGCCCCCGACTCCAAGTGGCAGAGCATCACGGGGTGGACTTGTTTGGGACTGGGCCTGGCTTCGGCCACGGCGGGCGGTCTGTTGGTCTGGTACGCCAACGACATTGAGCGCCAGTTGAGTGATTCTCGACCCACCACAGAGGACCAGGAGGAACTCGAGTCCCTGTATGACGAGGGGCAGCGCGCCAATCGCTGGGGCAACGGCTTGATGCTCGCGGGTGCCGCTGTGTCTGTGGTCTCGGCTGGATTCTTTCTTTGGTCATGGCTCGATGGAGGGTCTGCTGCGCCGGAGGTCAAGGAATCGACCACCACGGTCGGCATTCTACCCACACAGGGCGGATTGAGTTTGGGCTTATCCCATCGTTGGTGAACAATTTCGATTTTTATTCGATGCTGAGGCTCTCGAGTTTGCAGCTGGGATTCTCGAGCGCTTCTTCGGTCCATGCCTTCATGTGGTGCATATCCAGCAGGCGAACAAAGGGGCTGGAGGGGCGTAGCATTTCGTAGATAGGGGTGGGGCGACTGATTTCGAAACCTCGAAAGAGCACTTGGCCCACATAGCGAAAGATTTCGGCGTCGCCCTGGCCTTCACGCATGTCTCGGCCCACGATTAAATGGATCCCCTTATCCGGTATGAAGAAAAGCTGGGAGAATTCGGGGTGAAGCTCTTCGCGCTGTACTTGCACCTGGAAGAAGAAATGGGTGGCGCGTGTCTTGTCAAGGTATGCGTCCAGCGTTTTCGCGCTGAGGGCTTCGCCGAGGTTGTAGATGTCGCAGGAGGGGGCCCGTGTCGAATCTTGCTGCCGGCTGACTTCCCGAAAACGTTCGCGGGTGGATTCGGCAAGTTTTTCAAGAAAACCCTCCAGCTCCTGCTCGTCTTTTTCTGCCACCGCCTTGCGATACAAGGCCTGCAGGCTGTCATCCAGGCCGAATTCGCCGGTCTGCGCCACGAAGACTCGGAAGGGATAGACCAGCCCGGGTCTTGATGATTTCTGTCTGGCCTGACTCAGCGCTTCGTCCAGGCGCATTTTGACGGCACCGTTGCGGGCCGTGCCCCGAGCCGCTTCGTTGATGTGCTCGCTGATGGCCACCCGAAGCATGCCCCAGACGTCGTCATCCAGCTCGATGACTTCAGCCGCGGCACCGTGGCTGATGAAAAGACCAGCTTCCAGTCCGTAGCCCATGCGCCGGCGCTCTTCTTCCTCCATGGCATCCAGGAGGTGGTTGTCTTTCTCTCGCAGGGCCCGAATCATGTCTTCGGTGGCGCGTATTTGTTCCAGGAGACGGCGGCCCAGCAGGTCGCTCAGGTGCCTGCTCATCGCATCGCCGGTTCGTTCTTTAAGTTCAACGAGTACCTTCTGTCTCACTTGTTTGAGTCGGTCGTGGCTGTTCTTTACCGCGTCCATCCGGGCCGTGAATTGGATTTGGAGGGCTTCGTCGGTGGCTTGTTGGCGTTGTGCCTGAAGGGATTTGTAGTCAGCTTGAAGACGCTCGAAGCGTTGTGTGTATTCTTGCTGTAACAGATCCACCTTGGCCTTGTCATCCAGGGCGCTACGGGCAAACACCTGTTGCTGGATTTCCTTGAGTTCTTTTTGCAGCATGCCGACTTGCTGGCTGATCTGCTGTCGTTCTGCTGCAATGCGGGTGCGGACCTGTTGCAGGGCGTCTTGGTCATCCTCGGGGGAGAATTCCTGCAGTTTGCGTTGGTAATTGCGGAAGACATGCTGGATGTCCCGCGCCAGGCCCATCAGACTAACCACGTTGCCCGAAAAGGCTACTGCATCGCCCAGCAAATTGACCAGCTGGATGTTCTCCTCGGAGCTGACCAGGGTGGCACCGCCGTAGTATCGCTTGGCGGCTGACAGGATGGGCTCATAGAATTCATTTTTCATGAATTCGGCCATAACCAGCTCTTTGGCTTGGGCGGTGCGTCGCGTATAGCCCTTTAAGTCCACAAAGAGTTGGGCCTCATTCTGTACGATTCGGGTCCGTAGCAGGGGCTGTTCATCCATGGCAATGCGGTAGAGTCGTCCCGCTTCATATTCACGATTCAAGCTCGAGATATCCATGGCACCGCGTCGATCCACCAAGCGTTGTCGAGCCCGATTCACATGGCCGGATGCGAATTCGTCCATGCGATGCAACAGGAAGCGCTCCAGTAGCTCTTGCACGGCCGTGGCCTCGCGCTGTTCGGCCGGCCCTGGGTTGGCCTCCCGATCTCGAAACAACATGATGCCCTCCAACAGGCGCTGGTTGGCGGCATGTGCACAGGGCATGCGGCGCGGATCGGCGGCCCGTTTTTGCAGGTCCGAGGCGATGACGGTCATGGTGTAGTTGTTGGTCAGGAGCTCGAGAAGAGCCTGGTTGCTGGAATAGACCATGGCCAGCATGCGATCCGACTCAAAGGCCTGATCTTCGCCGGCCATGAGGTGGTCTAAGGTCAAGCGTCGGAAGTGTTCCACCTGAGCGTGGGATAAAACCACACCGCGCAAGGGTGAGTCGACCATGACTGCACGCTGCAATGATTCTAAGAGGTCACCCGGTTCGTTGCTGTGCTCCAAGGCCGCCTGATAGGCCGGCATGAGCAGTTGATCCAGGTCGGTGGACAGACTATAGGGGTTCAGATCCGCATCGAGTTCTTTGTCCTTGACGGAAAAGAAGGGCAGAGGGCTGACGCTGGCAATCATGATGCTTTGATCCACCTGCTCGGCTGGATCGCTGCGTGAAGCGCCGGCTTTGGCCAGGGCAGCCTCTGAGGCTTGACGTAGCAAGGCATGCAATGCCATGCCCATGGCGCGCTCAAAACGACCCCAGGCCAAAGCGGGCCCCTCGATTTGCTTGATGCGCTCTTTCGCGTTCTGCGCCTCGTTGAGCACGGCCAAATGTGTCATGAGCGCCACGCCTGAGAAGTTGGGGTGGGCTCTGGCCGCACGGAAGGATTTGACCATCAGGCCCAAGACTGTTTCGTATAGCAATCGACCGCCACCCTTGCGTGACAACCAGCTCTCCAGAAGGCCGCCATCCAGGTCCGGGCTCTGGAGCAAGGATAGGCGCACGATGGCCATCAGGGGGCTGTCTTCGCCCAAAGAGCGTGGGCAGAAACGCTTGGGCCACAGGGGCACCCGCATGCGCTCATCGGTCAGCAGGGCGGACTGTTTCTCGTTGTTGTAGGCTGGGTCATGACGTCGGCGAATGAGATCGGCCAAGCCGTCCACTGCATCGTTGAAAACGGCTTGAATCGTGTCACTGAAACTTAGCGGCACCACCCGATCTGCATCCGATTCGCCCAAAGTCAGCGGCAACCGGCTCAAAAAGTCGAGCCAGACGTTGCGGCTGCGCGACAGCGAGCGGATGATGCGCTGGTAGGCTACCAGGCGGGGGTGGTGCATGCTCATGGGTGGTCCTCTGAGCGACAGGGCGTCAGCGTGCAGCGAAGACGACCGCCAACCACTGCAGTCCGGAACCGCCCTGGTCGGTTGCCGTGCCAATCCCCAGGCGATTTATGTTTTCGTCGTAAATTTCGGGCGACGCCAGGATTTGGTTGACGTTGGCTGTGTGAAAATATCGCAATTCGACTTCCGAGGCACCGAGATCGGTGATTTCTTCCAGCAAGGCTTCACCTTCCTGTTGCGGATCGGCTTTGCGCCCCATCGAGGAGAGCCGTCGGGCCGATCGTTGCGCGGCTGCGCATAATGCGGGATCCAGCCCGAGGGCGAAGCGGCCTCGTTTGAGCCGGCGTGCATTGATGGCCCGATGCAGATCCCGAATGGAGGCATCATCCTTGGCCGACACAGGGGGCTCGACGAATACCTGGCAGACAGCCAGGATGTCCTCAGTGCTGCTGCGCTCCATGGCTACACCGATGCCGATTTTGCTTACATGGGGATCGATTAGGTTCAGACGGTGGCCCGGGCTGCCCATCAGACGCTCATGTGCGGCCTCCGGGCTGGGGACCAGGGCCACGTTTTCCAGGGCTCGCTGGAAGACGACGCCAGCATTGCGCAACCGGTCCACCAGACTGCCGGTTTGTTGGGATCTGTGCTCGGCATGACGTTTGAATAACAGTTCGTCTGCGTGAGATCGCGCAAGCTTGCTCAGGTTTTCACTCAGGGTAAGTGGCGGCAAGGAAAGCCTGCCGCGCGCCTCGTTGACCATGCGCAGGATCGCTTTTTCCGCGTCCTGGGGCGAACGATAGCGGCCAGGGGCGGGGCGCAATTTTACCTTGGGCAGATTCGCCTTGGGGACCCCAACATACAGTGGGAACAAGGCCGCCACTTCGGGTCCACGTGGACCATTGACCACCAGTTCGGTTGTGTATTCGCCGGCGCCGCCATCCAAAGGTATCTCGCTGGACCAGGCGCCTTCTTCGTAGAGCAGGATGCCCTGGGTGACATGGCCCTTGGGCGTGGTCATCAACCAGCGAGGGTGGGTATAGCCGCGCAGGATGCGGGCTCGTAGCTTGATCCGAGATCCGGGCGAAGGACAGACCGGCAAGGGATCGATGAGGACCGGTCGCCGGCCCAACAGCAAGGTCGTCACCATGCGTTTCTGATCGGGGGTTCGGGTCGCGCCCACGGCGAAGTGGGTGAATCGGCCCGAGATGGCGTTGCGATCCAGAAACTTCATCATGCCGACGGGCACTCGTTCGCCCGGCCCTATAGCGGAAAAGGGGATGACCGCGCCGTCGGTCACGCCGCGCAAGGCGAGTTCGAAGCGCAGTCGATTCATGGGCAGGCTCTTATTCTTGGGATCGCCCGATTCCACAAGGTAGCCGCTCCATTGACGGGCCGTCGCTGCATAGCGTTCATCCCACAGCAGGCGATGCTTGTTTTTTCGACTCCAGCCGATGCCGGCTGCGATGAGCACCGCCTCATCCGGATTGACCAAGAAACTGGTCTCTTCGTGATAGCGTTCTTTGCAGGGCTCTGTCGGACCCGTTTCGCCCTGGGCGAAAGCCAGGGGACAGACCAACAACCCCATTAGAAGCAGAACCAGAAACAGCGGCAGCGCGGAGCGGGTACGCTTGGGCATCATGGTTTGATCTCACCTCACCGGGAAAGCCGGCTGGATCCACCATTTCGATTCAACCGCTTTCTTTTTTAGATCCAGATAGCCGCGGTCGACGAGCAGGGCGTGGGTGGCGTTGCCAAGCATGTCCGCGTCACTCCAAGAGTCGCCAATGGCCAGCAAGGGTTTGCGTCCGATGCGCTTGTCGATGGCTTCTACCTTGCCCATGCGGAAAGTGGGCGGGGCCTCGATTTCCGTGGTCAGTTTGCCATCAGCCAGTTTGGTTCGCATGCCGATGACCCGCCCCGGCTTGACGGCGAAGTGCTTGGTGACCGCGCCCTCGACCACCCACTGGGGTCCGGCCGACACGACCCAGATTTCGAAGCCACGCTGGTCCAAGTGAAACAAGAGATCTTTCATTTCCTCATAGATTCGGATGCCGCGGCTGGTGATGCCCGGGGCCTGATCTTTATCGTCTACGCGGATTTGTTCGGATCCCATTTTCTGCTTCAGTTCAGTCTCCATGACCTGGGCCGCCATGGTTTTAAGTTCGTCCGGGCTGTAGCCTGCATAGAAACGAACCTGCCAAGGGTAGCATTTCTCAGCGTCCGCATCCCGGCAAAGGCTCCAGTAAATTTTGTGCATGACCTTGCGAAAAGCCCGTGCCTCTCGTGAATCCGCTCGCTTGTCCGCCTGCAGTTTTTGCAGGGTATCCCAGGCCGCCTTGGCTTCGGCTCGCTTGTCTTCAGGCAGGGCCTCAACCACCTTGTCGGTGAATTGGATTTTGCCCTCGGTGACCATGAAGTCGAAGAAGGCTCGGCCGATGTCGCCTTTGATTAGCGTGTTGTCGAAGTCCACGACCACCACCGGGGCGGGTTGTCCCTTGACGAACTTGGAACCGCCGAAACTGTAGTCGAACATCAGTTTGGTCAGCCCGTCGTTGACGTCTTTTTCCCAGGCCCCGGGAAACGCAAAGGGGGCCACGCCTGCTGAGGCCGCTTTCGGGGCATCCGAGGGTTTTTGTGTTGGGGTGGTTTTGGCCTGGTCGGCCACCGGCGTCTTGGGTCCTGGGTCAACGGCAGGCTTGTCACAGCCCGTCGTGAAAAAACAAAGGGTGATTCCGATTGCCAGCAAGCGGATAGTCTTCACGACCACCTCCATGGATTGGATTGGCTGATTTGGGCATCATAGACTAGGCGGTGCCGTGGGGCCAAGCCCTTTCCCTTGCGCCTTTCTCTTGTGCAGTTCGAGCGGCTTTGGCAACATGGGATCGATTTTGAAAGGGGTGCAGCGATGCGGCAGAAGATTTTGGGTGTTTGCCTATTGGCAGGTTTGGTATGGGTTTCGGCCTGTGCAGACGGAGAAACGGATCCGAAAGACTGCCAGACGGAATATGTCTATGACTGGCAGGCCATGCTGCCCGGCCCCGGCGAAGCCGGCTTTGACGCAGAGCTGGCCGAGGTGGCGCGGAAAAGAGACCGGCAGTTTCACGTCTTTCATACCCTGCCCACAGGCTTGAACGCCGAGATCAGCATTTCTGCCGACAAGGAGGCCGAGCGGGCCGCCATCGTGAAGTGGCTCGACGAGGACCAGGGATGGGATTTTGAGGCAAGTTCCGGTCTCTCCGTCAGCGAAGCGGTGGACGGCTGGTGGAAGGTGGCCGGTGCATACGCCGGGGTGGGCATCGCGGCCGACGCCTTTCGATACGGCGTGCTTCGGGACCAATGCTATCCCATCGAGGAGCAAGAGCGGGCCAGACAGCACCTGATCCTGGATTTGGAGGCCCTGCACATGGCCTCGGCCATCACCGGCATCGACGGCGGTGCGGTGCGTGGCTTCGCCAACCTCAATTATCCCGGGGCGGGGGACAACGAGGAGCTGACGCCTCTTTTTGATGGCGAGGGCAATCCTTTGCCGGAGGAAAAAAGCAACGGCACTTGGCGTGCCGACAACTCAGGCGGGCGATACCCGGATTTCATCTGGGAAGATTCCTGCAGTCGGGACATGCTCATCGGTTGGGCCATGGCCTACGGGGCCATCTGGGAAGTCATCGAGTCGGATACGAATTTTGCAGACGATCTCAAAGAGCGGTTGCGGACCGACGCCCGTGCCATGGTGCTGCAGTATATGGAGGTCAGGGAGAACGGCTACGATTTGGAAGTGCCCGATCCGGACGGGCGCACCACCTATCATGGCTACTTGAACGAGAACAATCTGGATCGCATGTACATCCCGGGCGTGCGCAACGGCTTCCACACGATCATGGCCCTGGGTATCGTCGCGGCCTTGTCCGACGTAGCCGACGATCCCCTGCTGGACGCCTATCTATATGGAGAGCTCATCGAAGAGCGTGAGTTCGCCGTCATCGCTCGGGATAACATCTTGTTGCTCAACGTGGATACGGGCACCAACTTTTCAAATTACAACATGGCCGTGCAAGGGGCCTGGTTGGCTCTGCGCCACTTGAACGATGCTGAGGCCCGAGGGGTTTTGCAGCAAGCGTTCGACGCGCAGATTTACGACACGCCGGACATGCGTTTTCAGCCAGTGGAAATGGGTCAGTCCTTTTTTGATTTTGCCTATGCAGCCGGGATGTGTGGGGCCGCGGCCGGCCAGCCCTGCTTGAGCGAGCCCGACCAGGCGGCCATCGATCGGGGCCTGGCCAGTTTGAAGGGTTTTCCCTTGCCGCCATTTTTTGATTTTGAGCGCATCAACTGCGACGAGGCGGAGGTGGCCGCCGGGCATTGCGTGGCGGACGACGGGGAAAGTTATGAGGTCCTGGGCTATGTGGGCCGCAACGGGGATCTGATCCTGAGCAAGCCTTTGCCCATGTCCGTTCGGCCGCCCAGCAATTATTATTGGCGATCCAATCCCTACAGGCCCAACGGCGGCAGCGCCGGCTCCGGTATGTTCCCCGGGGTGGATTTCCGTTTGGCCTACTGGCTTGGCCGCTGGGTGCGCCGCCCATGAATCAGGATTTTCGTTTGGCCTACTGCCTTGGCTGCTGGGTGCGTTGCCCATGAATCAGGCCTGGCGCGCCCGGATTGAGCTGCCCTTTGCTGATCGCATGCTCGAATTGGCCCTGCCCGACGGCTGGTGCCTGGATGTCTTGCGTGTCATGGGTCCGGCGGACCTGCCGGAGCCGGGGCGGGCCCTGCGGCATACCCTGGAGTCTCCCGTGCATGCCCTGCCTTTGTCCAAGGCGCTGCCCGCATCCGGGCCTGTGTTGATTCTCATCAGCCCTGCCGCCAGACCCGGTGCACTCCCCGAGTTGCTTCGCGAGTTCTTAGTCGCCCTGCGGCAGCGCGGATTGCAAGACCAAGACATTCACTTGATGTTCTGTCACGGGGAGGGAGAGGCCTTGGGTCCACTGGGCCAGGAGGCTCTGGTGGGGCGGGAGATGCTGGCCGCCCACCCCCATTTCGAGCACGATCCGGACGGGCCCACGCGGGACTGCGGTCGCACGGAACGGGGCACGCCCGTGGCCTTCAATGCACGGCTATGGGATTACCGCATGCTCATCCCCTTGGCGGCCGTGGCCCACCACCCCGAAAGTGGTTTTTCTGGAGGACCTGATCTCTTGGCCACCGGGGCCGTGGCTCGCATGACCATGGACGCATACAGGGATTTGGCAAAAGGGGATTTGGCAAGCGGCCAGGTGCCTGGCGTGGAGCCTGGGCGACTGGAAGGCAACCCGCTGTATGGAGAACTTTGCGAGGTGGTCGAGCGAGTAGAGCAACCTGTTTTTCTTGTCAACTGGATAGAGGGTAGCCGACCCGGTCGCTACGCCGGCTTCTGGGCCGGCGAGTTGAATCGCGCATTTCGAAGAGCCTGCCAGGCCTACATGGGGTGGCGGGCTTTCTCCGTGCTTTCGCCTGGCTACGATCTGGTGCTAAGCGCCTCGGGAGGTACGCCCGGCGACGATCATGCCCCCAGGGTCGCGACGGGCATGATCAACGCCAGCCGCCTGCTTAAACCCGGTGGACATCTGTTGCATCTGGCTCGCTGCGGGCAGGGCTTTGTGCTGCCGACCGAGGTGCTGCGCCGCTTGCGGTCCGCAGCAGCGCATTTTTCTTTTCACCTGGTCAGTGAGCTTCCCCCAGAGCTTGTCAGCGGTTTGGGTATCGTGCCAGGTGAGAAATTGGAGCAGAGCTTCAAGACCATTCTCGCGGCCCTGCCCGATGACCCGATGGTGGCGTTTTTTCCCGACGCCCTGGAGTTTTTGCCCGTTTATGCCTGAGAGCGATGACAAACAGGTTTTGATGCCTGATGCGGAAAGCATTCTGTCCCTGCTGGAGCCGGGCGGGGCCGTTGCCTCGGTGCTGCCCGGTTTCGAAGCGCGCGAACAACAGCTGCGCATGCTGGATGCGGTGGCTGGGGTCCTGGCCGATGGCGGCCTCTTGCTGGCCGAGGCGGGCACTGGCGTAGGCAAGAGCCTGGCATACGGGTTGCCGGCGGCCTCTTTGGCCCTTGCCGCCCGGGAGCGGGTGGTCATTTCCACCGGCACCATCAATTTGCAAGAGCAATTGGTGGAAAAGGACCTGCCCTTGATTCGGGAGGTCCTGGGGGGTGAGCTGTCCTTCGAGTTGGTCAAAGGTCGGCAAAACTACCTCTGCAAGAGGCGTTTGCATTTGCGCGTACGGCAGCGCCTGTTGGTCGAAGACAAGAGCAGCGCTTCTTTGGATGCGGTGGTCGACTGGGCCGAACGAGCCAAGGAGGGTAGCCTCTCGGAGCTGAACTTGCCCATGCCCGATGGGCTGTGGTCGGAGTTGTGCTCCGACGCAGACGCCTGCCTTCATCGGCGCTGTCCTTACCGGGCCGGCTGTTTCTTTGTTTTGGCCCGGCGCCGGGCCGAGGAGGCCCAACTCCTGGTGGTCAACCACCATCTGCTTTGCGCCGACCTGGGTCTGAGACGAGGCAGCGATGATTGGCAGGGCAGGGCCGTGTTGCCCGGTTTTCGCCACTTGATCGTGGACGAAGCCCACGAGCTGGAAGCGGTGGCCAGCCGGTTTTTCGGTGCCGAGGCCAGTCGCTCAGGTCTGATTCGCTTGCTGAATCGGTTGACGCCCCGGAAGCGTCGGGGTGCTCTGTTGGAGTCTTCGGACATGTCGGCCCCCTCGGGCATGGACGAGCGCAATCTGCAAGCGAGGCAGGCCTTCGAGGCTGCTTTTGACGGTCTCGCGGACTGGGTCCAATCTCAGGCAGGGGGTGGCGGAGGCGACTTGCGCTTGCGTCTGACCGAGGAGCTCTTGGCCCATGAAGGCTGGACGGCGGTGCGAGAGAGCTTGGTTCTTGCGGCCAATCAGGCCGAGGCGCTTTCAGACCGTTTGACGAGTTGGCTCGAAGGCCGCGCTGATCTCTCCGAGCCCGAGAGTAAGGACGCGGAGTGGGGCGGTGTGGCCCGGGCCCTGGAACAGGCCGCTCGCTCCATGCGTCAGGTGGGCGAGGTCGAGGCGGATACAGGCGAGCTTGTACGTTGGGTCGAGATTCCCAAGGGAGATCCTCACAGGACCCGGCTCTGCATGGCACCCTTGCACGTGGGCGCGACCCTGGCTGAAAGCCTCTTTTCTCCCATGCGCGCGACGGTGCTGACCTCGGCCACCTTGGCCACGGACGGGGATTTTGAATTTTTGAGCCGGCGACTGGGACTGGACGCCTTGCCCCAGGAAGACATCCATCAGCTCTTATTGGACAGCCCCTTCGACTTCGCCCAACGTACCTGTCTCGCGGTGCCCACCGACGGTCCCGAGCCCGGGCAGTCCGAATACCCAGCGTGGCTATCGACGGCGGTGGCCCGAGCCATGGCCGTAAGCCAGGGACGCAGCCTGGTGCTCTTTACTTCCTGGGCCTCCATGCGCCGCACCCACGAGAACTGCCTGCGCGCGGCCGAGGATCTGGGCATTGAGTTGCTCTGTCAGGGCCAAGCACCACGGCATCAATTGCTGGAGCGTTTTCGGAAAAATGAGTCCTCCGTCCTTTTCGGCACGGACAGTTTTTGGCAGGGCGTAGATGTGGTGGGCCCGGCACTGAGCCAAGTCATCATCGCAAGGCTACCCTTCGACGTACCCGACGAACCCTTGCTGGAAGCGCGCATGGAAGCCATCCGGGCCGAAGGCCGAAGCCCCTTTCGCCATCTCTCTCTACCCCGAGCCGTCTTACGCTTAAAGCAAGGCTTCGGTCGACTCATCCGCCATCGCAACGACTGGGGTTCGGTGATGGTCCTGGACAAGCGCATCACCAACAGGTCCTACGGCCAGCACTTCATCGACAGCCTACCCCCGGCCCGTCGCATCGAAGCGCCCTTAGACGCAGTCCTGGACGAATTGCTCGCCTTCTTCGAAGAAAACCGGGGACGGTCTTAGTTTATTAGTTTTTTCAGGCCGCCTTGAATCCAAGTGCGCGGAGCACGGCCTCGGGCTCGTGCTTGATGACATTGAGCAAGACCATCGCCGGGCCCTCGGGTCTGCGTCGGCCTTGCTCCCAATTCCTCAGTGTCGCCAGGCTGACACCAAAGATTTTGGCGAATTGCTTCTGCGTAAGCTTCAGCATTCGCCTCAGAGCCACAACGTCGACTTCCTCGATCATCACCTTGCGAGTTTTCCCCCTGCGTTTGTCGCCCTCAGTGTACGCAATGGCATCTTCGAGGCCTTCTCTGATTGCATTAAATGCGTTATTGGTCATTTCAGTCCTCCTGACTTCCATAAGCATCCCGTAGTTTCTTCGCGAGAGCAGCAAGCACCTTTCGTTCCGAGGGTTTGAGATCCGCTTTCTCCTCTATGTATCGGTGGTACGCCATTGGCGTATGTTCGTCAAGGGCAAGGTGTGTCCAAGCGGCAATAATAGGGACCAGCACGGACCTGGGGCGATTTTAGTCTATTGGTTGCCACCTATGGAGGGGGCGGGGAGGCTTACATGGCGTCGATGATGGCGTTGAATTTGGCGCTTGGGCGCATGGCTTTTTCGGCCAGGGTTTCGTCGGCTAAGTAGTAGCCGCCGAGATCTACGGGCGCGCCCTGGGCGGCTAGCAATTCCGCGACGATTGTCTCTTCGCTTTCCGAGAGATCCTTGGCGATTTGGGTGAAGCGTGCTTTTGCTTCCGGATCTTTGTCTTGGGTTGCCAGGGCCTGGGCCCAGTACAGGGCCAGGTAGAAGGTGCTGCCTCGGTTGTCGATTTCGTTTACCTTGCGCGATGGGGAGCGCATGTTTTCCAGGTAGGTGCCGACGGCCTGGTCGAGGGTTTCGGCCAGCAGAGCCGCCTTCGCGCTGCCGGTCTTGGCGGCGATCATTTCGAAAGAGGGTACGAGGGCGCAGTATTCACCCAGAGAGTCCCAACGCAGGTGGCCTTCCTCTAAGAACTGTTGGACGTGCTTGGGGGCCGAACCGCCGGCGCCGGTTTCGAAGAGGCCGCCGCCGTTGAGCAGGGGTACGATGGACAGCATCCTGGCGCTGGTGCCCAGCTCGAGGATGGGGAAGAGGTCCGTCAGATAATCACGCAGGATGTTGCCCGTGACGGAGATCGTGTCTTTGCCCCGGCGGGTTCTCTCCAAGGTGAAGTGGATGGCGTCCGTCGGAGTCATGATACGGACATCCAGGCCCGTGGTGTCATGTTCGGGCAGGTAGGCGTTTACCTTCTTGATGATTTCGGCGTCGTGTCCACGTTTTTCGTCCAGCCAGAAAATGGCCGGGGAGCCGGTCGCCCGAGCCCGATTGACCCCCAGCTTGACCCAGTCCCGGATCGGCTCGTCCTTGGTCTGGCACATGCGGAAGATGTCGTCTGTTTCCACCGTTTTTTCGAGGAGGGTGCCACCGTCGGCATCGACGACGCGGATGATGCCCTCGGCGGGCGCGGTGAAGGTTTTGTCGTGGGAGCCGTATTCCTCGGCCTTTTGGGCCATGAGGCCGACGTTGGCCACGTTGCCCATGGTCGCCGGGTCGAATTGCCCCAGGCGCTGGCAGTCTTCGATCGTGGCCTGGTAGATGGTGGCATAGCAGCGGTCGGGTATCATGGCGACGGTGTCTTGCAGTTCGTTGTCCTTGTTCCACATGCGGCCGCCGTCACGCACCACGTTGGGCATGGAGGCGTCGATGATGATGTTGTTGGGCACATGCAGGTTCGTGATGCCCTTCCGCGAGTCGACCATGGCCAGGGCGGGACGGTTTTCATAGACCGCCGCGATGTCGGCCTCGATTTCGGCTTTTTTGTCGGCGGGCAGTTTGTCGAGTTTTTCGAGTACGCCGGCCAGGCCGTTGTTGACGTTGGCGCCGATTTCCTTCAGCACACCAGCGTGTTTGTCGAGAGCCGCCGCATAGTAAACCGCCACGCAGTGACCGAACATGATGGGATCGGAAATCTTCATCATGGTCGCCTTGAGGTGCAAAGACAGCAAAACGCCGTCTTTTTTTGCGGCCGCGATGGTCTCTGCATAAAAGTCGCGCAGGGCGCGGACCTTCATCACCGAGGTGTCGATGACTTCCCCCGCCAGCAGCGGCAGCTTTTCTTTGAGGATGATCGTTTTGCCGTCGCCTTCGACGAACTCGATTCGTGCTGTTGTGGCCGCCTCCAGTGTGACGGACTTCTCGCTGCCGTAGAAATCCCCGGCTTTCATGTGGGCGACCCGGGCCTTCGAACCCTCCGTCGGCCAGTCCTTCATCATTCGGTGAGGGTTCTTCTGGGCGAATTTTTTCACCGACACAGCCGCTCGACGATCGGCGTTGCCCTCGCGCAGCACGGGGTTGACCGCCGAACCGAGCACCTTGGCGAAGCGGGCCTGGAGCGCCTTCTCTGCGTCGTCTTTCGGCTCCTCGGGGTAGTCTGGGATTTTGTAGCCCTTCCCCTGCAGCTCCTTGATGGCCGCTTGCAGTTGGGGGATGGAGGCGCTGATGTTGGGCAGCTTGAGGATGTTGGCCTCCGGGGTCTTGGCCAGGTCGCCAAGCCAAGCCAGGTCGTCGGAAATCCGCTGCTTCGCGTCGAGCCCCTCGGGAAAGTTGGCGATGATGCGGCCCGCAAGCGAGATATCCCGTGTTTCGACCTCGATGCCGAAGCCCTTGGAGAAGGCTTGCACGATGGGTAGCAATGTCCTTGTAGCCAGAGCAGGTGCTTCGTCTATCTTGGTCCAGATGATCTTCGAGGAGGCCATGTCATTCCCTTGTCGTTGTCGTTAGAGAAACCTGAAAGATTGAGGGGATAATATGTTCTCGTGGCGCGTAGTCAAGCACGAACCGTGCTATTCGGCTCGTGCCTTGACTGGATGCTATTGCTGAAAGGCACCGACATCCCACCCGTCGGATCCGGGACGCGGCGCGCCGATGAGGTCGGTGGTCGGGACCAAGAGGGGATCTTCGCTGAGATCGGCACCCATGTTGAGACAGGGGGAAGTGGGCAACTGCCGGAAATCACCGTTATCGGCATCGACGAAGACCTCGGCTGGCGCAATGTCGATCTGACTGTTGCTTAAACCGAGGTTGCCTCCCGAGTCATCGGAGGTGCAGTTGTTTGTGGAGCCCAATTCGAAACCCGGATCCACGCTCGCTATGTCCCAAGCGCCTGAATCGCCCCCAAAAACGTTGCCGAGGATCAGGTTGTTCTTCAGGATCATGGTGGAGGCGTCGTAACTCCAGACGTAGATGCCCCGGTGACTGTTGTAGACGGTGTTGTTGTAGACGATGGCGCGGGCACCCATGCGGAGCCAGATCCCGTCCCCGGCGCTTCGGCTGGTGTTGTATATGAGATTGTTCCAGATCCGGGTTTTCGTGTCGGGGCTTCGGACGATGATGCCGATGCCTCGGTCCGCGTCGCCACCCCTGACGATGTTGGCCGAGATGCGAATATCTGATGCAGTGCCCGGCCCGGAGACGGAGATGCAGGCAGCGTCGTTCTCCTGGCATTGCAAACCTTCGATGCGAACGTAGGGGCTCGTGACGCTGACCAGGGGTTCGGAATAGGAGTCCATATCCGCGAGGCCATCGCCGAACACCCAAAAGGCGCTGGGGTCCCAGCGTCCCGAGTGGCGTTGGCTTTGGCCGACTTCGCTTGGCAGAGCCGGGGTAAAGATTCGAAGATAGTGCTCTTCGTCTCCAGTCCAGTATTCGAATTCCAGAGGGGCAGAGTCCTCAATGGGATGGGGCGCGTCAGCATAGCAGGCGATGTTCCAGGTTTGGTCGAGGGCGAGAAGGTCCGTGCCGTTCGACCAGGTATCAAAATCGGAGATGTTATCAGGGATGCAATGGTTGTTTTCAATGCCGGCCTGGGCGTCGTAGAGCGAGATATAGGCACGACAGAGCGACCAGGTTGCGGTCGGGTTTGCCTCCAAGGGTGGCCCATCGTCCGCGGCGCGCACCACGAAGGTTCGGCTGTCGTGGCACCAACGGATGAAGGCAATGGCATCAATGGAGCCATCCCCGTTCGAGTCGTACTGCAGTGCATCACCGACGCCGACGTTTGGCGGAAGGTCCTGATCGAAGGTTGAGATTAGCTCGGAGATGCTGAGTAGATTGTCGGTGGAGGCCATGACGAGGGGGCTTCTGTTCTCATACCCCATGGAGCGAAAGACATGGTGCGCCGTGACGAGGATTCCCTCCATGCGTCCGGTGGCCGCGCCGTCTCGCACCTCGACCCAGTGGCTACCCAACTCGGTGAATCGCAGGGCGTCGTTTGCCCGTCGTTCGCCCTGGTCGGAGGGGGTGAAGGTGAGGGTCTGGACCAGGGTGGCCCCGGCGTCGGATGAGCTCAATTCGACAGATCCCTCATATGCGGTCTGCAGGTTTTCCCATCCGTCGAAGGCGCGGACCCTTAGCCCAAGGAGGTCGTCACGGGTGCAAGGCCATGAAATCTCGTCGACGAGAAAGTGATCGACAGGGCCTGGGATGACCTCGATGGGGGAAAGGCTCCCCTCCACCGAGGCATGTGTTGCAAAGATCGAATGGCTGCCAACGGTCCGAAGACTCACCTCGGGGAAGCTTGCGACCCCGGCGTCGGCAGTGCCAAAGACATAGGGCAGGGGCAAGGTCGCTTGGGGATCACTGCAACCAAAGGTGACCCCTCCGCTAAACGAGACCACGACGTCGCCATGCTGATCCACCGCTTCGACATGAAGGGTATGAAGGTCGCCCGCTGAGCTGGATGGCGGAATGCCTGTGAGTCGCAGAGCCACTGCCGGGTTGGGCGGCGGTGATGATTCGAGCTCATCGAATCCAAAGCGGGCGCAGTCTGTACTCCAGGCCAGGATGAGTGCCAACAGCATGACAACTACAGAAGGTTTTAATCGCATCACTTCTCCCTGTGCTGGAGCAGCCTGGGCGGTGTCAGTCCAGCAGGTTGAGCTCGACATCCGTGGAGGTGGAGGGGGCGGCCAGGCCCACGGAGAGTAGGACCAGGGCTTTGCCGTCGCAGCGTCGATGAAAACCCAGCATGGTGATGCCGTTGTTCATGGGGTCGCCGATGTCGCCGGCTTCGATGATCCCGAACCCGGACACGGGATTTCGCGGACAGGTCGCGTCCATTTTGACCTGGGCCAGCACGGTTTGACTCACCGAGGCGTTGGGGATGTCGCCTCCCGCACCGGCCGCTTGTCTCATGCCGTTGATGTTCATCACATCGTCACGCGGATCCCCGGGGGTGCCGGATGTCGCCACGTCCACCATCCACATGGATTGCTCCACGGCGATGACATTGGGGTCCGTGTACTCGATGTCTCCGTCGTAGAAAATGACCTTGAGGCCCTCCTCGGGTTGGGCCTGGCCGAAGAGTTGGGCGCTGAAGCGGGTCACCACGAAGGCGTCGATGCTTTGCAGCATGAGCTTGCGGCCGGATACGTCCACCTCGGTGAACACGGCGGCGAACATTCCGGTGTCTTCGTTGACGCGCACCCCGGTGACGGTGACCACGCCTTGGGCATCGCCTGCTAAGGGGAAGGGGCAGGAGTCGTTGACCACGATGCTGACCATGCCTCCGCAGGGCGGATCTTCACAGTTGGTGGAGAAGCTTACACAATCGGTTTGATTGCCCTCGAAGGCGGACATGGCCAAGGTGGCCACGTAGGCGACGGGGATGGTGACGCCGATCGAGCGTTCGATGGAGCGGACGTTCGGCTTGAAGAAGGGATCCTCGCAGCCGGCGGCCAACATGGCCGGCAGGAGCATGATGATGATCAGGCGCATGGTAATCCTCCTCGGGTGAAGTCGGGATGGTTCTATACTTGCGATACTTGCATAGGACATAGACGCACGACAATAGACTGGGTATAGTTCCACCAATGGGAACCTAACGAACAGGGGGCTGCCCATGAAGGTTTTCCTGATTTGGATTTTCGCAGCGACCGCTTCTCTTTTCATGCTTGCCTGCGGCGACAGCGCCGAGGAATGCACGCCGAACGACCGGACGGTATGCAAGGAAGGAGTGGTCCACTGGGTGGATAGTTGCGGGAACCAGGGCGACAAGGCCGGCGATTGTGACTGCGGTTGCAACACGGATTTCTCAGGCTGCAAGACGCCCTGCGATTGCACCCCCGACTGTGCTGGTAAGTGCTGTGGTGACAACGGCTGCGAGGGCACCTGCCAGGACAACTGCTCGCTCTCGGGGCAAACCTGCAACACGGATACTTGCCGCTGCGAGGGCACCTGCACGCCGAATTGTGACGGCAAGTGCTGCGGCCCTGACGGCTGTGGTGGCACTTGCCAGGACGACTGCGCGCTTTCGGGGAAAGTCTGCAACACGAGCACCTGTCTCTGCGAGGGGGCTTGCAGACCGGTCTGCGACGGCAAGTGCTGCGGCTCGGACGGTTGCGAGGGCACCTGCGAGGACAACTGCGCGGACAACGGCCAATCCTGCAACACGACCTCCTGCCTGTGTGAGGGCACTTGCGTCCCTGACTGCGCGAACAAGGACTGCGGCCCGGACGGCTGCGACGGATTCTGCGGCAGCTGTGGGTTGAATTTCGCCTGCGAGGAGGGCCAGTGTATTTGTGACAACGTTGTTTGCGGGGAGGTCTGCTGTGCCGAGGGGGAGGTCTGCGACGGTGAGGCCTGCTGTCTGTCCGATTGCGCGGGCAAGCAATGCGGGACCAACTGTGCGGGCGAGTCATGCGGCACCTGTCCGCAGGGATCCTTCTGCGAAGAGGGCACCTTTACCTGCATCATCGAGGGCGTCGAGGATTGCTGGAACGGAAGCACTTGTCCGGTTTCGAGCCCCTACTGCCTCTTTTCATGCCGCGAGCAGACCTCGCGTTGTTGCGAGATCCTGCCCGATCACCCCATGCAGGTGGATGGCACCGTTGACGATAGCTGCGAGGTCTGCTGCACGAATCCCAACTTTCCGAACCCTGTGCTGTGGCCGGATGGAGAACCCTCTTGCTGCGCCGTCGGCGCTCCTTATCCCTTCGAGACCTGCGGATCGGGTGAGCATCAGTGCTGTCCGAGGATCCCCGCTTCCCCACGCCAGTGCGACGGGACCGTGGTCACGACCTGCATGCAATGTTGCACGGACAGCTACCCCAACCCCGTCCGCCACCCGGACGGCTCCTTTGCTTGCTGTAGCGACAGCCACCCCTATTCCTGCGTGATCAACGGCCAAAATAGCTGCTGCGAAGACCCAGGCCAATGCGGCTAATGCGCAAAAGTGTAAATTTACTGCAATGAAATTAAAAGACCTTCCACCCGGCATCCTGGCCATGGGTGCCGGATTCGGCCCCCTGGTCTTCGCCTTGAAACACCGCGGCGAGGAGGGTTGGTGGCTCGGTCTCCTGGGCCTGCCTCTGCTTGCTTGGGGTCTGCTGCGTTTTCTGCGCTTCATGCGTCGAAGATGAGATTGACCTCCGCGGAATTCCTATGTTAAAAAGGGCCTTATGGCCAAAACCGAGCACGCCCAAGTGGAGCGAAGCATTGAAGACGGCGTGATTCGTTTGAGCATTTCCGGTCGATTGGATCGGCACAGCGCACCGGCCGTGATGGATTGGATCCGGGCCTGGTTGCCCAAGGGTGACGAAAAAGTGGGCCTGGACCTGGGGCGGGTGGAACACTTGGACAGCGCCGGCGCTGCCATCCTTGCGGAATCCATGCAAATGGCTCGAGCAAAAGGCTGTAGCCTGGAGTTGGTCAAAGTCAGCGACGCGGCCCGGCGCACCTTAGAGATTCTTCGCTACCAGGATACCCTGCCCGCTGTTGATTCCGACCGACCAGGCTTCATCGAAGGCCTGGGCGATTGGCTCATCGGAATTGGGCAGAGCTCCATGCGTTTGTTGCTTCTCATGTCCGACACATTTTACTGGGCCCTGGTGGGCCCCTTTTCCGGCTCCCGGGGTGCTCCCCGGGGTGAAGTGATCAGGCAGACGGTGCTTTTGGGCTCCAAGGCCTTCGGCATCGTGGCCTTGCTGGCGGCGCTCATCGGCCTGACCATGGCCCTTTTGTCCGCGCACCAGCTTCGTCAGTTCGGTGCCAACATTTATGCCGCCAACATGGTGGCCATCGCCATGGCCCGCGAGATGGGGCCCATGATGACAGCCATCATCGTTGCCGGTCGTTCGGGCTCGGCCATCGCCGCGGAACTTGCCACCATGGAGGTGACCGAGGAGGTGGACGCCCTTCGGGCTATGGGTTTTTCTCCCATCCGTTTTCTAGTGGTGCCCAAACTTTACGCCATCACCATCACCCAGCCCCTGTTGACCGTGGTCAGCATCGCCGCCGGTATCTTGGGCGGCATGGTGGTGGCGGCGGCGGCCTTGGGCATTCCGCCGGAGCCATTTTTACTCCAGGCGGGTGGGGCGCTGACCCTGTCGGACGTGACCACCGGTTTGCTTAAAAGCCTGGTCTTCGGTTGGATTATTTTGATCGTGGCGGCTTTTTGCGGTCTGGGCACCCACGGCGGCGCGGGCGCGGTGGGCGTGTCCACCACCCGCTCGGTGGTTTGGGCCATTTTCACAGTCATCATCGCAGACTGTATTTTTAGTCTGACCTTTTATTTGTGAGGCATCAGGTGTCGAAGGTATTGGTGGAAATGCAGGATGTGTCGCTGGGCTACACCGAGGTGCCGGTGTTGACTGGCGTAAACCTCAAGATTCGCCGGGGCGAGTTGGTGGTCATCGCAGGTTCCAGCGGTTGCGGCAAGTCCACCATGCTCAAGGGCACAATCGGCCTGCTTCCGCCATCAGCCGGTCGGGTGAAGCTCTTCGGCACCGACCTGGAAGGCCTGAGCGAGGATCGTCTGACCGAGCTGCGAAGCCGCATCGGGCTCTTGTTCCAGGGCGGAGCCTTGCTGAACTCCATGACCGTGGCGGCCAATGTGGCGCTGCCCATCGAGCATCACGCCCGTCTGCCGGCGGGTGCGGTGGAGAAGTTGGTGCGCATGAAGCTGGCTTTGGTGGGTCTGGAGGGCCACGGACACAAATTGCCCAGCGAGCTTTCCGGCGGCATGCGAAAAAGGGTGGCTTTGGCTCGGGCCATGGCCCTGGACCCGGATCTCTTGCTTTGCGACGAACCTTCGGCGGGGTTGGATCCGGTGACGGCGGCGGATCTCGACCGGCTTTTGCTGGGCCTTAGAGAGGCCATGCAGATGAGCATGATGGTGGTCACCCATGAGCTTTCTTCCATCGAGACCATCGCGGATCGGGTGGTCATGGTGGCCGACGGGGTTGTGGCTTTTGACGGCAGCCTGGCTGAAGCCAAAAAATCATCGCTGCCTTCGGTGCGCGACTTCTTCGCCCGGCGCGCAACAGCCCCCGAGTCGGCCGGCCGGTCCATGCTGGAACGTTTTCAAGGGGAGGTGAAAAGTTGATCACGAAAGCCCAAAAGATGCGCCTGGGGGTCTTTGTCCTGGTGGCCCTCTTGTTGCTGGTGGCCATGCTCATGGCGGTCTTGGGCTCCACGGTGTTCGCCGATCGGGACGAATACGTGGTGCGCTATGACATTTCTGTTTCCGGTTTGGAAGTGGGGGCGCCGGTGAAATACAACGGCGTCAGGGTGGGGCGGGTGGACAGACTTTGGATCGACGCCCTGCAAATCAGTCAGACCGTGGTGGCCATCAGCTTGCAGCAGGGCACGCCGGTCAAGGAAAACACCCGGGCGGTGCTCAACGTTCAGGGCATCACCGGCCTGCGTTTCATCGAGCTGGCCGGCGGTACATCCGACGCCCGCACCCTGAAGCCGGGGGCCACGATCCGGGCCGGCACCGCCATATTGGATAAGCTGACGGGCCGGGCCGAGACGCTGTCTCTGAAGGCCGAGATGTTGATCAACCAGCTTTTGGCATTGACCGGTGACGAGAATCGGGCCCTGGTCACCGATGTGCTGGAACGAAGCGGTAGCCTGATGAACACCCTGGACAAGGCGGTCACACGCAACGCCACGGATTTGGACCGCGTGGTTCAGCAGACGGTGATGGCCACCGAGAAGCTTAACGAGGTTTTGGATGAGCTCCGGCGAGCGGCCCGGGAGAGCCGAGACGCCATCGCCTCGGTGCGCAAGCAGGCCGAAGGCGTGCTGGACGCCAAACGGGTGGCCGCGGTGCTCGATGACGCCCGGGGCGCAATCGGGGAAGTACGCAAGCGGGTGGGCGCGGACGAATTGGGCAAGGTCACCCGCTCATTGGAGGGCTTGGTTAGCCATTTGGACTCCATGGTCACCAAGGTGGATATGGTGGTGCTGCGCTCCAGAGAGGACCTGCGTTCGAGCCTTCGCTACCTGGCGGAGGCCACCGAGAACCTGCGGGATTTCAGCCGTCTGATTCGCGAAGACCCCTCGCGTTTGCTTCGTTCCCAGGAGCGGCGTGAGCGCGTCTTGCCAAGATGACGTGGACTGATGGGAGAACAATCGTGAACAAGTGGATCCTCTTGGCCTTGATGTTGGGTGTGGGTTGGTCTTGCACCACGGTGCCTGAAAATACTTATTTCACCCTGGCCTATAAGTTGGTGCCGGATTCAAAGGAACCCCCCGCGCCGCTGCCTGTGTCGGTGCGCGTGCGTGAGTTGGAGGTTACGCCGGCCTACGACAAGGAGCGGCTGGTCTATCGCCACTCGCCCTACGAGTTCAAGTATTACAGCTACCAGATGTGGGCCGTGAAACCCCATCGCATGGTTAGCGAATTGATGGTGCGTCACTTCGAAGAGGCTCGATTGTTTTCCTCCATCAGCCGGGACTTAGGCGATGTGCGGCCGGACTATGAGCTGAGCGGCGTTTTGCAGTCCATCGAGGAAATCGACAGCGGCGATGAGTGGTACGCTCATCTCGAGTTCATCCTGCGGGTTACACGATACCGGGATGGGGCGGTGATCTGGTCCCATCGGGTGGATGCCAAGAAGAAGGTTTACAACAAGGCACCTGTTTACGTCATCAAGGCCTTGAGCGAGTTGATGGAAGAAGAGATGAACAAGATCGTGGCTGAGCTGCGCATCTTGCTGCGGGGACAGCTGGCGGAGAAGAGGCCGTGAGGTCGTCCGGGCACATGGCTTTGGCCTGCCTGCTCGCCTTGTTCCTTGGCGCGGGCTTGGCCGGAGCCGCCGGCAAAGCTCAAGACGACGGGCTGGCTTTCGAAAAGCAGGCGGAAAAGCCACGCCCGCCGGGTTGGTTGTTGCCGGCGCCCGATGTGCAGGCTCAGATGGCGTCCGAATTGATCCCCATGAACAAGGGAGCCATTTTTGTGCCTGCCATGAGCGAGTCCGCGGCGGAGCCGCCGGTTCTGGTGCGCAGTGCCGACGGCACCGCGGTGCTCAATTCGCCGACCGGTGAGTTGATGATTCTGGATCCAGGTCGCTATACGGTCATGGTGGGTTCCGGCGTGGAGAGCCAGATGACCCTGCATGAGGTGCAGGTTTTCGAGGGTCGACCGACCGTGGTGGAGCCGAAGTGGTCCGGCCTCTTGATTCGCGTGGTGGATGAGCGGGGTGCGCCCTTCAGGGGGGCTTACGAGATTTTCGCCTTGCCCAGTGGTGAGGACTTCGGCATCGGCTTGGGCGCGGACGTCACCCAGGGCGAGACCTTGCGCACCTGGTTGCTCCCAGCGGGGCGGTACATGATCGTACGCTCCGGAGAGACCCCAAGGGCGCGCACCGATTTCGTGACGGTGAGGCTTTTGCCCGGCGAGCTCATCCACTTCACTCTGGTCTTGGACGAGAAGGTCGGCACTTTGAGGGGTGGTGGCGTAGTGCCTCGCTGGGAGGGCAAGACCGAGATTGAGAATTGGCGGATCGGACTGCGGGTCGGTGGCGACGTGTTGTGGAACCGCAACGATCATGTGCCAGGCCGCGAGTTTGGCAATACCTTCACCTTCTCCAGCTTCATGGACGGATCTGTTCGTTATTTGGACCCCGACCACTTGGCGTACGGGCGTTTGCAGATGGATGTGGGTGCCACCCTGTTGCCAAGCAGCGATTTTGCAGAGTTGCAAAAAACCATCGATGAATTGGACTTCGATGCCATCTATACTTATCGCATATTGAGCTGGCTTGGCCCGTACGTTCGTCTGGGACTTAACACCAATCTCTTTCCAGGGCAGCGATTTTTTAAGGACATGGAACAAGATGTGGTCGTCTTGGATCAGGATCTGAATGAGGTGGATCGCTTGCAGCGGCCTTCCAGCATTCAGTTGGCCGACGCCTTCGACCCGGTGGAGATCAAAGAAGGAATGGGTGTCAGTTTCGACCTGAGCCCTTCTTTGCTTTTCGATGTGCATCTGCGCGTGGGCTTCGGGGCGAGGCAGACCTTGGTGCGATCTCTGCTGATCGAGCGAGAATCCTCAGAGCCCAGTCCCACTTGCGAAGAAGCCATGTGCTTCATGCGCGGCAGGTCCAGCAACCAACTCGGGGCCGAAGCAACGCTCATCGGCTCTGCCCGACTGGTCCGCTGGTTGATGATCGACACCGAATTGGACACCCTGATTCCTTTTTACTCATCAGATGCTTCCAGCGAGCCGGTCATCAACTGGCGCAACACCATCAGTCTGCGCCTTGTCTGGTTCGCCTCCCTGGCCTATGTGGTCAAGCTGGACTACAACAAACAGCTCTCGGACTATCTGCAATTCGAGCAGCGGCTGCTTTTGCGTTTTACCTTCGATATTTTGTGAGCTGATTCATGGGCCACTTGTTCGGTATCGTTTTTCTGAGTGTGGTTTTCTGGTCTTGCCCCCTGTGCGCTGAGCCCCTCATGACCGGCCAGGATCTTGTTTCCGGAGAGATCGGTTTGCTTCGGCTGGTGCAAGCCGAGGATTCGGCTCGGCGCTTGCTCGATGGGCTTCGGCGGCGTGGCGCGTGGGTGGTGGGGGCGGTGGCCGAAGATGCTTATGTCGTGCATTTGACCCGCGAGGACCAATTGCATGGCCTGCCGGGTCTGCGCTGGCAGGGGCCCTTCCTGCCCACATGGAAGCTGGCCGCGGATCTGCATCGAGGACAAAGGAAAGATCAAGCTGTTCTCAGGCTTTTTGCCTGGCCTGGCGAGTCTTTTGTTGCCCTGGCCTCTCGGTTTGGGGACTTGTCGCATGTGGAGGTCCTCGAGCTTTTGGATGACGTGGCCGGCACGGGGCATGCCTTGATTGGGGTGGCACCGGGTCGTTTGGATGTCCTGTCACTCGAATTGGCTGGCTGGGATGAAGTCGCCTGGGTGGCCGGACCCCGCCGCATTGTCTTGAACAACGATGACTCAAGTTGGGTCATCCAGAGCGGCATGCCTGATTCGCGGCCCTTGTTCGACCAGGGTCTGACAGGCCATGGTCAGGTCATCGGCATCGCCGACAGCGGCCTGGACACGGACGCCTGCCAGTTTCGTTTCGGTCCCGACGCGAACGAGCAGACCCCTTACAACAGTACGCAGCCACCCCTGGCCAATGTGACCCATCCGGACAACAAGGTCATCGCCTACTACCTCCTCTCCGGCGCGGACGCCTATGACGATCGCTCCAAAGACGCCCATGGCACCCACGTGAGCGGATGTGCGGCGGGCGATAATTACGCCCACCCGGCCTCGGCCGATGAACCCGGGCGGGATGCTCAAGACGGCATGGCACCGGCGGCCCGCATTGTGTTCCAAGACACGGGCCGACGTGACGGCAACCAAGCTGGGCTTCCCGGCTCGCTGGTGGACATGTATACCCAAGCCCACGCCTCCGGTGCCCATGTGCACAACAATTCTTTCGGCATGACGGATCCGGACACGAGTTATAGCGGCGACAGCCGAGAGGTGGATCAGGCGGCCTGGCGAATGCCTGACATGCTCATCGTGTTTTCGGCAGGCAATTTGGGTCCGGATTCGGAAAGTCTGGATGGCATCGGCTCGACATCGAAGAATTCCTTGGTGGTTGGGGCTTCTTTGTCCGGTGCACGAATGGGTCGCGGCGTGTGCCATTTTTCTTCTCAGGGGCCGACTTCAGATGGGCGTCTGCGACCTGACCTGGTGGCGCCCGGTGCCATTTTGTCGGCGGCCGAAACCGACTGGATCGAGCAGGGCGGGACGGACATTTTTGGTCAACCCACCGCTGATTCCACCACCGATCCGGGTAACGACAATTGCGCGGTGGACTCCTTGAAACGTTTGGGCACCAGTTTTTCAGCGCCCCTGGTGGCCGGTGCGGCTGCATTGGCCCGGGAGTATTTCGTCGAGGGCTACTACCCCAGCGGTCAGCCTGTGCCTGCTGATGGTTTGGTCCCCTCCGCCGCCCTGCTCAAGGCGGTTTTACTCAATGCCGCCGAGTCCATCGTCGGCAAGCTCTACAATGTGACTGATGAGTTTTTCGAAATAGCGGATTTGGCTCCGGCTCCCTCGCAGGTGCAGGGCTGGGGCCTGCTTAAATTGGATCGCAGCCTGTTTTTCCCCGGGGACGCGGATCGCTTGGCCGTGCTCAATGACTGCTGGGGGGATGGGCAGGACCGGGGTGCCGCCAACCAACCGGCACTGGAAGAAGGGCTGAGTCACAGCTTCGTGCTGTATGGTGTCTCGGCCGCGCGGCCCTTGCGTTTGACCCTGGTGTGGACCGACCCGGCCGGTGTGGCGGGCAGCGGGCGGGCCCTGATTAACGATTTGGATCTGGAGTGTGAAGACGAAGCTGGACAGATCTACAAGGGCAACGTGGCCATGCAGAACAATCGTTCACAGCCGGCAGGCGCTCAAGCGCCGGACAGCATCAATCCCGCGGAGCAGATTATTTTGCAGCTTTCTTCCTCCCAGGATTTGACCCTGCGCGTCATCGGCAGGGACATTCCAGGCAATGGGCAGACCAGCCCCTATCCCTCTACTCGGCAAGGCTATGCCCTGATGGCCAGCGGGGACTTCGAGTCGATCTGCTTCCAGCCGCCCTGTGGGGATCCCCCGGATTCGGGGCTTGAGGATGCTGGGGGCGAAGACGCCGGCGAGGATGCCGGGGGCGAGGACGCCGGCGAAGATGCCGGCGGGCAAGATGCGGGAACCGAAGACGGAGGGCCCGGGGATGCGGGCGAGACGGCCGATGGAAGCACGGGGCCGCATGGTCGCATTGAGGGCGGTTGTGCCTGTGGCTCGGGCCGGGGGTCGGGATTTGGGGTTTTGTTTTTGTTCGCTGCCTTGTTGCTCTTGAGGCTGGCGCGTCGGTTTTCCTATGATTGAGGACATCAAGGGTCGGACAGCTTGGGTGGTGCTGGCTTTGCTGATGATGGGCCCCGGAAGGCTTGCGGCCGAGCCTTTGGGCGAGGTGCTGCGTATTCGGGGCAATCAGGTTTTCAATGACGAGAGCTATCTGGCCATCCTGCAGTTGAAAGAGCCGGTGCGGTCCGATGCGGCGACAGCCAAACTGGTTGGAGAGAAGCTGCTGAGTTTTTTGCGCCGGGCCGGTTACAGTCTGGCCACGGTGGAAGTTGAGCGGCACAAGGATCACTTGTTGGTCAAGGTGGACGAGGGCCGCTTGGAGAAGATCGTTTTCATGGGCACGGGCAGTCTTCGAGCCCTGAGCCTGAAGCTGAAGCTCAGCTTGCCCCACCATATTTTCAATAAGCCCTACCTGGAACGCCAGCTGAAAAGGCTTGCCAAAAATCACGGTCTGCCGGATGTGCAGTACGAACTGGTGCCCGTCCGAGACCTTGGTTGTGATCACTTGGGACCCCAGTTGGGCGAACTGGCAGCAATCAAGGGCTATGCTCTGGTGCGACCCAGCAGTGCTTATGAGTTGCGCATCCGCGTGAGCAAGGCTGAGTGGGACGTGGGTCCAGGTTTGGATATAGGTTACGATTTTCCAGATGGCTTGGAACTGGGCCTGGGTTACAAGGGACAAGGCCTGTTTTTTGATGACGATCGTTGGCGGGCCAAGATCCGCGGGGGTATGAAATTACGATCCGAGATCGTCGACGAAGATCCCTATCTGGCCGTCTCCAGGGCCATCGGCGAACTGCGCTACTACACACCGGCTTTGTTGGGCCGTGGTTTCAGGCCTTTTTTGATTTTGCAAAGCGACCTGCTCAGCCGACAACGCAAGGACTTGATGCTGGAGATTTTTTACTCGGAGCGCCTGGAGGGTTCGCTGAATCTTGGTTACGAGTTTGTGCCGGGCCTGATGCTGTCCATGGGTGGTGGGGTGCAGGAAAAGTTTATTTTTGGCTTGGAGCCTGCTGAGGGGGAGACCCTGAGTGTGGGGGATGGCCGCTGGTTCCGGCCTTTTATTAGTGGGCGGATGGAGTTCGTTTTTGATACCAGGGTAGAGAGACGAGATCGGCGTCACCTATTGACGCTGGAGGGTCGGCAGTCATGGGTCGATGGCGATCGCGCTCTGGGCAAGATGGATTTTCGCTACCATCTTTTGCTCGAGTTCGGCTGGCACGATTTGGTTGTGGCTTCGCGGGGTGTTTTGCTTTGGGGGGATGTGCTCTTCGACGACGAGGAGCCGGTGGGCGGTCGTTATCTGCGTGGCGTTTTCGGCGGGCGCAGCTATGTGCACCAGGTGGGCAACTTGAGTCTGGAGTTTCGATTTTCTCTTTCCAGGGATCTATACAAGGTGGGCATTTTTCACGACTTGGCTTTTTTCGGAGAGTTGGACAGAACGGCTGCCGGGGGTGAGCCGATCTTTCGTGTGGCCAACAGCTTCGGCCTGGGCTTCCACGCATTGATTCTCGACTTGCTTCAGTTTGACCTTTACTATGGTGTTGGTTTTGGTTCAGACGATGCGTTCGATCACGGCGTGGCCGCTAGCTTGAAGAAGGTGTTTTGATGGGAACCCTGTTGTTACTCATCTTGTTTTCCCCGCTTCTTGTGGCCGGGGTACTGGTTTTGCTGACCTCGCCCTTTGCCTGGTTTGTCTTCCCGGGTGGCGGCACACGAGGACCACACGACACCTTGGCGGGCAGGTTGCTTGGCAATGTGGTGTCTCTGTTGATGGAGTGGGCCTCAGGTGCCTGGGTCGTGCTGAGTTTCATGTTCGGTTTTCTGGTGGGTTCGTCTTCGGCCCCAGCGGTGGTCCGGGGCCGCCGCCTGGTGGTCCTCCTGCCGGGTTACATGGAAAATGCTTTGACCCTGCGCTTTTTGCACCGGCACCTGCAGCGGCGGCTGGCGGATCCGGTCGTGGCGCTGTCCCCGGTGGCATACTGGACCAGCCTGGATCATTTGGCTGAGGACTATCGGATTCGCATATTGGAATGGATGAAGCACTGTGGGGCCAAAGAGGTGGTGTTGGTGGGTCACAGCATGGGGGGATTGTTGGCTCGCATGTTGGCGGAGTCGGATTCTTTGGGTGCAAAAGTCAAGGTCGTGGTCACGATGGCCACCCCCCACCTGGGTTCGGCTATATCCTGGATGGTGCCCGGGCGCAACGGGCGGCAGATGCGCCGAGGCAGTGCTTTTTTGGAGCAGCTCAACGCACGCCATCAACCCAAGGGTTTGACCAGCATCGGCATCTGCAGTACCCACGACACCTATATTTTGCCTTGGCATTGCGGCTTGAGCCCGGTAGGCGACAATTTCATCCTTCGCTACCGTGGCCACCTGACCCTCTTGTTTTCGCAAGAGGTGCTGCGCATCATCAGCAAAACGCTAAGCTAAACTCGGATTCAGTTATAGGTGCCGCTGGGATCGGCCAGTTTTTCCATGGCCCCGTCCAGATCCGCCACCTTGAAAATCAGCAGCGCCATGGAGTTTTCTTGGCCTCCCGAAAAGTAGGTGTACTCGATATTCACGCCCGCCTGGGCCAGGCGGTGACCAATGCCGGCGGCCATGCCGGGACGGTTGGGCACCTCGGCGATGAGCACTTCGTTGCGCATGAACATCAAGCCCTCTTCGTGCAGGGCCTGGGCGGCTTCTTCGATTTGGTCCACCACCAGGCGCACCACGCCGAAGTCGGCGTCCGGGTTGACGGTCATGGCCCGGATGTCCACGCCGTTTGAATACAAAAGATCACAAAGCTCGGCGAAACGTCCGGGTTTGTTGCGGATGAAAACGGTGATTTGCACATGGGTTTTGAACATGGCTGGCCTCAGAAGATGACGACCTTCTCGCCCTGCTGACTCAGCACGCGGACGGAAGGCAGTTTCATGACGTTCATGAAAACGGATAGATATTCGGGATCGAATTTATGCTTGATTTCGGTCCACATGAGCGACAGCGCGATCTCGGGGCTATAGGACTCCCGGTAAGGTCGCCTTGAGGTCAGCGCGTCGTAGGTGTCTGAGATGGCGATGATCTTGGAAAAACTACCCAGGTCTGCCCTGGGTACCACGAAAGAAATGTTGCCCTTCAGGTCTTTGACCGGGGTGCCGAACTCGGTCTTGTGCTCATAGCAAGTAATGATGCGCTGAATGGTCAAGCGGTTGAGCAAGCGGTTGCGGATGATGCGCTTAACTGAGTAGATGGGGCTCTTGCGCACCTTGCGGGCCTCGTCAGGTGCCAGCTTGCCTCGTTTTTGCAGAAGGTTTTCATCCACGTCCACCAGGCCGATGTCATGGAAGAGGGCGGCCATTCCCAGGTCGCGAAGTTGCGCTTTGTTCAGGCCCAGCTCCGCGGCGAAGACGATGGACATCAGCGCCACGTTCACCGCGTGGAAGGCCAGGTACTCGTCGTCGTTCTTCAAGGTGGTCATGCCCAGGAAGTGAGAGCGGTGGCCGTGACAAAGGTCCACCAGGTCCTGGATCATGCGTCCACCGCGGCCTACGGAGATGGTGGGGCCGTCGCCCCGGAGGCCGGCGATGTACTTGCGCATGTAGTAGATGGTTCGGGCGTAGACCGTCAATGCGTAGCGCTTGCGGTCCACTTTGCGGTCGTCGTGATCCGATTGTTCCTGGTTTTCAAGGATCTCTTGGATTTTTTCCCAGCGGCGCAGTTTCAGAGCTTGCAGCTTGCGGGCCGAGACGCCGTGCTCACCCACCTTGCCGCTTACTTCTTGGGAAAATATATAGATGAAGTTGCGCAGTTCTTGCACGGTTACCGGCGAACTCAGGAGGAAGCCGCCGATGCCACGTATTTTAAATTCGGTGAGCAGGTAGCTCACGTTCTCCACGGACTTGATGTCGATTTTGACCAGCATGTTGTTCAGGTAAACGGCCGCGCCGGCACCCTGCAGGTTGACCGACTCGTCCATGGCCACGATGGTGTTGATGCAGTCTTTGAGTTGCTCCAAAGGCTTGGCGAAGATTTCATTTTCCGGCTCATAGAGCTTCACGTTACGAATGAGCATATACAGTCCGGCCACCAGCGTCCGGGCCAGGGTCTGTAGTTTCTCCTCGTAGGAGCGGCCAAGCTCCACCCTGTCCGGGATGTCTTTCAGGGCCTGCTGAAATTGGATCTTGTCTGACATGGCCTTTGTCTCCTGCTCAGGCGCCCAAAAGTTTGCCGCGGAGCGAGGTGCACGCTCGCTCGGCTGCCTGCGCCACTTCTTCTTCTTTTATGCCGATGTCCAACTCGGCTTTGAGGAACTTGAAGGCCGAGATGGAGCCGGACAGGGCCAGTCCATTGATCAAGGCTCGTTTGACCTCGATTAGTTTTTTCTTGTGCACGATGCTGGAAGAGTGCAGCACTTCGGCAAAGTGCGCGATGGCTTCCTTGGTGTTGGTGCTGGCCAAGGCCGCATACAGAGCGGATTGTTCTTGGGGGTGTTTTTTTGAGAAGTCCTGATGCTGCACCATGGCCATCAGCGTCATCAGGGCCACTCGCAGATCGAAGTTGGGCAGAAGCCGGGCGGCGTTGACACGCATCTGCAGGTCGGAATCCTCCAGGGCCTTAATCACGTAGGCTCGGCAGACCTCATCCCCACTGCCTCCGAGGGTCTGTAAGGTTTCCAAACGGATGGCCAGGTTGGGATGATCCAGCAGCCTGGCGATGATCTTGAGCTTGCCGTCCGGGTTGAGCTTGTCGATGATATAGATCATGTCGCGTACCAGGTTGGCCCTGTTGCTCTGTAGTCGGCGGATGAAGGCGTCTACGTGATCCTTGCCCAGGACCACCATCGCATCGCAGACCAGGTGACGCGCCTCGACCCTTTCCATTTTCTCTAGGACCTGCAGCATGATGCCAAGGGAGTTCTCACCCAGGCGGGTCAGGTAGCGATATACCTCCTGTGGCTCTTTGATTTCGGGCATGGTGTCTAAGATTTGGCCCACCTGCTCGATGCGTTCGGATTCGCCCATGCGGGATGCGAAGTTTTCTTCCAGGGCTTCGATGATCTCCAGATTCCCCGGGGGGAGTTTCTTGCGGGTGGTGGTTTTGAACTTGCGTAGAATTTGATTGATGCTGCGGAAGTCCTCGTGGATGAGCATGGAGTCCAGCAGTTGGGTGAACACTTCGCTGATCGCGATGCCCAAGTCTTCGTCCAACTCTTCTTCCAGTACACGGAAGATGATGCTGACCAACTTGGGCAGCATTTTATGTTCGTTCTCATCGGACATCTCGAGTTGTACGCGGGCCTTCTGCTCGGGTGTGGAAGGCGAACCTTTGATGGTCACGCCCTTGGCTTGCTCCACGTCTTCCAACTCGATGTCCAAGTCTTCGAGTGAAATGCGGGCGAACGCGACCGCGTCGCCGGAATTGGAGGTCAAGCGCTTGTAGAGGTAGTTGACGATTTTTTCCACCTCGATGCGCGCGTCTTCTTCCGCCTCCGCACCCACGGCAAAGCTGTCGACCACCACGTATTCGATGTTGATGAACTCTTGCTTCCACAAAAGACTGACCATGTCGTCGTGGATGTAATCTTTGGTGTGGAAGTTGGCCAGGCAGATCAGGGTGAAATTGAGCAGCTCTTCGTCGGTCAGGCCCTTACGGAACACCAGGATGCGTACGCCGTCCCGGTAGAACTTGTGCGCCACGTTCTGTTCACTGGGTTCGTTTTTATAGACGAAGGTCTTTTCGTATTTGAAGCCGAACTGCTCCGTGTGCAGAGACAGGCTCTCGTGCTGTCCCAAAAAGGCAGTAAAGGCCCTGTATGTTGGTTCCAGATAGTCTTGGTAACCTGCCCTGTTGTGTCGATAGAGACCGATGGTTTTTAATGATCGTTCGAATTGCTTGAAGATCTCCTGAACACCCTCGATCTTTTTTTCCAGGTCCTTGTCTTCTAGTTCTTCGGCTATGTTCTTTTCTTTTTTTTTCGGTGCCGGTCGGCGCTGATTTGGGGCTACTTTGGTCTTGCCTGCCCCGGGTGCGGATTTTGGGGCTACCTTGGTTTTGTCACCGCCGGCTGCTCGCCTGGGGGCTACTTTGGTTTTGTCACCGCCAGCTGCTCGCCTGGGGGCTACTTTGGTTTTGTCGGCGGGTTGGGGCCGCTGCGCCACGCGGGTGGGATCCGGCTTTTTGCCTTGTTGGGCCATTACACCTCCAGCAATCGCACGATCATACAGCCCCTTTCCCGCATCAAGCAAGTCGGCCGAAGCTATTTGGATTCGAAGTCAAGAATCCCCTCGAAATTCTCCTCTGCATGTTGTTGGAATTGCACCCGAAAAAGACCATCAGGAAAAATGACTTGACACCCCAAGATGTGGTGGTTAAATGGCCAAACTGTACTAGATAGAGTGGTTTTCGGATTCCATTCAGGGGCTAGAAATCATCGGAATTGCAGTCTTTTTTATGAAAGAGGGACCTGCCGCGTGGAAAGTTACGACTCGAAACATTGCCAATTGCCTATTCGCTTATTCGACGACCTTGAACCCAACGCCAACGCAGGCTGGGATTTGGGTCAAGTCACCCATGCCTTGGTGGACCAGCGAGCCATAGAGCCCGACGCGGCCAAACGCATCGGTCAGGAGGTGGAGGCAGAGTTGGATCGGCGGAAGTTGGATCGCATCACGCCACAGACCATCATCTCGGTCATCGATGATCAGCTGGTCAAGCATGGTTTCGAGCAGGATTTGAAGCTGAACGAGAATGCCATTCGTGTACTCGAGCGTCGCTACTTGAAACGCGACAAAGAGGGTCATGTGCTCGAGCGGCCTAAGGACATGTTCGCCCGGGTGGCCCGCGCCATCGCGGCGGCCGACAAGAAGTTTGATCCCGAGGCCGACACCGAGGCGGTTGCGCGAAGATTTTACGCCATGATGACCGCTTTGGAGTTTTTGCCCAACTCGCCGACTTTGATGAACGCCGGGCGTGAGCTGGGGCAACTCTCGGCATGCTTCGTGCTGCCGGTGGAAGACTCGATGGACAGCATTTTCGAGGCCGTCAAGCACACCGCCATGATTCACAAGTCCGGTGGTGGTACGGGCTTTTCTTTTTCTCGTCTGCGGCCCAAGAATGATGTGGTTCAGTCCACCCAGGGCGTTTCCTCGGGCCCGGTGAGTTTCATGCGGGTCTTCGACACGGCCACCGAGACCATCAAGCAGGGCGGCACTAGGCGGGGTGCCAACATGGGCATTCTGCGGGTGGATCATCCTGATATTTTGGATTTCATCGCCTGCAAGACCAGCGAAAATTCGCTGAATAATTTTAATATCTCCGTGGCCGTCACCGAGGAGTTCATGCGGGCCGTGGAAACAGGCACGACCTACGATTTGGTCAACCCGCACGACCACAAGGTGACGAAGAGTCTGGACGCGCGGAAGGTTTTCGACACGGTGGTGCGCTTGGCTTGGAAGAACGGCGAGCCTGGTATCGTTTTCATCGACCGGCTCAACAAGGACAACCCCACGCCACATGTGGGTGCCTTTGAGAGCACCAACCCCTGCGGCGAGCAACCTCTCTTGCCATACGAATCCTGCAACTTGGGCTCCATTAATTTGGGCAAGTTCGTGCGCGACGGTGTGTTGGATTGGGACCGATTGCGTCAGACCGTGCATACGGCGGTGCACTTTTTGGACAATGTTATCGAGGTCAACCAGTATCCCTTGCAGGAGATCGACGAGGTGACCAAGTCCAATCGCAAGATTGGTCTCGGCGTCATGGGTTACTCGGATATGTTGATCCAGCTTGGCGCGTCCTACAATAGCGAAGAGGCCCTCAAGTGGGCCGAAGAGGTCATGGCCTTCGTTCAGCGGGAGGCGCGGGTGGTTTCCGCCGATCTGGCCGAGACCCGAGGAGCCTTCCCCAACTTCGCGGGCTCCGTCTACGACAAGCCGGGCGACCGGCCCCTGCGCAACGCCACCACCACCACCATCGCACCCACGGGCACAATCAGCATCATCGGTGGCTGTTCATCGGGCATTGAGCCCCTTTTCGGCGTGGCCTTTGTGCGCAATGTGATGGATCAGGACGAGCTTTTAGAGGTCAATCCCCAGTTCCTGCGCGTCGCCAAGCGCGAGGGTTTCCACTCGGACGATTTGATGCGCAAAATCGCCCGCAAGGGGACATTGGCCGAGGTGCCAGAGGTGCCCGAAAGTTTCCGTCGCCTCTTCGCCACCTCTCATGACATCAACGCCGAATGGCATGTGCGCACCCAGGCCGCTTTTCAAAAGTACACGGACAACGCGGTTTCCAAAACGGTCAACCTGCTCAACTCAGCCACCGAGCATGACGTGGCCGAGGTCTATCGACTGGCCTACCTCATGGGCTGCAAGGGCGTGACCGTCTATCGGGACGGCAGCCGGAGCGAGCAGGTACTCAACATCGCAAAGGTCAATCGCAAGGGTGCCGAAGCCGAGGCGCAGCCTGAGGCAGAAGCGGGCCTCGTGCACAAGCCGCGGGATCGCCCGGAAGTGGTGCGTGGCTCGACTTACAAGATGGCCACCGGCTGCGGCAATCTATATGTGACCATCAACGAAGACGAGGTGGGCATTTTTGAGTTGTTTACGGCCATGGGCAAGGCGGGCGGTTGCGCCGCCAGCCAGAACGAAGCCATCGGCCGGCTGGTGTCTCTGTCTTTGCGAACCGGCGTGGATGCCGAAGATGTCATCCGTCAGCTCTCCGGTGTGCGTTGTCCTTCGCCGGTCTGGAAGGATGGGGAGATGATCTTGAGTTGCTCCGATGCCATCAGTCGGGTGCTCAAAAAGCACATCTCAACCCAGCAGTACAAGGAAGAGCAACAAACCCAGGCCGTTGAGGCCAAACCGGCACCCAAGCCGAGCACCACGTCCACGGCTCCTTCTGCCGCCAGTCGCCCGAAGGCCATGCTGTCCTGCCCGGACTGCGGGGGGACGGTAGAGCACATGGAAGGCTGCATGCTTTGCCCTTCCTGTGGTTATTCCAAGTGTGGGTAGGTGTTCAACGAACCTGCCGTTTGTATGATGATGCTGTTTTTTTCAATAATGGCTCGAAACGATTCATCGAGTCTTTGCCAATCCATCAGGTCTACCCGAAAAGCAAGCGTTGATTCCTCGAAGGCTTCTTGAAGTCGATTCAGGATTTCCCAGGGCAGTTTCTTCGATTCAACAATAACCAAATCGAGGTCAGAGGTGTTTTTGGCCGTTCCGTTAACCCTGGATCCGAAGGCACGAACTTCGACACCAGGCACATGCTTTGCCAGCAGCCTTTCGACAATGGCCTTTTGCTCAGGACTTAGGAGAATCATTGCGTTGTTCGAGTGCATCGAGCAGGGCCGCGGCCTGGGGGTGGAAGGGGATGGCTATCTCGAAAGTTTCTTGAGCAACCTCGCGATTATAGGTGGGCGATGTCCGATTGCGGGCAGCATGGAATCCCATCCAGCATTCTATGTCAGTTATCAGGCACTGCTCGGCGCTCAGCCGGAAGAGTTCACGTCGGGCAACTCCTTCACCTGTAAAGGGGCTCACATTGATCTGAATCCAGCGCTTCATGAATTTCCAGCACAATTCGTAGGTGAACTCGAAGTTTTGAATCGTGCCGGCCCTGATCGTTTCCCGCTGGTCTTGGCTGAGCCTAGCCATGGCGGACTCGTCTTGACTTACGTTTAGTGCTCGCTGAAGTGAGTCGACTGCATTCCGTAGGCTTGAGAGATCGAGATTCATATGGGTCATTTTTTCCTCTTGGGCGAAATCAGGGATCTGATGCCTGCCGATCCAAGGCCTGCTCGAAGGCCGCCAGGCTGCGCGTGTCGAAGAGGCTCGCCACGATGCGGCGCAAGTGGGTAGGCCCGGCGGATAAAAATTTTCTGAATTCAGCGATCGCGATGGGGGCGGCTCGTTCTACGGGAAAGCCGTAGACCCCGGTGGAGATGCTGGGAAAAGCTACGCTTTGGCATTCGTGTGTGTCGGCGAGTTCCAGGCTTTTTGCGTAGGCCTCGGCCAAAAGAGCTTCTTCGTTCTGCTCGCCGCCGCGCCAGATGGGGCCCACTGCGTGGATTACGTATTGTACGCCCCGGTCTTGCAGGTCATAGCCCATGGTGATGACCGCCGAGCCTGTTTCGCATCCGCCTATTTTTCGACAGGCATCAAGCAGCCGAGGACCCGCCGCTTGATGTACGGCCCCGTCCACACCGCCACCACCGACCAATTGTGCGTTGGCTGCCGTGACGATGGCGTCGACCTGCAAGGTGGTGATGTCGGCTTGCCGCACTTCGATGCGTCCCGAGTCCAAGTCGACCTGGCGCATGTTCATCCTCCCAAGGGCAGATTAGAATCGGTATGCCAGATCCAGGACGACACTGACTTGTCGCCGGCTCAAGATGGCGTGGCTGGCACGACCCAGCATGAGGTCGTCATCTTCGCCTTCGCCGTCCACCCCCAGGGGGAGTTGTAATCCAAAGGCAGCCTCCAGCCCTTGTTCGAAGCGGTAGCGGCCGCCCAGGGTGAAGGCGAACCCTGTGCCGTGGAGATCCCCCAGGGCCAAGAGGCTGTGGAATTCGGCCACAAGGTCCAGCTGCTCGTTCAAGCGCACCGGTGCCGCCAGATCGAAGAAGGCCAGAGCACCGAAGCGTTTGTCCTGGAAGTAGAGCGCTTCTTCCACGCGATCCATGATGAGCAATTGCAGCCCGGCGGCCGCCTGCAGGCTGACTGTACCCAGGTTCATGCCGAAGGCCAGCCAAGGCCGGACGCCGATGTTGAGCTTGGGGGCCAGCCCGACCTCCACCAGGATTTGGTTGGTCAAGGAAGCGCGTTTGCCGTAGTTGCTGTCGTCGAACTCGCGGCCGGCGATCAGGGCGTCAATATGCTTGTTCTCTCCAATGCGGGCGGTGGGCGCGGTCAGATCCAGGCCCAGACTGAAGTGCATTTGTTCGGTCGGCTCGCGGTATAGATTCCACATGACGCCCAGCTCCACGTCACCGTACGAAAAGCGCATGTCCGCATAGCTGGGCCTGGACCAGCCGCCGGGCAGGACCAGAGAAAGCCCCAAGCGATCATCCAACAGCGCCCAACGTGCCGTGAAGAGCAGGCTGGCTTGGTCCTGGTTGCTGTGGTGATGGTAGGCTGTGCGCAGACCAAGCTGTTTGGATGCCACCGGGGAGGGGGTGAAAAGCCCCGGGGTCAATGGGGCCTCTTCTTGGGCCCAAGCCTGATTCAGTAGGCACAGAAGGGTCGCGCAGCACAGAAGAGAGGTTTTCAAAACTCAGACTCCCTTGATGGTTTCATCGAGCAAAGCCACCGCCACCTGCCTGGTTTGACTGGGCAGGTCTTCTTTGATTTTCAAGAGTTCGTTGATGACAGCATAGCGTTTCTTGCCCAGTTTCAAGACCGGGCTGATCATGAGTTTGATTAGCTCGCCCAAGTCCTGACCCTGCTGGTTGGCTCGACGGACTTTGCTTCGTATGTCGTCCCTTTCAACTTGGGTGAACTCGTCAGCCAGAAAGCGGGTCAACTTGATGAGGGCTCGCTGCAGATCCGCGTCCAGGGGGCTCTCCATGCCCTCCTGGGAGACGTAGCCGCCCCGGATGTCCACCATGGTTGGGCCATCATCCGAGGGCGTATCGTCGGCAAAGTCCAAGACCCGCTCGCCCAAGGGCTGCGCCGCAGGGGCGTGGCTCGGTTTTTGCGCGATGGGTGTGACCTCCGGTCGTTCAGCCCGTATTTTGGGCCGGGCGCGGGCCGATGGCTTGGGCTTTTGCTTGGGCTTGCGTATGCTTGAGGCCCGGGCCTTGACATCAGGCCTTGCCGGCCTGGACGACTTGGCCTCCAACTCTTCCGGTTGCCCGGGCATGAGGTGGTCGTAGGAGCCCAGACCCGTGTCTTGGATGTCGGCACCCTTTGGAAGATCAAAGGCAGCACCGAGTGAAGTCGCCTGGGGGGGGGCCATCGGCACCAGTCCATGGGTCTGTGCCTGGGGCAGGCTGGTCGGAGCGATTTTTAGCGCCTCTGCATTGAGAGGGCCCGCCTTGAAGTCGCCGCTCTGTGCCTGTCCATATTCCTGGGCCTTCTTGCTGGGTTTGGGCTTGGCCTCGTCCGCGCTGGCCGTGGCCGCCGTCATCAGGGCGTCTAAGTCAAGTTCGGGCAATTCGGGCAGCGGGATCTCCGGCAACTCCGGCAGAGGAAAGTCGTCCACAGCTTTGCTGGTCGCCTTTTTGGTTTTTCGCTCTCGGGCTTGAACACCGGCTTGCAGGCGCGACTCGTCTTTGTCGGTCAGGCGCAGGAGGCCGGTGTCCAACTCTAAGATGGCCCCGTGCACGGGTGTTGAAACGGGCACATAGGGCGAATGTTTGAGCAGGCGCACGGTTTCCGCGACCCCGGAGCCGACGGAGTTGGGCCCTTGGGCCAGCTTCAAGATCTTTTCTGAATCCCGGCCGCCTTTTTCGAGGCCGGCGGCTTGCAGGGCGTTGTTGATTACTTGCCGTTTGGGTGGGCAGTCGGCGGCCTGGTCGGCACCCACCACAAGGATTTCATCGCAGCCGTGTACATACAGGCCCAAGGCCACCGAGCGCATCAATTCCTCGCCGTTTTTACCGCCCCATGCGCCGGATAGCTGCACCACCACAGCCCCCATGGGCTCAAGCCCCAGGGCCCGGTCCAGCAGTCCGGCCATTTCCGGGCAACTGGCGGCCACCACCAGCAGGCGCCCCTGGCCATCGATGGCCTTTTGGGGGAGTCCTTGCTGGACGAAGGCGGCGTTGCGACGGATGACTTCATTCAGCCTCATCGCGTCTCCCAAGAGGGCGTTTCTTCGCCCCTCACTTCTTGGCCGGTTCGGACTTGCTAATGCCCGGGATGCGTTTGATCATGTCGCCCAAATTCACGCCGGAGAGTGCTTCGACCACCGGAGGCAGTTGGGCCATGATGTTGGCCACGTCGCCGGTGATCTTGCTCATGCCCGCGCTTTCGCCGCCGGAGTTGACCAACACGATTTTTTCCATTTTGCTCAAAGGCTCGGTGATGTTTTTGGCAAGCTCGGGCAGCACGTCGACGAACATCTGCGTGATGGCGGCCTCATTGTACATCTTCCAGCTGTCGGCTTTTTTGGCCATGGCCTCGGCTTCCGCCAGACCCTGGGCTTTGATGACATCGGCCTTGGCCAGGCCGCGGGCCTTGGTCGAGGCGGCTTCGGCGTCACCCGTGGCCTGGATGACTTCGGCCTCGGCGAAGCCCTGGGCCTTTTGGGCCAGGGCGTGGCCGGCGGCCTCGGCTTCGATCTTGTACTTCTCGGCGTCGGCTTGCACCTGCACGGCGTAGCGGCGGGCGTCGGAGGGTTTGTTGACCGTGGCGTCCAGCTCTTTTTCCTTGCGCAGGATTTCTTTTTCCTGCACGATAATTCGCTGTTCTTTCTCGATAACTTCGATCTGGATTTCTTCCTTTTTGACCTCTTGGGATTTTTTGTACTTGGACAGGTCGTAGGCCAGGTCGGCCTTGGCCTTGCGTTCGTTGATTGTCACCTGGTACTCGGCCAAGGAGACGTTGTAGTCCCGGTTGGCCTCGGCGATTTCCGTTTCCTGACGGAATCGCTCGGTCTCACCGGCTTTTTTGGCCTGGGACGATTTGATGAGCGAGTCCCGGTCCGCTTCGGCCTGGGCCACCACGGCGTCGCGTTTGACCTGGGCCAGCCGGGGCTTACCCAAAGCGTCCAAGTACCCTTCGTTGTCCTTGATGTCTCGCAGGGTGAAGCTGATGATCTGGAGACCCATTTTGGCGAAGTCGGTGGCCGAGGTTTCTTGTACTTTGATGGCGAACATATCCCGGTTCTTGTAGATGTCTTCCACTTCCATCTGGCCCAGGATGGCGCGCAGATGGCCTTCCAAAGTTTGCTTGGCCACGTTCATGATCTCGTTGCGACCCCGACCAAGGAACTGCTCGGCCGCCGTGCGGATGGCTTGCTCGGTGGCGTGGATTTTGATCTGGGCGATGCCGTCGACGATGATGGCGACGCCCTTTTCCGTGTAGACCTCAGGCGTGCGCACGTCGATGGTGATGACCTCCAGGCTGATGATTTCGGCCTTTTGGACGCCCGGCAAGACGAAGGCGCCGCCGCCGTGGACCACCTTGGGCACGCCATTGGTGAAGGCGCCGGAGATGATCATGGCCTCGTTGGGGCCGACTTTCATGTAGCGCTTGATGAGTACGACGATGAGCAGGAAGAAGACCACCACCACGGCGATGGTTGCGTAGACGGCTTCGCTGCTGACCTCGTCGAAAATGCTGGTCAGCGAATGCATGAGATCGACAAACATGGCTTATCCTCCCAGGGATAAATGGATTAATTCAAACCATTGGGTTGGTGTTGGTTTCTTTTTCCGGCTTGCTTTCTTCCGCCTGTGCATCACGCAGTTTTTCGTCTATGTGTTCGCGTACGATGTACAGGCCGCCCACCACTTTCGTGATGGTGACCATGGCGTGTCGTTTGATATCTTTTTTCTCTTCAGATCGGGCCGGGCCGGACATGCGCTGGCTTTTGCCCGAGAAGAGGATCTCGCCCACGCTTTCGGCCGGGATGGGTTCAATCACCTCGGCCAAGCTGCCCACCAGACTCTGGGCCGTGGTGATGGCGTTGGATTGCAGGTGTTTGTAGATTTTCATGACCACGAAACCCGCCAAAAGACCGATGCCCAGGCCGAAGCCCATGGCCACCAGGAGGCTCATGGCGGGCACCATGGCGAAAACCTTCATGCCGATGATGCCGCCGGCACCGAAGGCGGCAACGAAAGTGGCGATGACCACCGGGCTGAAGAGGGGGAAGTGAACGTCGCCGACGCCGGCGTCCCCGCCGGCGATGTCGCCATCGGCGTCCACGTCCAGGCCGGTCCCTACGTCCGCATCCACCGAGGCCTCGAAGCCACCGCTGAAGATGAAGGAAAGGACCGAAAAGACCAGGCCTATCAACAAGCAGATGAAATAGAAGGTCATCATGGGGTGCGACCTCCTTTCTTGGACAAGGGGCTCATGCTCCAAGCCCCTCGCGCACCAGTTCGGCCAGGTCGCGTACTTTTTCTTTTACGCTCCCGGCGATGGTCCAACAATCGGCGATGCCGGCTAGACGATAACAGATTTTCAATCGACGTATTTGCTCGCCGGCCGAAACCCGGTCCGGCCGGAGCAATCGGGCGGCCGCCTGCCAAGCCTCGTTCGGGGCCTGGAATTCGCCCAATTCGTCGAAGAGTCGATTCAAGCTGCGGCGGGCCAGTCCCGCTCTTGCCAGAGGAACCCACCATCCGCCTACCCCGTGCAACTCCAGCAGGGCCGCTGCAGCCCGGTCAGCTCGGCTGGCGTGGAAGAGGAGTCGGTCGCCTTCCGCCGGTATCGGGCCACGCAAGCCGTCCAGCCTGATGAGCTCGGCCATCTTGGCGAGTTCCAGGCGTGTTTGCAAAAGGGCGGTCGCTGAGACCCCGGCAAGACGAAAGACGCCGGCACAGCCTTTGGCGCTGTGTTCCAGGGCCATCAATCTTCCTGCGAGCACCAAGAATCCGGCTTCACCCAGCAACATGCTGAAGGCGCTGTCCAGGCGGTCCAGCGCAAGGGTTTCCTCGGCACTGCGTTGGCCCTTGTACTGCAAAACCATGTAACGGTCGCTCAGTTCGGCGTACCGGTCGCAAAGATCGGACGGGTTTTCCTTGTCGAGGGCCAAGAGCAGCTCCTCGAAACCTTGGCCCGTCAAATGGGCCACCCGTTCTTCTTCGTTGACCAGATCGATCATGGCGTCACTCTTCGTCGAGTTCTTGCTTTAGGTTTTCTAATGCTTCATCCACGGCCTGCTGGCGTTCCCGGCGGCGCTCTGCCGCTTCCAATCGCCGGAAGCGATTTTCCACCCGCTCGGCGTCCATACTCTCCGCGGCCTCGAGTTGGCTCTCGGCGTGGGCCACACCCTGTTCGGCTGATTCCAGGATGGGCCGATCCTGCTCGGGATCCAGCTTGCCCATGGCCTTGTGCAGTTCGGAGCGAGCCTGCAGGACTTCCCGGCGGTAGCGCAGCTCTCGGCGCTTGCGGGACACCTCGGCGATGCGCAGGCGCAGGGCCTCTAAGCTATCGTCTAAGATGTCCAACGCAGACTGGCGTTGGTTCAGGATGTCCTCTTGTTCTTCCAGTTCCGGCTGCAAATCCAGCTGTTTGTCCAGGGCAGAGCGGGCCAGTTCCTCGTCACCGCGTTTGAGTAAGGTGCGGGCCTTGTCGCGCCAGTTTTTCCCCGCGGCTTTCAGGTCCCTCAGGCGAGATTGCACCATGTCGGCTTCGGCGGATTCGGCGGCGGCCAGACTTTGAGCCTCGGCCTGGACACTTTTCAGGTCATCCAGGTAGGCGTCCAAGGTCGCCTCCGGGTTCCGTGCGCGCCGAACCAGGTCGTTCAGGTCGGAGCGCACCACATTTCTTGTGCGTTCAAGGATGCCCATGATCCTCTCCTCGGACCCTCGGAATTCGATATTCCCGAATGAGCCGACGATACGGCTCGGTCCTTAGCAAGTCAAACGAAATCAATGACTCAGCTATCCTCTTGGCCCATGCCCAGTTTCTTTTTCAGGGCCGCCATTTTTTCATCCAGGACCCGATCTTTCTCCATGGATGCAAAGCGGGAATCCAGATGGCTGTCCACCTCTTGTTTCTCCAGGGGCTCGGCCATCTCTACAAAGGCCTCGACCTTGCTCTCCAGTTCCAGCACACGGTCTTCCATTCGCTCGAAGGTGTCGTGGGCCCGGGTTTCGGCGATGGGGGCTTTGTCCGCTACGGGGTCCATGGCCTCTGCTGTCTTGCGGCGTTCGCCTGCCGAGGCCGCCCTTTCGATGAGCGCGTTTTTCTTACTGCGCGCTTCCCGCAGGCGGTCTTCTAAGGAGCTCAGGCTTTGCTTGAGGGCGCCAACATATTCTCGCTGGAGACGAATTTGTTCGTCCAGGCCCTCTGCCACGCCGTCGAAGTCGTCCTTACGCATCAGGGCCTGGCGGGCCAAATCCTCGTCTCCATTCGCCAAGGCCAGTTCGGCACGTCGTTCCCACTTGGCGGAGGAGGCCAGCTGTGATGCTCGCTTCTTTTCGAGTTGTTTTTCGCTGGCCACCGAGTTGGTGACCTGCCTGCGGGCCTGACGCAGGTGCTCTTCCATGTCCAAGATGGCCTGCCTCAAGAGTTTTTCGGGGTTTTCCGCCTTGGAGATGAGTTCGTTTAGGTTGGACCTGATGATGTCGTTGATTCTTGACAAGATACCCATGACCGACTCCTTTTTTATTTGGCCTGTTTTCTAGCTTGGGGTTTCGCAAGTCTCGTGCCAGGACCTTGGTGCTTATTGGGTGACGGAATGTCTGAGTTTTTCCCCCGCCCTGCACATGAGGTGGTGCTTTTCGCCGATTCAAGACAACTACATCGGCGTGAATCGCCGTTTTGCTCAAGTTTTGCGTCGCAGGGCCACTTCCACCCGTTGGCCGGAGCGGACCCTGAAAAGCGCTTGGGCCTGGCTTTTTCCCTTGAGTTGTACAGCCTCCATGGGGTCTACGATGATCTGTCCATCCAGGGCATGGGCCACCTTGTCGCTGATGATGATTTCACGCCCTTTGGCCCTGGCGGTCAGGCGAGCGGCTACGTTGACCGGATCGCCGATGGCCGTATAGTTCATGCGAGTCTGTGAACCCAGGGGGCCCACCACCACCTCACCGGCGGCGATGCCGATACCCAGATCCACGCTTCGGCCGGTCAGGGGCCGAAAACGTTCATCCAATTTTTCCAGACAACTGAGCATGTCCAATGCGGCCCAGACCGCTCGGTTTTCTTTGTCGGCGTAATCGATGGGGGCACCGAAGAGGGCCATCAGGCCGTCGCCCAGGAATTTGTCCAAGGTGCCGCCATAGCGCAGTACGCAGGCCACCAACTCTTCGAACAGGGTGTTGAGCAGCCAGGCGGTTTGCTCGGGCTCGATGGATTCGGCCACCTGGGTGAAGTCTCTGAGATCCGAAAAAAGGACACAGATGTGGGTGCGGCGCATGCTCAAGCGCTGGCCGGGCTGATGTTGATGGAGCAATTGGTAAGCCACCGAGGGATCCAGGTGCTGGCTGATCAAGTCGTTGAGACTGTCTTCTCTGTGTTTTCGGCGCAGCCGATTGTCGACCTTGAGCAGCAGCTCTTCCTGGTTGATGGGCTTGCGTAACACGTCTTCGGCGCCCAGGCGCAGGCTGCGCAGGAGGCTGTCTTCATCCTGGAGCGCCGTCACCATGAAGACGGGCACCTGGGCGGTCCGGGGGTTGTTTCGCAGGACCTGGAGGGTCTGCAGGCCGTCCATCTGGGGCAGGACCAAATCCAGAAGAATGAGGTCGGGCAGCTCGGCCTCGGCCATGGCCACCGCCATGACCCCGTCGTTCGCGGTGCGCACCCGGTGACCCTGGGTGCTGAGTTGCTCTGAGGTCATGGCGCGGAAAAACTCGTCGTCATCGGCGAGCAGGATGTGGCCGACAGGGCTCATTGTGTCTTGATGGCGTGTTTTTTTACCAGTCGCCGCATCTGGTCGTAACCTAGATTAAGGGTCTTCGCCGCTTCTTTGATGTTGCGGCCTTTCATGGCTTGTCGCAATAAGTCCTGTTCGAAGGTCATGACTTGTTCCTGGAAGCCGCCTTCCAGCGCGGGCTTGGGTCCGGGCAAGGGGCCGAGCTGCAGATCCTTGGCCTCGATGTTTTTTGTCTGGCAACGGTAGGCTGCCCGTTCCACCAGGTGCTTGAGCTCGCGCACGTTGCCATCCAAGGGCAGTTTCTGTAGCAAGGCGAGGGCGTCGTCGTCGATGCCTTCGCATTTCAATCCAGCTACCTCTCGTCGAAAGCGTTCAATGAAGTGCTTGGCCAGCTTCGGGATGTCTTCGCGACGCTCACGCAGAGGAGGAACGCGGATGGTGTCAAAGGCCAGGCGATCGAAGAGATCTCGGCGGAAACGACCCGCCAGCATTTCGGTTTCTAAGTCTGCGTTGGTGGCGGCGGTGATGCGCACGTCCACCGAAAGCTCGACCCCGGAGCCCACCCGCTCGAAGCGCTGGTACTCGAGCACCCTCAGGATTTTTTGCTGTAAGGCCATGGGCATGTTGCCCACCTCGTCCAAAAAGAGGCTGCCTCCGTCAGCCAACTCAAATTTGCCGGGTCGGCCTTCTTTGGCGTCGGTGTAGGCTCCCTTGGCCGCCCCGAAGAGTTCGGCCTCGGCCAGGCCTTCCGGCAGGGCTGCACAGTTGACCGTGATGAAGGGGGCGTCTTTTCGCCGGCTGTGTTCGTGCAGGGCCGCGGCCACCAGTTCCTTGCCGGTGCCTCGCTCACCCAGGATGAGCACGGGGCGGGGGATGTCGGCCAGGGCGCGGATCTGGGCCATGATCTGCGCCAGTCCCCCCTCGGCACCCACCATGGTCTGGGCCATGCCGGCCTGCTCTTTGAGCAGGCGGTTTTCTTGTCTGAGTCGCCGGTTGTCATGCGCCACGGACAGCATGCGTTCCAATTTGTCCATTTGCAGAGCAATGCGCGCGCCCAGGCGCGTATCCTTGGCCACGAAGTCGGTGGCACCCAACTGCATGGCTCGCACGGCTTCATCCACCGTGCCCTTGCCGGTCAGAATAACCACCGGCAGGTCGGCGAAGGCCTGTTTGATGTCCGGCAGGACCGACAAGCCGTCCCGGCGGCCCGGACCCAAATCCAGATCCAAGATGACCAGGTCGGCCTCATCCGGATGCTCGGCAAGCCAAGCCAGGGCCCGGTCTCCGTCTTGAAGCAAGACGGTCTCCCGGCCGCGCTCGGCGAGTAGTTCGCTGAGCAACTGGCCCACTTCAGGCTGGTCATCGATCACCAGGACAATGCCGGACATGGGGTGGATATTCTCCCTTGTTGAGGATGGCCGGGAGTTTACCGGCTTTTGCTCGGTCCTGCAATGCCATCCAAGGACAGCGGCCAGCTGCCGATCGACTTTGTTCTGTTTGCGGGTTAGAATCGGCTGCGAATTCGAAGAATCCATCCGTCCATTGGCGGACCTGAAGACTTTTTCGGAGTGGAGGAAGAACGATGAAATCGATTCTGCGCCTGTTCGTAGCCATGTTGACCTTGTCCGTGGGTTCCAGCGCCCTGGCCCAAACCGACGTGCCGGCCGGCACCATCAACAGCGACCAGATCTGGGCCGTGACCGGCTCGCCGTACCGCATTGGTGGGGACGTGACCGTGCTTTCGGGTGTGACCCTGACAGTGGAAGCCGGTGTTCGGGTGGAGTTTGCAGCAGGTGCCGACAGCCAGGCCAGCGGGTTGGACGCTAGCCTTGCCGAACTGCGCATCGAGGGCCATTTGCAGGTTGACGCATCGGCTGTGAATCCGGCTGTCTTTGCCAGTCAATCGGCAAGCCCGGTCGCAGGGGATTTTTACGGCATTGTTTTTTTGGCGGGCGCAACGGGTGAGGTGAGCGGGGCCCGAGTGGAATACGGCGAGCATGGCATTCATTTGGTCTCTGCCGGGGCAGTCAACTTGAACGACTGTGAGATGGATTCCTGCGAAATTGGACTCTGGATAGAGTCATGCGCTCCCGTGGTCTCGGGCGGCTCGGTGCACGACTGTGTCGATAACGGTGTTTACTTGACCACCGACGCATCGGCCGAGTTGGCTGGACTGTCTGTCTTTGGTAACGGCGACGCTGGCATCTACCTGCGCAACTCAAGCCCGGACATTCATCATTGCCAAGTCTATGACAACAGCGGTCACGGCATTTATACATACAATAATTTGGGTACTCATGAGCCACATGTGATCCAAAATACAGTGGCCTACAATTCGGGCTCGGGACTGTATTTCTGGGAGAACAACTACACTCTGAGCGCCACTGTGCGGGACAATGTGGTGGTCAGCAACTCAAGCTATGGCATCTACTCTTATTACACTTCGGTCAGCGCGGACCACAACCTGGTCTGGGGCCATGGCACGGACTACCAGAGCGTGACAGCCGGCCTTGGTGCCATGAGCGAAAATCCCCTCTTCGTTGACGCGCTGGGTCGCGATTTGACCCCCAGTTCTCATTCGCCGGCTCGCCTGCACGCCTCCGCCGGTACGGACCTTGGGGCCTTGGCTTATGCGGGTGACATCACGCCTGTTTTGGCCGGTCACTTCTATACCAATACTATCTTGGCTGCCGGGGTGCACAACGTGGTGGGCGATTTGACCGTGGAGCCGGGTGTGACCTTAACCATCGCTCCCGGTGCTGAGCTGCAATTCGCCGCCGGCGCGGATCTGATGGGAGGTGGCCTGGAGGAAACCCTTTGCGAGTTGCGGGTACTCGGTCGGCTGATTGCCGATGGTACGGAGAGCACCAGGGTGGTGTTGGGCTCCGATGCGGCTGGCCCGGTCTCCGGTGATTGGTACGGCGTGTGGCTGTCGGATTCTTCGACCGGATCGCTCATCGACTATGCCGCCATTCGTCATGCCAAAAACGGTGTGCATTGTGAGGCCCCGGCGGGCAACGTGGTGCAGCGCAGTGAAATTCATGACTGCAGCAACGATGGCCTGCATCTGGACAACGAATCGGCCGCCACTTTCGAAGATTTGGTGGTGCGGGACAACGCCAGCGATGGCATTTTCATACGCAACGCAAGTCCCAACATCCGACGTTGTCAAGTCCACGACAACGCCGGCCATGGAATATACGCTTACAACAATTCGGGCACCCACGAGAGCCTTATCGAGTTCAATACGGTGGCCTTCAATTCAGGCTCGGGCCTGTATTTTTGGGAGAACAACTACACACTGAGCGCCACGGTGCGGGACAATGTGGTGGTCAGTAACTCCAGCTATGGCATTTATTCTTATTACACTTCGGTTAGCGCGGATCACAATTTGGTCTGGGGCCATGACACCAACTACCAGAGCGTGACCGCCGGCACCGGTGCCATGAGCGAAAACCCGCTTTTCGCCGATGAGTTGATTCGAGATTTACGGCTGACTTCTAATTCACCGGCTCGACTTCATGCCTCCGGCGGTGGGGACATGGGTGCCTTGGCCTACACCGACAACTTGCCCACCGTGGGTTTGCGGGGACATCTCTACGACAGCGTTGAATGGACGGCAGCCGGCGGACCTTTTGTGTTGCTTGGCGATGTCACCGTCGAAGCTGGGGTGACTTTAACCATCGGAGCCGGTAGCGAGATTCGGGTGGTCGCCAACAGTGACGACATGGGCGGTAACGAGGACGTCGACCTGGTCGAGCTGCGAGTTTTGGGGCGTTTGGTGGTGGCGGGTACGGGCCTTTCGCCTGTCACCTTCCGCTCCGATTCCGGCACACCATCTGCCGGCCATTGGTACGGTCTGCACTTCTATCCTTCGGCCTCAAGCTCTTCAGTGTCTAAGGCCATCATTGAGCACGCCAAGATCGGCATTTGGTCCCAGGCCGATTCCACGAACCTGGTAGGCCAGAGTGAGGTCGCAGGTGCCAGCTCCCATGGTTTGCAGGTCGACGGGGGCGATCCGGTTTTTGACGGATTGTTGCTGCATGCCTGCGGCGGCAGCGGGGCTTATGTGAGCAATGCCGATCCCGACTTAATCAACTTGGTGGCCTTTGGCAACAGCAACCACGGGGTTTATGTCTACAATAATTCGGGGACGCACCACACCGATATTTTGCATGCCACCATCTCCGACAACGGAGGAAGCGGTGTCTACGCCTGGGAGAATAACTACACTCTTTCCGTGGATCTGAACTCCAGCATCGTGACCAACAATTCGAGCTATGGGCTTTACTCCTATTACACGAGCTTCAGCGAGGACTACAACAACGTATGGGGCCACGGCACTGACCGACAAAGCGTGAGCATTGGTGCCAACTCGCGGAGCGACAACCCCAACTTCGTCGATACCTCCCTGGGGAATTACCATTTGTTGGAAATATCGACACTCATCGATCAGGCGGATCCGGCCAGCACCTCCATCTCGGACGCGGAGGGGGCCACGCGCCCCATCGATGGCAATAACTCTTCGACGGCCGAGCCGGACATGGGCGCTTACGAGTACAACCCGGATGCCAACAAGTGGCCCATCGCCGAGGCCGGTCCCGACCGGGTGGTGCAGGAAGGCGAGAACGTGACCTTTGACGGTTCAGGCTCTTACGATCCGGACGGCACGGTGGTGAACTACGCCTGGGACTTCGGCGACGGGCAGTTCGACAGTGGTGCCGTGGTCCAGCATGCCTTCTCCGGCGGTACGGATCGCAACGTGACCTTGACGGTCACCGACGACGACGGTGCCATCGACGTGGATGTGGTCTTTGTGGAGGTGAACCTGGCACCGGTGGCTGATACGGGACCCAGCGATGCATTTGCGGACGTGGGTGAGGACATACGCTTCGACGGCACGGGTTCCACCGATTCCGATGGTAGCATCGTGCGTTACGACTGGGCCTTCGGCAATGGTGACCACGCCACCGGGTTGGTGGTTTTCTATCAATACGCCTCCTCCGGGGACTACACCGTGACCTTAACGGTGACCGACGACGACGGGGGCGTAGACAGCGACACCATGATCGCCCACGTCCTGGGTTCCGTGGATGCTCAGCCGCCGCAGATCGTGCACAGCGTGGTGGCGGACGGGCAGGCCGAGGGACAGGCCGTGGCCGTGCAAGCAACCGTCACCGACAACATGGGCGTGGCTTCGGTGCGACTTTACTATCGGACCCAGGGCCAGCCGACGTACTCGGTGGTGGACATGCCCGGTGCGGGCGGCCAATACAGCGCCAGCATACCGGCCGGGGTCGTGCAGTTGCCGGCGGTGGACTACTACATCGAGGCCCAAGACACGGCGGCCACGCCCAATTTGGCCACCCACCCGGACAACGCGCCCACCATGCGTCACAGCTTTTCCGTGGCCGATCTGAGTCCGCCATCCATCATTCATGAGCCCGTCGCCCCCGGCCAGCCCGTGGGCCAAGCGGTGGTCGTGACCGCCAACATCACGGATCCTTCCGGCGTGGCTTCGGCCACTTTGCACTACCGAGTCCAGAGCGGCGGAAGTTTTGTTGCCTTGGGTATGAGTGCTTCGGGTGACACTTATAGCGCCAGCATGCCGGGCGCGGCAGTGCAGGCCCCGGGCATGGAGTATTACATCGCGGCCGTGGACTCCTCGGCCCAGGCCAACGCGGGATTCGAGCCGGCTTCGGCCCCGGGCAGCGTGCTGACTTTCTCCGTGCAAGAGGGTGACGGCTCCGCCCCCAGCATTTCGGTCAGCCAATTGCCCGATGGACAGCAAGAAGACGTGCCTGTCCTGGTGGAAGCCACCATCACCGATTCTTCGGGTGTCGACAGCGCGACTTTGTACTACCGAATGGAAGGTGGCGGCCTCTTCGTCTCGGCCCCCATGGCGGACCAGACAGGTGGCGTTTATTCAGCGGAGATTCCGGCAGCCAGCGTACGACGTCCGGGCGTGGAGTATTACGTGGCGGCCACGGACGCATCGGCTGCCGGAAACAGCGGCACGAGCCCCGCGGACGCGCCTGGTACTTGGTTCCATTTCAGCGTGGTGAAAGACTTCCAATTGGCCGAGGGCGATTTGGTGATCACCGAGATCATGGCCGATCCCTCGGCCGTCAGCGACACCCTGGGCGAGTGGTTTGAACTGTACAATCCCACCGCTGCCGACATCGATCTCAACGGTCTCAACATCAGCGACAACGACTCGGATGGTTTCACCGTGGATGGCCAGGGCCAGCCGGTCTGGGTGACAGCCGGTGGATTCTTGGTCTTGGGTCGCTCGGCGGATGCACAGCTCAATGGTGGCGTGACGGTGGACTATGTTTACAGCGGCTTCACCCTGGCCAACAACGCCGATGAGATAGTCATTTGGGCGGGCGAGCAGGAATTGGATCGGGTGGAGTATGACTCGGTGACCTTCCCGCTCACCTCGGGGGCCAGTATGGGTTTGGACCCCGACCAGACCGACGCCATGGCCAACGACGACAGCGCCAACTGGTGCGTTTCGGAAAGCTTGATGTCCGGCGGAGATGCGGGCACCCCCGGTGCGAGCAACGACGCCTGCGTTGAGCCGGAAGACAACGAGTCGCCGCTCATCAGTCACAACCCCATCGGCGACGGTCAGCCCGCGGGCCTTCCCGTGGGTCTGGTAGCCACGGTCAGCGATGCGTCGGGCCTTGACCAGGTCACGGCTTACGCCCGCGTGATGGGTGGGGGTGGGTTCACGGCCATCACCATGAGCAGCTCGGGTGGCGACAGCTATCAGGGCAACATCCCAGCCGGCCTGGTGACAGTAGGCGGCGTGGAGTATTACATCGAAGCGGTGGATGCCTCGCCCAACGCCAACGAGGCCAGTCTGCCCGTGGATGGTGCCTCCGCCCCCTATGCCTTCACCGTGACCGTCAGTGATGAGGCCGGTCCCAGCATTCAGCACACGCCGGTGGCGGGGCCCGTGCCGGAAGGCGTGGATTTGGAGATCCGGACCACCGTGTCCGACCCCTCGGGCGTGGCAGAGGTCAATCTGTACGTGAGCATCGCGGGTCTGTGGGCCGAGGTGCCCATGGTCGAGGAGACGCAAGGCGTCTATGTGGCAAGTTTTCCGGGCTCGAGCGTGTTGGCGCCGCAGGTGAGTTACTACATCACGGCCTCCGATGCCTCGCCGGCGAGCAATCTATCCTCTTTGCCGGAGGGCGGGCAGGCGGCACCCTTCGTGGTGGCCGTGGAGCTACTCGACGAAGAGGGGCCGGTCATCGTCCACACGCCGATTGCCGATGGTCAGCCCGCGGGCGAAGACGTGCTATTGGAGGCCCAAGTGACCGACAGCGCCGGCGTGGATTCGGTCATGGTCTATTTCCGGGCCGCGGGCACCAGTGTTTTGGTGGGCTCGATCATGACCAGCGCCGACGGTGAATGGTTCAGCGGAACCATCCCGGCGGCGCTGGTGCAGCAGCCCGGCGTGGAGTACTACCTGGAGGCCAGCGATGCATCAGACAGCCAGAACGTCTCCCGCGATCCGGCGGGTGCCCCGGGCCAAGTCCACAGTTTCATGGTGGCGGGCGAGGGTGATGACGTGGACGGCCCGGTCATCGTGCACACGCCGGTGAGCGACGGCGCGGCCATCGGCCTGGCCGTGAACCTGGAAGCAAGAGTCACCGACGCCTCCGGCGTGGCCCAGGTCAACCTCTACTATCGTGTGCTAGGCGCCATCGAGGACTTCACCCTCGTGATCATGGATGAGGACGGCGCAGAGGCCGGTCACTATCTGGGCAGCATCCCCGCCGAAGCAGTAACCGAGCAAGGCGTAGAGTATTACTTAGAGGCCTTTGACTCAGCACCCCTGTCCAACCAAAGCAGCGATCCGGCCGATGCCCCCACCCAAGTCCACAGCTTCATGCCGGGCACCGAAGCAGGCGACGGCGGTTGCGGCTGCGGTCAGACCGGCGGGACCGCAGGATCGGGCTTGTTCTTGCTGGGCTTGCTCTTCCTGGCCTGGCGGCGACGCTAGAGGTTCTTGATACGGGCCTCGGCCACCAGTCATTCGGTTTTGACCAGGCCTGCCATCAGGGTCGTATGCGGGCTGCGATGAGTTTATGATTAGACCGGAGGCATTATGACGGGCGACCCAATGACACCAGAGGAAGTAGGCCGACTGCAGCAGATGCTTGATGAGCACTCACGCTCAGGCGAACTGTTTATCACCTTCGCCTGTTTTTTCGTCGTAATGACGGGCGTGGGATTCCTTCTTGCTCCGTTGTCGATGGGCGAGTTGGTTACAGCCATCCTTTTTTGGCCTTCAGCCGCAGGAATGTTCTGGATGGCTTGGTTAGGTTTTCGATCAGTCGAGGAGTCCTCTGCGAAGGAGCATGATCTCAAAGATGATTTGACCCACAAACTCAAAGATGTGGTTGAGGGGCCTATTCAGAAAAAGAGAGAAGCCCACGCCAAACACGGAGCATATTACCACTTCACCGTGCACGATGAAGAACATGAAGTTGATCTGACCTCGTACACACGTTTTGATGTGGGTAATCACATTCGCCTGTCCGTATCCAAGAAAGCTCGGGCTATTGTGGGTGTAGAACAGGGTCAGATCTAAGATTCAGAATTTCGAGGATTTCGAGGACGGAGGGTGCCGGTGTTGCAACAAACGGAAATAAAATTGCAATAATTGCAACACTCCGCTATCTTGGATCAATGAAAATCAAATCGGATCAAGGCGAGATTGCTCACAATCTGATCTTACTTGCAGATTGGTTGAGCATAAAGCATCCGAAATTCAAGTGCCGGTTGTTGGTGGTGGGTGGGGCGGCCTTGGCCTTGAAGGGCCATCGCGATCAAACTTTTGATGTGGATGTTCTCAGTCCAAGTCCCTTGCCCAAAGAGATCGAAGAAGGGGTTCGAGCGGTCGCCATGGCTCAAGGTTTGAGCATAGAGTGGCTTAATGATCATGTTGCGAACGTGCTGCGCTCCCTCTTTAAGGTGAGCCATGCGCCGCCGCCTCAATTTGGCGAAGAGTCTGAAATTCTGGAAGTAGCTGAAAACCTGACGATCGCACTGGCGAGCAAGCAAACGATGGTGACCCTCAAGTTGCTGGCCGCGAGTCCTGGCGTGAAAAAACACACACTGGATCTTGCGGCCCTCGCCCCATCCCTGCGGGAGATTCAGGAGGCGGTGGCGGTATGTTTGTCACTGGACGATACGAACATTCGTCGAGTCGACTTACGCATGATTCTGGAAGAACTGGAGATTGATGCCGATGAAGTCCTGGGAACAGATTAGAGCCGATGTGGTTCCACTTTTGGAGCGCTGTTGGGTGACCTTGGGGGTCCCCGCGGCGCTGGAGCCGGTGGAGGAGATGATCGATGGGATCATTGATCCGGAATCGGCCATTTTGCTCGGCATGTTGGCAGGCAGAGACACGCGTTTGTGGACCGACATTCCTGCTTGGTTGAATCGCTTCCAGGATCTGGTCAATTTTCAAAAGCTTGGCTCTATGTTTCGCTCACTCCCAGAGATTGTGCGTGATGATCTGCATGCGCAGCTGGCTGGGAGCATGTTTGATGCATGCCCCAAGCGATTCTTACGCATTTTCGGGCGCGATCAGAATGCCTCCGAGCGGATTGCCTTGTCGATGCGAATCAAGAAATTGTTGCCCGCTTCGGAAGTGGCAAAGCGCTCCATCATGATTCACAACCGTTTGCTTTTTGGCACGAGTTTTCGGGCCGATTTGGCAAGCCTGTTGCTGATGAAAGATGCCGGCTTGAGCGGAAGGAAGGCTTCCTTTCTACTTGCCGCCGCCAATTCGACCGTGTCCAGGATTGGCAGTGACTTCAAGGACTGTGGCTATGTCGATGTCCATGGCAGGATGACAAGTGACCAGCCCCGATTGCCTGGATTGTTTTTGTCCACGGATACCGCCAGAAATTATATTGAGCTTATGCAGGCGAGTCGTTTTTCACATCAGGTTCTTTGGGAGAATGCGGTCAGGCAATTGGATCTTCGCTTCGACTCTTTCTTTCTGCGTTTGTTGGAAAAATAGCAGGAGACTCAGGGTTTGAGGTTTGAGTCGGTTTCTAAGAGTAGGCTGGGTAGGGGGGCCCAGGCTTGTTCGGCTGGTAGTAGGGCGATGAAGGTAGTGGGGCCGCCTGGGGCGCTGGCTACGGTGAGGCGGCCTCCTTGGGCTTGGATGACTTGTCGGGCGATGCTTAGGCCCAGGCCCGAGCCGCCTGGTTTGCCTTCGGTGAAACCTGTGTCGAAGATTCGGTCTCTGTTTTCAGTTGTGATGCCGGGGCCCTGGTCGGTGACGGCAAGGCGTAGCCAATGGCCTTCGTCAATGGAGCGCAGCGCGATTCGGACTGGCTTGTCTTTGGGTGAGGCCTCCAGGGCGTTGTGGATCAGGTTGGCGAAGGCGTCGACTGTGGCGGGTGCGTCCACTCGAAGCAGGGGTAGATCCGGGGCCAGGGCCAGTTGGATGCGATTGGGCTCGGGCGCGACCTGGGCCACGGCCCGCCGGATCAAGCCCGCCGCGGTGTGGACTCGAGGGGCCGGGGCTTGACGGCGAAGGCCGCTGAGAAAGCGGGTCCAGTCTTCGAAGAGCTGGTCTAAGCGCTCGGCTTCTTCTTTGTGGCCACCAGCCCGGGCTCGGCTGGCCGAGACCGCGAGTTTGTTTTTCATGCGGTGGGCTTCGCGTCGCATGTCGTTCGCTGCAGCGGCGCGGCCGGTTTCGTGGGTCGCATGAAGCATGTGGACCAGCAACCCCGGGGCTTGTTCGGGCATGGCGGACAGCAGCAGGCCCAGCCAGCGGCGTACGGCGGCTTCGTCCCGGATGGCACCCAAGGCTTGGGCCAGGCTGTCGATGACCGAGGGGCGCTCCGGGTTGGCCAGCACGGCGCTCAACAGCCAGTGCACGGCCTGGCCGACTTGCGCCTGAGCGAGCAAACACCGGCCCAGGCCTTCCATGCCGCGCGCGTCGTCGGGCGCAAGCTCCAGTCCAAGTCGGAACTGGGTCTCGACGACAGCCGCCTCGGCGCCTCGTTCGGCCAAGAGTTCAGCCAAGAGGAAGCGGGCCTGGGCGCGAACGGACGGACTTAAGTGGGTAGGGGCTTTTTTTGCTTTGTCGTCAAGCAAGGAGGAGAGAAGGGCTTCGGCCCGCCTGCCGGCTTCCACGTCTTGGCCTCTGAGCGAAGCCAAGTGGCGAGCATGAGCCAGGTGCAGCCGACCATCGGCGGGGAAACGATCGATGCCTCGGCGGAAGACGGCATCGATGGCTTCGGGGCTTTGGCCTGCCTGGTGTCGGGCTTGTACCAGCATCAAGAAGTGATCCACGCGCTGTTGGTTTTCCGGGATGCGGATCAAATCGTCGATGGCCTCCGTGGGCCGGCCCTGCTCCATGTGTAGATGGGCTCTGAAAGCCAAAGCCTGGTGCGAATCCGGCATGTGTTTCAGCAGGATCTCCAGGTCTGTTTTCGCCAAGTCCAGGTCGCCCGTCCGCAGGGCCACGGCGGCTCGTTCCAGTCGGGCTTCCGACGAATCGGGCAAAAGCGCCAGGGCGAGAGCATAAGCTTTGATGGCCTGATCTGCCTGGCCCGAGTCCGCAAGGATGCGAGCTTTCAGCAAGGAGGCGCCCGGTTCGGCCTCCTTTGCCAGATTGGCAACCCAGGCCAGGGCCCGGTCGAACTCGCCGTTTCGCCACAAGGCCTGGGCCAACTCAAGGCGGATGACGCGCGCGGCCGGTGCCAGGACCAGGGCATGCTCCAGGGCCGAAACCGCCTGCCGACTTTCCCGTCCGGCCATCTGCACACGGGCAAGCTCCCGCAGGGCTTCGATTCGCTTACTTATCCGGGCACTGCCGGGCTTGCTGGTCAAGAGGGGCTTTGAGTGTCTTTTTCCATTCAGAGGGGGGCGTTGTTGCGCTTTTTTCATCAGGGTGACTTGCGGGGTGACTTGCGGGGTGACTTGCGGGGTGTTTTTTTGGGGACGTTGTTGCGTTTTTCTCATCAATTTCTCCAAATCGCAAAATCGCAAGCTACGTCCCCTGGAATTAGCGGGTCAGGTTGTCTAAGTGGTCCATGGCCTGGTCGATTTCTTTTACCAGATCGCGGCGGTTGTTTCTTAGTTCGCGTAGTTCGTGGCTTAGCTTGTTGATGAGGTCTACGTCGGCGGAGGAGTCGATGCGGGCCACGAGCTCGGCGCTTTGTTTGTCCAGGTCGGCCGCTAAGTTTTTCACTTCGGTGATTTTGCCCAGGAGCACGCCGATGCGTTTTTGAGAGCGTTCGATTTTGGGGTCCACATAGGTTATGCGCAGGGTCATTTTTGTGTTGTTGCCCACCGCGTCGAGGGCTGTGACCGTGAGGGTGTTGGGGCCTCGCTTGAGTTCAAGTACGCCGGAAAACAGGCCGCCTGCCTGCTCACGAAGTTCGATGTGGTCGACTTCGACCCGCCCGCCCGCTTCGGCCCGGACGCGGATGGGGACGCGCGCCTCGCGGGTCAAGGAGCGGTCCATCGGTTCGATGAGGGCAAGCTCGGGTGGGGTGGTGTCGCGGACGGTCATAACCGCCTTGACGGGTGCAGGCTCTTCATTGATGGGCTTGGGTATGGGGCGTATGAGGACGCGGGTTTTTTTGGGCGGCGAGGGGAGACTGGGGGGAGTTTCGGGGGCTAGCACCGGCTCGACAAGCGGCGCAGGTTTCGGCTCGGGCTCTGGAAGAGCTGGTACGGGCAGGGTTTTTTTCGGCGGTGGCGCCACGGTGGGCTCGACTCGGCTCAATGGATCGAAGTGAATCAGCAGGCCATAAGTGCCCGCCGCCACCAGCACCACCAGGCCCAATAGGACCACGTTCCTGCCTTTGCTCATGGGGCGACCATGGCCCAATTCCTTTGACTTCGCAAGTGCTTTGCTCGAAAATGCCCGCGGTTGCGTCTCTGTGCGCGAAGGAAGGAATGCGTGGCGGTCTATCCCGACATTTTGGGCCATGAACGACCCATGGCGCTTTTGGAAAAAGCTCGTGCCAACGGGCGGGTCGCCCATGCCTACCTGTTTTCAGGCCCCGATGGCGTGGGCAAGGAACGGGTGGCCATGGCCTTTGCCGCCGCCTTGAACTGTCAAGATCCCGAGCAGCAGCCCTGTGGGCATTGTGAATCTTGTGGTCGCATCGCCCGCGGCAGCCACCCCGATTTGCGTGTGGTTGCCTGTGAGGCTGAGCGAGTGAGTCGAGGCGAACGGGAGCCGGAGAAAGGGCGCAGCCCCTCTCAGCAGATTCGCAACGCGGACCTGGACGAGGTGGCGGCCATCTTCCGCAATCGGCCTTACTTGGGTAAATACAAGGTTGTGCTGATCGTGGATGCGGAGCGCATGAACGCCAATAGCCAGAACCGCTTTTTGAAGACCTTGGAAGAGCCCAGCGACGACACGGTCATCCTGTTGATTACGGCCCATCCCGAGGCCCTGTTGGCCACGGTGCGATCCCGCTGCCAGGTTTTGGCTTTTGGTCCATTGCCTCGGGCGGTGATCGCCAAGACCCTTGAGGAACGCGAGGACGTGGATGCACAGCGGGCTCTGGTCTTGGCGGCCATGTCCCAGGGCAGCCTGGGGCGGGCCTTGCAGATGGCTGGCGATGCTTTTTTGGCTCAGCGAGACGCGGTGATCGGCTCTTTTGAGCGGGTGCAGGCCGGCGACATGGCGGATCTGCTGGAGGTGGCGGGCGAGCTGTCCAAAGGGAGTCAGGCCAAGGAGGATTTGAAGCAGTCTTTGGGCCTGATGGAGTTGTGGTGCAGAGACAAGATGATAACTGGACTGGGAGGGGAGTCCTCCTTGGGTCTTTTGATTAATCAGGACAAGGCCGAAGAGCTGGCCCGACCCGATCAGGCGGTCAAACCTCAAACTTTGTTGCGTTGGATGGAGCACATCCGACGTGCGCGCTCCGCGCTGCGGACCAACGCCAACCCGCGCTTGACCATGGAGCGCTGCTTGTTGGCGATGAGGACATCAAGACTTTGAACGACCAGGAAATCGATAATAAGGACAGCGAGCAGAAGCAAGCTCTCGATGAGGCGGCGGCCCCATCGGTCGAGGCCGGAGATCAGAAACTCAACGAGCCTGATGCTGAACCTAAGCCCGAAGCTGAGTCCAAGCCCGAAGCTGAGTCCAAGCCCGAAGCTGAGCCTGAGCCCGAAGCTGAGTCTGAGCCCGAAGCTGAGTCTGAGCCCGAAGCTGAGTCTGAGCCCGAAGCTGAGTCTGAGCCCAAAGCTGAGTCTGCGCCCGAAGCTGAGTCTGCGCCCGAAGCTGAGTCTGAGCCCGAA
>JAFCZJ010000117.1 GCA_019314375.1 Deltaproteobacteria bacterium | reverse complement strand
TATCCTCGTAGTCCACAACGATTGTCTGGTGGCAGCGATTGAGTTCAAGTCCCAAAGGGGGCCGTCATTCGGAAACAACTTCAACAATCGAACAGAGGAAGCTCTTGGAACAGCGGAAGACCTATGGACCGCGTACCGTGAGGGGGCTTTTGGAAAAAAGAACCTAAAACCGTGGGCCGGCTGGCTGATGCTCGTCGAAGATTGCGAAAAGTCGAACACCCCCGTTGAGGTTGCTGAACGTCACTTTCCCGTAAGAAAAGAATTCAAGAAGACCTCCTACGCTCAAAGATACGAACTTCTTCTCCGAAAAATGGTCCTCGAAAAGAAATACGACGCGGCTGCTTTCATCATGGCAACGCAAAAAGGAGGAATAGCGGGCAAATATTCAGAGCCAGCTACCGACCTTTCGATGAAGAAGTTTTTGGCGAGCCTTGCCGGTCACATTCGCACATATCTTGAAAGTTTTTAAATATGGGTTCTCAACTCTCAATCGGTTTTCATGTGTCGTTGCCTCCAAACGCTTATCGCTATGGAGAGAGGTCTTCTGGTGAAACCCACGGTGTTGTTCTTACCAAGCGCCATGTCGTAGATTTGATACTGGATCTTTCCGGTTACCAGGCCGGGAAGGATCTTTCCCGATTTTCTCTGCTTGAACCATCCTGTGGCGAGGGTGCTTTCCTGCTGCCCGCAGTTGAAAGATTACTTACGTCAATCAAGAATCGAAATCGGAATGTGAAGGAGTTGAATGATTGCTTTCTTGCGTTTGATATTGATCCCGGACACATAAAGACCACTCGCGGCAAAGTAATGAAATTACTCCTTAAACATGGTTTCTCCATTGTTGATGCTGGCGATCTGGCTTCTAATTGGATTATTGAAGAAGATTTCCTGCTTTCCAATATCCGCCAAACGTTCGATTTTGTCGTTGGCAATCCGCCTTACATAAGAATTGAACAGTTGGACCCAACGCTACAGACTGAATACAGATCCAGATTTATGTCCTTGTTTGATCGGGCAGATTTGTATGTTGCGTTTATTGAGCGTGGCCTGGATCTCATTTCCGACACAGGGAGGCTGACCTATATCTGCGCCGACCGTTGGATTCTCAACAAGTATGGTGCGCCGCTTAGATCCAAGATCGCCGACGGTTTCAAGGTCCACAGCTACATTGATCTGCACGACGCCTCACCCTTTGAATCGGAGGTTATCGCCTATCCTGCGGTTTTCTCTATCGGACGAGGCCGATCCAAAGATGTCAAAGTGGCAACTTTAACAACAGCATCCGAGGAAGAGTGCACACGAGTATCCAAATTTCGGATTCAGATCGAGAAGGGAAAACCAAAAATAGAGGTTCACACCTACGCTGACTGGTTTACTGGAAATGACCCTTGGGTTCTTGGCTCGCCGGAGCACCTCTCGGTTCTCCGGAGACTCGAGTCAGAATTCGCTCCTATCGAGGCGGACGGACACACAAAAATCAGCATTGGCGTGGCCTCGGGAAATGACAAGATTTTTATCGTCGGTGACGATTCCGGCATTGAGAAAAACCGATTGGTTCCACTAGTTAAACGAGAAGACATTACCGAAGGAAAGATTAAAGATGCCAAGCGCTACGTGATAAATACTTTCGAGGATTCAAAGGGGACGATTTCGCTAGATCGCTACCCAAAACTGAGAGCCTATTTTCTGAAACACGAAGAGCTGATTAGAAAACGTCATGTTGCAAAGAAGAATCCGAACAGCTGGTTTCGAACGATTGACAGAGTCTATCCCGAGCTTGTCAAGAGACCAAAGCTGCTCATTCCCGACATCGCCGGTTCAAACGAAGTCACCTTCGACGAAGGCAGATTCCATCCTCATCACAACCTCTATTACATCACTTCGGACACGTGGGACATGGAGGTTCTCGGCGGTCTGCTCAGCTCAAAAGTAGCGCTGTTTTTCATCTGGTCATATGCCGTGAAAATGAGAGGAGGGTATCTTCGTTTTCAGGCGCAGTATCTGCGCCGGATACACCTTCCAAATAGCTTTGATCTTTCCGCAAATCTGCAGAAAAAAATTAAGACTGCTTTTCAAAAACGGAGCTTTTCCGACCTAGACGACCTGGCACTCTCTGCCTTTAATCTAGAAAATCTTCCCTGCTTCGATTTTGTCGATACGCGTAAATAGGCGTCCTTCCTTCAGGTACTACCCTTTCTTCCAGCATTCCAACAATTGTGGGACACTTGCCGCCATCAAGGTGCCAAATGAGGGCCAGGTGATTGAGCTTGCTGTCGACGACGCGGGCTTATACCTGACACACGGCAGATATAACAGCAACGATGGAGGAATAGACCTCGTCAACAATAACGATGCACAGGTGACAACACTGGCGAGCCAGTTGCTCGATCCTCGTGCTATCGCCGGTCGACGCCGATAGCTTTTTTTCTTCGCCAGGCAAGCCCGAACAGCAAGAGCAGAGTCAAAGGAGCCCAAGCCATGGGATCGCCCGCCGTGGCGCAACCTTGGTAGTAGCCGTCGGGGTCGTATTTGTCCGCATCGGCACCTTTGGTTTCTAAGATGTAGGCGAACTGGGCCACCAAGAGCAGGTCGGCTTCGATGTCCGCGTCGGCGAGCTGGGCGTTCCAAGCCGTGGCGCTTTCTTCCAGGGCCAAAAGGGTCCACAGGGCTTTGTGGTAATTGTAGTCGGCTGAAGAACAGGCCGTAAAAAGTCCATTGTACATGGCGAAGACGCCGAAGGCTTTTTCCATATAGGTGGAAGAGTAATGCTTCCCGTCGGCGTCCACCTCACCGGGGGGATAGGCCGATTGAATGACCTGGTTCTCGGTTTCTAAGGTTTCGCTGTCGGCGGGTCGGTACTGGAGGTCCACCTGGGCCACGTCCAGCGGATCCCAGCCGTCCAGATCGCCACCGAGGATGGGGCGGATTTCCACAAAGAAATTGGAACCGCCGCCTCGCCGTCCATCGGGAGGCTCTTCTTCGCCGTTTCGGGAGGAGAGGGCCACGCTGGGGATACTCACCCGGACCGCGTTCAGGTAGTAGTCCTGCTCATATTCCCAGCCGTAGGCGCGCAAGATTTGGAAGGCCGGGTTGACCCGGATCTCCAGCTGCAAATCCACGGCGATGGTGCCCAGGAAATAGTCCAGCTCTTCGATGAAGACCTCGTGGATGGCCTGGATGTCTTCGACGAAGTAGTAGTTGCCGTGGCCCATTTCGGCCAGGCCTTGCATGAGGGCAACATCGAAGGTGCTGCCCACGCCCACGGTGGTCAAGCCCACCCCGTCCAGGATGTAGCCATAGGCCATCTCCTGGATGGCGGAGGCGTTTGTCACGCCCACGGTGGGCAGGCCGTCGCTCAGCAAAATGACCCGTGCTGGTCGGTCGGGCAGGGATTGGCTCAACAAGGTGATGAATCCCAACTCCAGCCCGTCGTAGATGTTGGTGGCGCCGTTGGCTTCGATGGCGTCGATGGCCGTGTGCAAATCCTGGCGGTTGTCTTCCGCGATGGCCACGAGGTCCTGGACCAGGTTCACGCCTGTGCTGTAGCTGATGATGGCCAGGCGATCCCCGATCCGCATCGCGTCCACCAGGCTGTGCAGACCTTCCTTGGCATAGGTGATCTTGTCTTCTTCGGCCATGGAGCCGGAGGCGTCCACCACCACCGCCAGGTCAAAGGGTGGCGGATCGATGTCTTCCGGGTTGATGGCCGAGTTGATGCCGATGCCCAGGAGGGTCAGTTTCTCGTCGATGATGAAGCTGTCGTCGATGGCCAACATGCCGTGCAGGCACAAAACATTTTCACAGGCCGCCTCCGGCATTTCGATGAAGTGCTCTGAGAAAAAACCGTTTGCATCCAGGGTATTGGATGCTGGGATTTGGCCATCGTTGAGGATTTTTCGGAACTGGCCGATGTCCTGGGCCCCGCCAAAAGAAACACCGGAATCGGCGGATGCCCCGCAACCGGCAAGCCAGGTGGCTGTCACTAAGAGGATTAGAGAAAAAGCATATGATTTCAGTGAGTTTTTGTTCATTCTCAAACTCCTTTTTCCATTTGTATCCATTTCGACGATCATCTTAGACGATCCTTCAGGCATACGCGAGTCACTATGGACAATAGCCGCTTTGCCGGGTATGTTTAATGACCAGCGGGGGTTTGAGAATTTCATCCATCGAGGAAGCGCAAAACCCCATCATGAATGCCAACAAAGACAATGACAAAGACAAAGACAAAGACAAAGACAAAGACGAGAAAGCTTCCCTTGAGGGGCTGCAGCGCATCTTAAAAGACCTGGAAAAATCACAGCATGAGCAGCAGCAGGTTTTGGACACCATATCCGATGTGCTCTTCAGAACGGATCCCGAGGGACGCTTTATTTTTGTGAGCTCGGCCATTGAGCGCATGAGCAGTTACACCAAAGAAGAGATGATCGGGCGATGCATCTTCGATTTCATCCATCCCGAGGACCTGGAAAGAGTGGCCGAAGGTGTGGCTCAGACCTACCATGGCCGGATCGAACCTTTGGAGTTCCGGGTGAACGACAAAGACGGCTCGGAGCGATTTGTTCGCACCTGGGGCCGGGTGATGGAAGAAAACGGTCAGGTTGTGGGTATCGGCGGCATCATGAGCGATTTGACCGAGCTTCGGAAAGTGGAGGCGGACAAGGCTGATTTAGAGGAGCAACTTCAGCAGAGTCAGAAGATGGAGGCCCTGGGCCGTTTGGCCGGGGGCGTGGCCCACGATTTTAATAATTTGCTTTTTGTGATGCTCAACTACGCCTCCCTGATCGAGGAGAGGGCGGGGGATGGCACGGTGGACGCCAAGCAGGCTGGCGCCATACGCCAGGCGGCCGAGCGGGCCGGCGAATTAACGCGACAACTTTTGACCTTCAGTCGGACCAAGGTTGTGAAACTCCGACGTTTCGATTTAAACGAGGTCTTGGTGGAGATGGAGAGCATGCTGCGTCGCATTGTGGGGGAGGACGTCCAGCTTTCCACCCGCCTGGCCAAGGATTTGCCCTGCATCGCCTGCGATCGTTCCCATTTGGACCAGGTACTCATCAATCTGGCGGCCAACGCACGGGACGCCATGGCCGGTGGCGGTTCCTTGACTTTGGAAACCCGCTTGATTGAGTTGGGCCCGGATTTGGTCCCCAGCGAGCTTCAGCTTGAGCCGGGCCCCTATGTGTGTCTGACCGTGAGAGACACGGGTTGCGGCATGAGCAAGGATGTGCTCGGTCGGGCTTTCGAACCTTTTTTTACCACCAAGAAGGACAGTTCAGGCACGGGCCTGGGTCTGTCCACGGTGTACAGCGCCATTCGTCAGTCCGGTGGCCTGGTGCGTATGGACTCCAGTCCAGGCCGGGGTACGCTGGTGGAGGTTTATTTGCCGATGGCCAATGGTGACGCCTCCGCCTTGGATAAGTCGGATCGCCAAGAGGCCACGGAACGCCATGCGCTTCCCTCGGATGGGCGGCGAGTGGCTCTCCTGGTGGAGGATGAGCCGCAGGTTCGCGAGCTTTCGAGGACCATGCTGGAGAACGAGGGTTTCACTGTTTTGGATGCGGGTCACCCCGAGGAGGCCTTGCGCTTGGCTCGCTTGCACCGCGGGCCTTTGTCCCTGTTGTTGACGGACGTGGTCATGCCGGACATGAACGGCCGGCAGTTGGCTGAACAGCTTTGTCGAGAGCGCCCCGAGGTTAAGGTCTTGTACATGTCGGGGTACACCGACAACGTCATCGCCCAGCACGGCATGTTGGACGTGGACGTGATGCTGCTCGAGAAGCCTTTTACCGCCAAAGAACTGCACACTAAGCTCTGTGACCTTTTTTTGCCATGTGATGACGAGGAAGAGAAGGAAGACGACTGATGAGTCAGGCCAAGATCACAGCAGAACGCCTGGCTCAGATCGCGCGGCGCAAACTGAATTCCATGGGAGTGGACACCCGCCTTAGCGCAGACGGCAAAGAGCTTCGGGGCGAAGTGGCTTTGCCGGCGGGCCTCGTTCTCCGTCATCCGATGCGTGAAGAAACAGTGGAGCGCGTCGTTTTTCGGGTATTGGGTCATGATCGTTTGGTGCTCACGGAACCGGCCTGGATGGCGAGTCTGGATCCCCAGCCCTTCTATGACCATAAGAAGTTCAAGACGGTGGTCGAGCAACTGATGATCCGGCTCAAGCGACGGGTCGAAGCGGCCCGGCAGGTGCATCGGCGTTTGGTGGCCTTGGGTTTTCCCTCCCGGCTCGATGAGGCGCTTTTGCATGCCGAGGTTTTGTTGGGTCTACCGGGGCAGGGGCGCATGTTGCTCATCGGGGATGAGCACGGTCTCAAGGTTGAGGCCTTCAAGTCCGCGATGCCCTCCACCCCCAGCGGACATTTTGAGGGCTGGTCGGTGGACTTGGCGGCCTTTGAGGACAAGGCCGATTTGGAGATGGCCTTGATCCAGGAGCTGCCGGAACGGTTGGCCTCAAGGGTTCCAGAGAAGGAGGCGGCCAAGCCTGTCGCCTCTCGCAATGCGCCCGCTCTTTTGGTCTTGGGCGATCTCGCCCAACGTTTTGGCGTGGACTGCCTGGTGGCCTCTGGATTGACCCTGCGCAAGGATTTGCAAGTGGGGAACCAGGCTGTGCGGTTCTTGGCCAAGCACCGTCAGGCCGGGCAATTCGACGGCCGACTGGATACGGCTTCCGGCCAGGCTTGGAATGGCAGTTTCGAGATGGCCTCCTTTGTCAGCGTGGAGGACTTTGTGGCCGGGCTTATGGGTCAGGCCAGCGTGCAGGCCTCACCGCCGCCCAGGGTGGAGTCGGTGCCGGCATCCATCGCAGCGGAACCTTTGGACATGGGTCAGCCCATGCCGGTGGCCGGAGAGATCTGGGTCATGACGGCTCTGTTGGAGGGCGATGACGGGCAAGAGATCCGCTATGTCGGGGTGGATCTGGATGGCGCACCCTTCGGCGCGCCCCGAATCCTCCCCCGCGAGGCCTTCATGCAAATTTTCACTCTGGTCAGCCATGGGGTATATCGATTGCGCGTGGAGGTCCAAGAGGTGACGGCAAGTCACGTCAGTTATCTGCAGCTTGACCCCGAAGGTGAGCGCAGTATCGAAACCAGGCAGTCCGCCCCCTCGGCCTTTCTGTCCAGCTTTGTCCCCGAAGCAGCGGGGTTCTAGCATCGCAAAGAATTATTTGAGCGTCCCCCGCGCTTCACGGCCAAAGAGTTTGTTTCCCTGAACGATGAGTTTGTTGAAGGCCTGCTCCACGGCCTTGAGGCTGTCCGCGCCCGGTGTGCCCTGCCAACGGCCGGCCGCATCCGCGAAGGCCTTCGCGTGGAGGCAGTAGGTTTTGAAGTCCGGGTTGATGGATTCCCCTTGCTCCTTGGCGTAAGCCTCGATGCCCTGCAGGGCTTTTTGTAACTGCGCCACGGCAGCAGATGCTTCGCCTCTGGCCTTCTGGGTGGCTCGCAGCATCACCTTGGCTTCGGCATTGTAGTGGCGGAACCAGTAGCTGTAGTTTTTGTCTCCAGCCCGCGCTGCAATTTCGGCGGCCATGCTCTCGTCTTCCAGTTTGTCCAGCGCACGGCCCATGTACAAGAGGGCCTGTCGATGCCCCTGTAGTTGTCTCTCAAGAGCCGTCTTTCTGGTGTCAGGGTTCAGGCTCTTGTCGCCACTGGCTTTGCTGTAAGCCGTAAGCAATTCTTGTGTGCTGTCCAAGAGCATGTCGGCCAATTTCGGCAGCTTGGGTTTGTCGACCGGGGTGGCATCCTTGGCCTTGATCAGGGTCTCCTCGGTGAGTTTGAGCTTGGGCTCCAGGGTGGACTTGAGGGCGGCGGGTTGGGTCTTGTCCAGTTCGGCCCGAATGATTTGCCCGGTTTCGCCCAGCGTATTGAAAACTCGTGCATATGCGCCGAAGTAGTTGGTCGGCTTGATCTTGGGTGGTGTATTGGTTTTGCTCTGCTCGCAGGCCGTCAAGGCCATGAGGGCGATGGCCAGTGCAATGATGGGGAGCCTGCATTTCATGGTTTGCCTCCGTTTGGGGTGATTTCCAGTCTATCTTAGCGTTTTGAACCAGCTTAGCAAAAAGATCCTATGAAGAAATCCGGGGCGCGTTATGATGGGTCAATTCGATGAAACTGGGGTCCTGTCATGCGCGCGTTGATCATTGTTGGAGCGGTGGCTGTAGCGGCCATGGGTATCATGTTGTTTCTGGTCATTTCGGATACGCCGGATACGGTGAGCGAGGTGGCTCCTGAACGCCCCTCCACCCTTCGCGATTCGGTTCGTTCGGATCGCAAGGTTTCGCGCAGGCGGGCCAGGCTCGATGGGGGCGTGGTCAGCAAGTTCAAGAAGCGAGGGCGGATCGAAAAGGTGATGGACGAAAACACGATTCATTCCTTTGGACAGGAATTCGAGAGCAAGTGGTACGAGGATCGGAAGAAGCTTGGGCTTGCCCGGCATAAAGAGATGGAGAAGCTTTGGTTCGATGGGCGTCGACCGCGCGGGGACGAGGAGTCGATCGCCAAGCTTGAGAAGCTCATCGATGAGTTTGGCGACACGAACCGGGCGGGTTGTGCCGCCATGGAGTTGGGTCATCACTACATACGCCAGCGGGGCTTGTCCCTGGATGATCGGCGCAAGAAGGCCAAAAAGTACTGGCATTTGGCGGAGCAGCGCTACGGTGATGGGCTTTGCGAATACAACGCCCCCACGGCGGGCATGTCCAAATTGGCCTTGGTGACCTGGGTGTATCGCTACACGGATCCGGGCATGGCGCAACGCATGTTGCAGGAGATCATCGACAAGCATCAAGGAGAGACGGACCATTTGGGCCAGCCCCTTTCCGACTCCGCCCGCCGCCTAATGGGCAGCATTAAGTGATGACACCAAAGAGTCCTATCTTGCGCCTGGCCGTGTTTGTCTCTGGTTCGGGGAGCAACCTGCAGTCCATCTTGGATGCCTGCGCACAAGCTGATTTTCCAGCCGAGGTAGCTTGTGTGTTTTGTAACCGATCCGATGCTTATGGTTTGGCGCGTGCCCGGGATGCGGGTGTGGCCAGCCTGGTGGTGGACGACCGGGATTTTCCTTCGCGTCGTGCCCATGAAGAAGTTTTGCTGAAGGGACTGGCCGACAGACCCGTCGATCTGGTTGTGCTGGCGGGCTACATGCGCATATTGACCCCACTTTTTCTTCAAGCCTTCCGCCGAGCGGATGGACGATCGGGCGTCATCAATATCCATCCAGCCGATACCCGGGATTATCAGGGGGCTCATGGCTATGAATATGCCTTGGGGATCAAGCCTCATGGACTGAATCGTTTGGAGAAGACAAAAATTACGGTGCATTGGGTGGACGATGGCGTGGATACGGGCCCCATCATTGCCCAGGCCGATGTGCCTGTTTTGCCAGAAGATGATCTGCGGGCTTTGAAGGCTCGAGGTTTGGAAATCGAGCATCAACTTTACCCGGAGGTGATCCGGGACATAGCCATGGGGAGGTATGACTGATGGCGGTCAATGTGGTGCAAGAGGCGGATCGCTGGGTGAGGGTGAAGCATGCCCTGGTCAGCGTCAGCGACAAACGCAGCCTGGATGTCTTGGTGTCCGGGCTCATGTCCATGAACGATGATGTTCGTATCTACTCCACCGGAGGGACATACGCTCGCATCGCTGAGTTGCTGGGGCCTCCGGAGCGGGAGCGGAACCTGGTGCGTGTGGCGGATTACACCGGTCAACCGGAGACCCAGGGCGGTTTGGTCAAGACTCTTGATTTCAAGATCTACCTGGGGATCTTGACTGAAACCTACAACGAGGCGCACCAGCAAGACCTTGCGCGCACCGAGGCGGTGGCCATCGATATGGTCGTGGTCAACCTTTATCCTTTCCGCGAGACGGTGGCCAAAGCCGACGTGACCGTGGAGCAGGCCCGAGCCAACATCGACATCGGCGGGCCCTGCATGGTGAGGGCCTCGGCCAAGAACTATCCGCGAGTGGCCTCGCTCACCAACCCGGACGATTACCAGCATTTGATGCGCAAGATGCGGATGAACGGAGGCCGGGTGGACCTGCAAACACGTTTTGAATTGGCCCAGAAGGCTTTTCGGCACACGGCCGACTACGATATGGCCATCGCAGCCTATCTTGCGGAACAGAACGGCAAGCAGGCCGAGGCCTGTTACAAGATCCGGGATGGTCAATGATGGCTACCGATCTAAAAAAAGCCTATCGCACCCTGGTGGACGAACACTTCCCGCCGCAGTTGGAGCTGGCCTATGTTTTTGACGACAAGCGACAGGTGCTGCATTACGAGAAGGTGACCTGGGAGGTGGCGGGCGAGCACAAGGGCCTGCGCTACGGTGAGAATCCAGGCCAGCCCGCCGCCTTGTACCGTCTGACCAACGGCAACCTGCTCATCGGGGATGTGGCCTGTGTTGAGCCCGGCAAAGGCCTGGTCTGTGATGCCGAGTTGCATCGCTTCGGCAAGCATCCTGGCAAGATCAACCTCACCGACGCCGACAACGCTTTGAACATTCTGCGCTATCTAAGCGAACGACCGGCCTGTGCCATCTTGAAGCACAACAATCCCTGCGGCGTGGCTTTGGCCGATAGACTTGATGATGCCTATTTGAAAGCCGATGCGGCGGATCGAATCGCAGCCTTTGGTGGTTGCATCGCGCTCAATCGACCCGTGGATCGAAGCACGGCGCAAGCCATCGCCGAACGATACGCCGAGGTGGTGGTGGCACCGGGTTTTGAAGAGGGTGCGGTGGAGATCCTGGCCGCGCGCAAGAACCTGCGCATCATGGAGATCAAGCGCATGGACCGCCTGGCTGACTTTGCGACCCAGCGTTTCGTCGACATCAAGAGCTTGTTGGATGGTGGTTTGATTTTGCAGCTCTCCTACGTACCCGAGGCGCGCACGCCAAGCGCTTTCAAGTTGGCTGAGTCCGTGCGTAAGGGAGAGACTTATCGCATTCAGCGCCCACCGACCCCGGCGGAGCTGGAGGACATGGTATTCGGCTGGGTGGTCGAGGCCGGGGTGACCTCCAATTCGGTCATCTACGTTAAAAATGGGGTGACCGTGGGCATCGGCACGGGCGAACAAGACCGAGTGGGCGTGGCCGAAATCGCCCGGGACAAGGCCTACCGAAAAATGGCGGATCGCCTATGCTTCAAGCGCCACGGCAAGTCCTTGCACGAACTGGGGCAGGGCGAGGAAAATGCGGCAATCGAGGATGAGGTGGACCGGGCCCACGGCGGCTTAGATGGCGCGGTCATGATATCCGACGCCTTCTTCCCTTTCCGCGATGGCCTGGAAGTAGGCCTCAGCGAGGGCGTCCGAGCCGTCGTTCAGCCCGGCGGCTCCATGCGAGATTTTGAATGCATCGAAGCCTGCAACCAGCTAGGCGCCACCATGGTCTTCACCGGTCAACGATCCTTCAAACATTAGGACGTTGGTACCTTAAGAACATTGTTTCGATTTTGACTAGTTGACTTTCACTTCTCGGCGTCTTTTTTGACCAGTCTTAGTGTTTCCGCATAGATGTTCCCGCGGGGTCCCAGGGCGACGATTTCGATTTCCGCTTTCTTTGATATTCTGTAGATGATCCTGAACCTGCTGACGCGGAAGCTGGCCAATCCATCAAGTTCATCTTTCAGCATTTTCCCTGAGAAGGGTTCAGCAAGAATCGACTGGAATGCTTTTTTAATTTTTTGTTTGAGGTGGGGATGCATAGCCCTGATCAGTCTTGCAATATGATCGGGAACCCGAATTTTGTTCTTGCCTGGTTTCGCCACGACGCCCTGTTTACTCGAACAGATCTTCAAGGTTGTACAGCTTTGCCTTCTTTTTCTTGAGCGCGGCCAGGCCGGTTTTGATTTCCTTCATGAGATCGGGGTCGGAGCGAATGTGAGATGTCTCTCTCCAGCTTTCGAATTCGTCAGGGCTCACCAGCACCGCGGCGGGGCGACCATGTTTGGTGATCACCACCTCTTCATCTGTCGACTGCACGTCATCGACAAGCGCGCTCAACTTCATTTTTACTTCGGAAAGCGATAGTGTTTTCATAAATAGACCTCAATTCTAGTCAACCAGAATTAAGACCAAATTAGCACGTTTCAACTCGCGACGTCAATCTATGGATTGAAGGAGGGCGTCCGCGCCGGCCTCTTGGCTTTTCGATTGACAAAATAACCCTTGCTTTTGTCAGTTACTCTGCTAAAATTACCCCTACATTTGTCACCATGGGGTTTGTTGATGTACCGAACTGCATTGAAATTTCTAGCGGAATGGAAGAATCAGGGCAACCGCAAGCCACTGGTGATCAGAGGAGCGCGGCAGGTTGGCAAGTCGTATCTGGCCAAAATGTTTGCCGAAAACGAATTCGAGCACCTGGCGGTGATTGATTTCGAGCAGGACTTAGATGCCCAATCCCTGTTCGCATCAAAACGGCCTGCGTCAATCCTGCCCCTGATCGAGGCCTATCTCGGCATGGACATTCACCCGGGCCGGACGCTGCTTTTTCTCGACGAAATCCAGGCTGCCCCGGCGGTATTCGCCTGCCTGCGTTACTTCCACGAGCAGCTACCAGAACTGCACGTTATCGCCGCCGGCTCGCTTCTCGAACTCGCTTTGCTGGACGAGGCGTTTTCTGTTCCGGTTGGGCGTATCGAATATTGCTACCTCGGACCGATGACCTTCGAGGAGTTTCTCGTCGCGGCGGGCCAGGGCAAGCTGAAAGACTTCCTTGCGTCCTGGCTTCCCCAGGTAAGCATCCCCACATCCGTCCACCATCTGCTTTTGGATTTGCTTCGGACCTATCTGCTGGTCGGGGGCATGCCTGATGCCATAAGGGCTTATCTGGAAGAGGGGCGCTACAGCGCCAGCGAGCGAGTCAAGCAGTCCATTTTATCGACCTACGAAGATGACTTCGCCGAGTATGGCGGGAGAATGGATCCGCGTCGTATTCGGAAGGTGTTTCGTCGTCTTCCCTCGCTGATTGGGCAGAAGCTGAAGTACAGCCGTGTCGATCCGGATGATCGCGCGCAGCGGTTGGCATCGGCAATCGACTTGCTCGAGCAGGCACGTGTCGTGTATCGAGTGCGCCACTCCTCGAGCGGCGGCATTCCATTGGCAGCGCAGGCCGATGAGCGCTTCTCAAAGCCGCTTCTGTTGGATGTCGGTCTGGTCTCCACCGCCCTGGGTCTGGACATCCTCGATTTCGAGGCCGCGCCTGTGTTGACCATGGTGAACGCGGGCGCAGTGTGCGAGCAGTTCGTCGGCCAGCACCTGCTGTACATGCAACCCTGGTATCGGCCACCAGCGCTCTTCTACTGGGCTCGAGAGAAACGCTCCTCGTCCGCGGAGGTGGACTACTTACTCACTTGTGGGCAGGTCATTTATCCCGTCGAGGTCAAGGCGGGCAAAACGGGATCTCTCAGATCGTTGCACGTCTACCTCGAAGAAAAACAGCGCTCGTTTGCTCTGCGCCTCAGCGGCGCGCTCCCCAGTCTGGTCGACGCGACCACGGCCGTGGGCGGGCGCCCGCCAAGGCCATTTCGTCTCCTGTCGTTACCCTTATATCTCGTGGGGCAAATCGATCGGATCGTGGGTCATGTGCTGAATTGATGAGGTGCGGTTTTGGCATCTTAGATCGAGAATAACGCAACAACGTCCCCCTCCTATTTGCGCGCTGCCAGGACTGTGTTTCGCATGAGCATGGCGATGGTCATGGGGCCTACGCCGCCGGGGACGGGGGTGATGGCGGAGGCTACTTCTTTTGCGGTGTCGAAGTCTACGTCGCCGCAGAGCTTGGGTCTGCCTTTGGGGGTGGTGCCGATTCGGTGGATGCCGACGTCGATGACCGTGGCACCGGGTTTGATCATGTCGGCGGTGATGATTCTTGCTTGACCCGCGGCAGCTATCAATATATCGGCCTGGCGGCAGTGTTTGGCCAGGTCGATTGTGGCTGAATGGCAGAGGGTGACGGTGGCGTTTGCTGATTCGGACTTGGCACTTAGCATGTTGGCCAAGGGCCGGCCCACCGTGCGACTGCGGCCGACGATGACCACTTCGGTCCCTTGGGTTTTGATTTGACTGCGACCCAGGATCTCCATGACGCCTGCGGGGGTGCAAGGGAGCAGGCAGTCTTGGCCCAATAACATGCGGCCCAAATTGACCGGATGAAAGCCGTCGGCGTCTTTTGCCGGCTGGATGCGCTCAAGCAGGGCGTCGGCGTTTACATGGGCAGGCAAGGGGAGCTGGACCAGGATGGCATCGATGGCCGGGTCCGCGTTTAGCTTGTCTACCTCATCTCTAAGTGCAGCCTCAGGTGTGTCGGCCGGTAGATCCACGTCCCGGCTGAGGATGCCCATTTCTGCCGCTGCCTTGCGTTTGCCCCGCACGTAAGATTTGGAGGCGGGATCTTCGCCCACCAGCACCACCGCCAGGCTGGGCGCTCGGCCGCGTTGTTTGTGTACTTCAGCGGCGTGTTGGGCCCACTCGGCCCGGACTTCGGCCGCGATGGCCTTTCCATCGAGAATACGTGCCTGCACAAGATCCCCCTTTTGGTATTAGTATCAGAACAAACCCACGGGATTGCCGTCTTCGTCGATGTCGATCTGATGGGCCGTGGGCTTGGACGGCAGGCCTGGCATGGTCATCATCTCGCCACATAAGGGATAAAGAAATCCAGCCCCCGCGCTGGGGATGATGTCCCGTACTGGCAGTCGGAATCCCTTGGGCGCGTTGAGCAGTTTGGGGTCGTGGGAGAGGGAGTATTGGGTCTTGGCCATGCAGATGGGCAGCTTGGAGAGGTGTTCGTCTTTTTGGAAGCGGCGCATCATGCGCTTTGCATCGGGTCCGAAGTCCACAGCCTCGGCACCATATATCTCCGTGGCGATGGTCTCGATTTTATCGGCGATCGGCGCATCCAGTTCATAAAGGAACTTGAAGGATTTTTTGCTTTCGCAGGCCTGGGCCACCGCCTCAGCCATGGCCTTGCCGCCGTCTCCACCGTCAGCGTGGCAGGTGTGGGCCACAGCGGCCTGGGCTCCATGGTCCACGGCGATTTTCTTGATGATGTCGATCTCGGTGTCCCGATCAAAGTCGAAGCGGTTGATGGCCACGACCACCGGCAGACCGAATTTGCGCATGTTCTCGATGTGCTTGACCAGGTTTTGGCAGCCCTCCACCACGGCCGGCAGGTTGTCCGCCTTCATGGCGGTCTCGTCGATGGCTTTGCCTGGACGCGCGGTGAAGGCCCCGCCGTGCATCTTGATCGAGCGCACGGTGGCGGTAAGGACCACGCAGTCGGGGGTCAGGCCGCTTGCGCGGCATTTGATGTTCATCATTTTTTCGGCGCCGCAGTCGGCCCCGAAGCCGCTCTCGGTCACCACGTAGTCGGCGAGGCGCACAGCCATTTGGTCCGCGATTACCGAGTTGTTGCCATGGGCGATGTTGGCGAAGGGCCCCGCGTGAATCAGGGCCGGCTGGCCTTCCAGTGTTTGAACCAGATTGGGCTTGATGGCGTCTTTGAGCAGCACGGTCATGGAACCGGCTGCTTTGAGTTGTTCGGCCGTAACCGGTTCCCGGTCGTGGGTGTAGCCGACGATGATGCGACCCATGCGCCGTCGCAGATCCTGGAAGTCGGAGGCCAGGGCCAAGATGGCCATGACTTCACTGGCCACGGTGATGACCCAGTTGGTCTCGCGGGGCAGGCCGTTGTTGCGGCCGCCAAGGCCCACCACAGCCTGGCGCAGGGCGCGATCGTTGAAGTCAACGCAGCGGGGCCAGACAATGCGGCGTGGGTCCATTCGCCAAGGGTTGCCGTGATGCAAACTGGCGTCCAACATGGCGGCCAGCAGGTTGTGGGCTTCACCCACGGCCGGGATGTCCCCGGTGAAGTGCAGGTTGATGTCCTCCATGGGGACAACCTGGCTGTAGCCGCCGCCGGCCGCGCCGCCCTTGATGCCGAACAAGGGACCCATGGATGGCTCTCTGAGGGTACAGATTGCGCGTTTGCCGATGGCACCGAGCGATTGGGTCAGGCCGATGGTGGTGAGGGTTTTGCC
>JAFCZJ010000116.1 GCA_019314375.1 Deltaproteobacteria bacterium | reverse complement strand
GAGTGAGAGCACCTGCTCGACTTCTTTGGAGGTGACCACGATCCCTCTCCCGGCCAGGGCCATCCGAATGAACTCTCTGGCGGTATCAGGTTTGAAGAGATCCAGATGGATAGTTTCAAGGTCACCCAGGTATCCCTTCACCTCAAAGAGCTCAAGAAAGGAGGGCAGGTGCTCCGATCCCGATAGAATAAAGGAGAGACTCGCCACCTTTTTCCTGACCTTACTGAACCAATCCATAAATTCACTGACGTTCTTTTTGTACTCCTCGTCGAGACCGATCATGTCCTCAAGGAGGAAAGAGACCTCATCAAGGATCAAGAGGAAAGACCCGTCTGCCGCAGCCATTGATGCGAACAAGTCTTCTGCGTATTTCTGCCAGTTCTCCTTGATCTTCTTTCTTTCCTGTCTCCGGATCTCCAGCTTCTCGCCTTCGGTTTTTTTATGTATTTCCATGTCGGAAAGAGACTTAGGCAGGCACGCATTGCAGGCCTGCTTCCGGACCATCCCTTTGAGTATCAGTTCCACAAAATCCTCTGGACTTTTTCCCCCTTCAAGATCCACGTAACAAACGCGCCATCCCTGACAGGCCTCTTTCGAGATGCGGTCAAGAAGGCTGCTTTTGCCGTAGCGACGGGGGGCCCTGAGCAAGAGGTTCGTTCCTTCTTTCAGGCTGCTCCATATCTCTTCGGCTTTTTCCTCTCTGTCATAAAAATTATTACCAGTGGCCATGGCACCGGTGATGATCTCTGGGAAGATCGGGTATTGCCTCTCGTGCAGCCTCTCAAGGATGTTTTTGGCAAACTGCTTATTGAAACCGGAGTCCTCATCAAGGAATTCCATCAAGTCGAATCGCAACATCCGAGTTCTATCAACCTCGGCAAAGGCATCTTCCACATGGTCGATGTTTGCGATGGAATAACCGTGAAAAGTATACGTGCCCTTATAGGGCTCAAAAGAGTGCTCAAAGCCGTTTGTGATCTTGAGCAAGTCGTCAAACTGCTCAAGTCCCTCCACGGGGAAAAAGAGCGAAAAATTGTTGTTGCGATCATCCCTGGCGATAAAAACGAGGAGATGGCCGGTCTTTTGTGTCTCATCACGTAATTTCATCTGATCCCTCACTGCCTGTGTCGTCTTCTTCGGTTTTCCTGAGTTGCTCGAAGTACTGATCTGCCACATAGAGCAATTCCGACATGGCAAACATTTTGGCGTCGAGGAAGTCAGGGAAGTTCTCCTCGTCTCTCTCTGGTTCATTTCTCCGCTTTTCGTAAACCAGGAAGTGATCCTTCTTGTCCCAGGCTTCCTGTAACTGGGTCATCACCTGGATCTCCAGGAAGAGCCCTGGTTGATCTTTGTATTCGAGGGTCAGCTTTATGAATCGATTTCCCGATTTTCGGTTTCTTGGACGGAGCGTTATGGAGTCCTCTTTTACGATGTTAAATTTATCTGTCAGTTTTGGGGACTTTTCGATTGCCTCCGCCACCTTTTCCGCATCGCTTATGAAATTGCACACCACGCGGAAGCGTGCCAGGTCCGTAATTTCTTGCGTGAAATTTTCTAAATCATAGAGCTTCGGCTTACGAGAGCCTGCCTTTTTCTCCTGAGAGCGGCGGATTTTTTCGATAATGCTTGAAGGACTCTTCTGTTGATGGGAGTCATCGATTCGGCAGAAGAAGCGATTTCCATGTTCTTCTGACAAGGGCTCTATCAATTTTTTGACTGAGGCCTTGGTCGCGGTGCAAAGCATGTCGGGAATCTGGACCTTCGAACGAATGAACTCCTCAACTCGGTCAGGAGTATTGTATGGAGGCTGAAGATTCTCCTCGATAAACTTTTTGTCCCTTTCTGGTAACTTCATTGCTTATCCCATCTCCATTCTCAACGAGTCAGTTGGACAACAATACTGTTGTACAACAAAATTGTCAAGCAAAAGACCGTCAGGCAAGTGTGTCTGCAAAGTTCCTGTTTTATAAGGTTGATATTGAGTTAAGAGCTGTCAGGCCTTTGGGGGGGGCACGTCAGTACTAAGCCTTGCCGGTGTGGCCGAAGCCGCCTTGGCCTCGGTGGCTTTGGGGGAGTTCTTCGGTGGGCTGCCAGATGCCGCGGAGGACGGGGGCGATGATCATTTGGGCGATGCGATCGCCGCGTTTGATGATCACGGGCTCGGGGCCATGGTTGATGAGCAGGACTTTGATTTCGCCCCGGTAGTCTGAGTCTATGGTGCCTGGGGCGTTTAAGACTGTTAGGCCTTGGCGGGCTGCCAGGCCGCTGCGGGGCCGGACCTGCGCTTCCGTGCCTGGGGGTAGGGCGATGGTCAGGCCGGTGGGTATGGCCTGCCAGCGGCCTTGCTCGATGCTGAGGGGGCTGTCTAGGGCGGCTCTGAGGTCCATGCCGGCTGATTCTTCGGTGGCGTAGGCGGGTAGATCCAAATCCGCGCCGTGGTCCAAGACCACGACGCGGATGCTTACTTCTTTATGATTTTGGATGTTGCTCATTTTTCTTCTGTTTTTTGCTCCAGGGCTTCTTTGCGGGACAAGCGGATTTTGCCCTGGCGGTCGATGCCGATGCACTTGACCAGCACTTCGTCGCCTTCACGGAGCAGATCCGTGACTTTTTCGACGTGCTTGTCGGAGAGCTCGCTGATGTGCAGCAGGCCATCTGTGCCGGGCAGGATTTCGCAAAAGGCGCCGAAGTCGGTGATCTTTTTGACCGTGGACATGTACAGCTTGCCCACTTCGGCTTCCTGGGTCAGCTCTTTGATGATCTGAACAGCTTCGGCGGCCTTCTCCGGATCGGAGGAGCCGATTTTCACCGTGCCGTCGTCTTCCACGTCGATGGAGCATCCGGTCTGGGCCACGATCTCTTTGATGACCCGGCCTCCGGGGCCGATGATGTCCTTGATGCGGTCGGGCTTGATCTTCAAGGTGGTGATGCGCGGGGCGTAACGACTCAGGTCCGACCGGGCTTCGGGCAGGGCCTTGGCCATCTCGCCGAGCACGTGTTGTCGTGCAACCTTTGCCTGAGCCAAGGCGCGGGTGAGCACCTCGCGGTCGACGCCTTTGATCTTGATGTCCATCTGGATGGCGGTGATGCCTGCTTCCGAACCCGCCACCTTGAAGTCCATGTCGCCTAAGTGATCTTCGTCGCCCAGGATGTCCGTCAGGACATGGAAATCATCGCCTTCCTTGATGAGCCCCATGGCCACGCCCGCCACCGGCTTGATGAGCTTCACGCCGGCATCCAGCAGCGACATGCAGCCGCCACAGACCGCCGCCATGGAGGAGGACCCGTTGGATTCCAGGGTGTCGGAGATGATGCGGATGGTGTAGGGGAAGTCCTCATGCTTGGGCAGGACGGCCTTGATGGCGCGTTCCGCCAGCATGCCATGGCCGATTTCACGACGGGCTGGACCCCTCAAAAAGCGAGCTTCGCCGACGCAGAAGGGCGGGAAGTTGTAGTGCAGCATGAATTGTTTTTTGTACTCGCCCTCAAGGTTTTCGACGAGTTGTTCGTCACGACCAGTGCCCAGGGTGGTGGTGACCATGGCCTGGGTTTCGCCTCGGGTGAACAGGGCAGAACCGTGGGTTCGCGGCAAGACGCCCACGTCGATGCTGATGGGCCGCACGGTGAGCAAGTCACGACCATCGATGCGCTTGTTTTCCTTGGCTATCGCGCCACGCACGATGTCGCGCTTGATGGCGTCGAGTACATCGTAGACGTCGTTGTTGAGATCGGGCATATCGGGGAAGGCTTCCTTGGCCTTCTCCTTGACGGCATCCGCTAAGTCGTCGAAAGCCTGGTAGCGGGGCATCTTTTCTTTGTTGCCCAGAGCCTTGGCCATTCCGTCGCCGACCCATTCGCGCACTTTGGCATCAATTTCGCTCGGGATTTTGTGGGGCGTGAACTCGCGTTTGGTGACATTGGCGATGCCCATCATTTCTTTTTGAAGCTGGATGATGGGTTGGCATTGTTCGAAGGCGAACATAAGGGCGTCGATCATGTCGCTTTCGGATATTTGTTTGCACTCGCCTTCGACCATCGCGATGGCCGTTTCGGTGGCCGTGATCACGATGTCCATGTCGCTGTCTTCGAGTTCGGTGAAGGTGGGGTTGACTATTTTCTTGCCGTCGACTCGACCCACCCGGACCGTGGCCATCGGGCCTTCGAAGGGGATGTTGGACAGGTTCAGGGCCACCGAGGCACCGATGGCGCTCAGCACGTCCGGGGAGTTCTCCCCATCAGCCGACAGCACCAAGGTGATGATTTGAGTCTCATAGCGCCAGCCTTTGGGGAACATGGGCCGGATGGAGCGGTCGGTGATCCGCGCCGTCATGGTTTCCACGTCACTGGGTCGACCTTCTCGCTTGAAAAAGCCGCCGGGGATCTTGCCGGCTGCTGCCGTGCGTTGGCGATAATCCACGGTTAAGGGCATGAAGTTCATGCCTTCTCGGACCTTTTTGGATGCCACGGCGGTGGTCAACACCACGGTGTCGCCGTACCGGATGAGGCAGGCCGCGTCGGCCTGGCGGGCCACTCGGCCCACGTCGATGGTTAGTTCTTTGTCTCCCAAAGGGATGGTCTTCACGGTAGGTTGCATGTTGCTCCTTTTTCGTCGATCCCGCGCCGAGGTCAATTTGAACTCTGGCGTGAGAATTTTCCGCTACCCAGGCCAAGTGGCACAGGTTGCGGAATGCTAGGTTTGTGGCGGGTTCGACTTGAAAGGCGCTCGAAGGAGCCAAGCCATCCTCGCGGGATGCGATCAGTCCTTCATCTCAAAACTGCAAGTACATTTGCAGTTTTGAGATGGAGAACCAATGCCTCCAGCGTGACGGCCAAACCTTCGACCGTCGAACCACACCTGTCGTTAGAGGCCCTAACTCCAGGGCCTCTAACTTGAATCGGACCGCTACTTGCGGATACCGAGTCGCTTGATGATCGTAAAGTATCGCTTCTCGTCTTTGCTTCTGGCGTAGTCGAGCAGGCGACGTCGTCGGCTGACCAGCTTGAGCAGGCCTCGCCGCGAGTGATGATCCTTCTTATGAATCTTGAAGTGCTCCGTCAGGTGCTTGATGCGCGTGGTCAAGAGTGCGATCTGCACTTCGGGGCTACCCGTGTCGCTATCATGCAAGCGGTGTTCGTTGATGACGTCGACTTTTTTTCCAGGAAAATTCATGTCGTCCGACCTCCTTGTTTGACGCGCGCGCTCAGGGGGACGATTCCCAAAGGCGTGCAGGACGCGCAAACTTAAGGAGTTTAGCCACGGAAGTCAATGTTTTTGTTGATCCCGGGGAATCAGGACACGAAGGATGTCCATGGCCGGTTCATCATCTTCGGCCTTGAGCTCGGCCAAAATATAGGGAGCCCCCGCGGCGGTGGAAAAGCAAAGAATGCTCCCGGCCACCAAGTCGACACCCAGATCGCGCAAGGCATCTCTGCCCAGGCGTTGGCCTTGACTCAGATGAAGTCCAATTGAATTAGGTACTTGTACTTGGATAAAACGTTTGAGCACCTCGGGCAAGGCCAGCAGGTCATCATCAATATTGCCGGGGGATAGTTCATCAGGTCGCAGGGCGTCATCCAGGTGCCAGCCGCAACTTTCGGTGCGCTTGAGGGCGGTCAAATGCCCTACGGTGCCCAAGGCGATCGCGATGTCGGCACCCAGGCTGCGAATATATGTGCCTGACCCGCAGCGCACATCCAATTTCAACTCATCCTTGTCAAGGCTTAGCAACTCCAGCGCGTGGATGGTCACCGAACGGGGTGGTCGTTCTACCTCCAGGCCTTGCCGAGCCAACTCGTGAAGGCGCTTGCCTTTGTGATGCAAGGCGGAAAACATGGGGGGGACCTGCTGGATCGGGCCGCGAAAAGTCGACAAGACCGATTCCACTTTCTCGGGTGAAAGAGGTGTCGGCAGGGCTTTCTCTTCGGTGATCCGGCCTTCTTTGTCTAAGGTGTCGGTCGCTTGACCCAATTTCAAGGTGGCCTGATAGCGCTTGTCGCCGGCTTGCAGCCATCGGGTCAGCTTGGTGGCCTCGCCGATGGTCAAGGGAAGCAGGCCTTCAGCCATGGGATCCAGGGTGCCTGTATGACCCACTTTGCGAGGGCGCACCATGGGCTTGATCCGGCGAACCAGATCGGAGGATGTCATGCCCGTGGGCTTGTGCAACAAGAGTACGCCGTGTTTCATGCCTGAAGGGCTTCTTCCACGGCCGAAAAGATCTGGAGTTTGGCTTCTTCTAAGTTGCCGGTGACCGAGCAGCCGGCGGCGTTGGCGTGGCCGCCACCACCGAACTTGTCGGCTATCTGGGCGACGTTGATGCGCCCTCGGGAACGGAAGCTCACTTTGTAGAGTCGCTCGTTTTCTTCGCGGAACTGGATGGCCACTTCCACTCCCTGAATGCCCCTGGGGTGATTGATGAAACCATCGATGAGATCTTTCGTGGCACCGGTTTCGGTGAACATCTCCTGGGTGACCAGGATAGAGCCATAGCGGCCGCTGGCGTCCACCTCAAGGGTGGGCAGGACCTTGGCCAAAAGACGCACCCGGGCCAAGGGCTGACTTTCATAAACCTCCAAGGCCACATCCCAGGGGGAGACGCCAAGCGCCAGGGCATCGGCCGCGACCCGCATGGCCGCGGGACTGGTGTTGGAGTATCGAAAGGAGCCGGTGTCGGACAGGATGGAGGTATAAATGCACTGGGCCAGCTCGAAGTCCATTTTCAGGCCCAATTGGCCCATGATTTCATAAAGCATTTCGCCGATGGAGGAGGCCCCCGGATTCTGGTAATGCACGGTGCCCAAGGGTTTGGTGGTCAAATGATGATCGATGCCGATGAGTTCGCCGCGCATGGCTTCTGCGGGCAGGGGACCGGTCCGACTCAGCTCGCTGCAATCCACCACCACCGTGGCGTCGAAGGGCTCGTCTCCCGGTGTGGACTTGATTTGATCGGCTCCGGGCAGGAAGGCGTAATTGTGGGGTACCGGGTCCGGATTGTAGAGGACCACCTCTTTGTCCAGGCTTTCGAGGATGCGTCCCAATCCCAAAACGGAAGCGACGGCATCGCCGTCCGGATTCAAATGGCCCGTCACCAAGAAGCGTTGATGTTTCCTTAGGGCCTGGGCCACTTCGTCGGCAGAGCCTCGGATGCGGGCCGGATCGTCCCAGCCCTCTTGCTCACGCACATCGGACAAGATGCGCTCAATGCGATCACCTCGATCCAGGCTGGTGTCATACTTGAACACGAACTCCGGGATGTGCTTGAGGTGCAAGAGTTTGCCGAGCACTTTGCGCACATAGGAGGCGGCGCTGTTGAGGCCTTCCAGGCTCTGCTCTGCCACGGCCTCGCCGCCGGTCGTGGAGAAATAGACCCAGGCACGACTCAGATCCGGGGTGACCTTCACCCCGGTGATGGTCACAAAACCGATGCGCGGATCCTTCAGGCCCCGCATGAGCAAGGCGCTGATCTCTTCATGGATTTGCTCGGCAATTCGCTGTTGACGGATGCTCGCCATAACGGCGGCATATTAGGGCCTGGGCGGGAGGCTGTCAACGCCGCAAGTTGTTTTTGGGAGGACTTAAGATCTTTGGGTATTAAACTGCAGGGTCGCCAGCTCGCCCTGGTCCAGAAAAATGGCCCCGCAGTTCTCGCAAAGGTTTACGTCTAAGTCGCCAGGGGCTTTGGCCGCTGTCATTTTTTTGTTGCAGCGGAAACAGAAAGCGTCCAAGGCGTCCATAATATCTGAAGTGGGGGAGAACTTCAGATTGTCGGCGATGTTGCCTTGGCCTTTTGCCAGCAAGGCCTTCAGTTCGCCCCGATCCAGGTACATGCCCTTGCAAACCGGGCAGCGATCAATTTCGATGTTTTCGTAGGTCTCACGAAGCATCTCTTCTTTGTGACATTTGGGGCATTTCATGGGTTCAGCACTCCTGGTCAGAGGTTAATCAATTCGAGTTCCTGGTTGATGACGAAGGCGGTGCCCAAGGACTCGATGTAGCCGACGGCCTTGTCCAAGACCGAGTTGATGACTCGCCGGTCGTTGCCCACGGTCACCAGACCGACTTCGGCCATGCCGTGCCTGTCTAGGAGTCCTGTTTCCGCGATGGCCAGGCTGTGGCGGTTTCGAGTGCGTTCGATGAGTTGTTTGACCACCCGGCGTTTGGCCTTAAGGGAGTGGCATTCTGGAATTTGTAAAGTGAGGCGAACTGCGCCGATGACCATGGGGTTGCCTCTTATGGCAAGATTACGTCTCCTCAGGAATGCCTAGAGTGAAGGCCGCTCTTCTTCCAGCACGAAGGCCTCGACGACGTCGCCACGTTTGATGTCATTGTAGTTCTCCAGGCCGATTCCGCATTCGTAACCTTGGGCTACCTCGCGTACGTCGTCCTTGAAGCGCCGTAATGACCTCAACTTGCCGGAGAAGACTTCCACGTTGTCACGCAAGAGCCGGACCTGAGCGTTGCGCAGCATCTTGCCGTCCACCACCGAAACACCCGCCACGGTCCCGATCTTGGGCACCACGAAGAGGTCGCGGACTTCAGCGCGGCCGATGACGTTCTCTTTTGTCGTGGCCGGCAGCAGGCCGGTCTGTGCCTGACGAATTTCTTGGGTTAAATCGTAGATGATGTTGTAGACCCTGAGATCGACCTTTTCTTTTTCAGCCAATTTTTTGGCGTTGGGATCGGGGCGAATGTTGAAGCCCACCAGGAGTCCGCCGGAAGCCGCCGCCAAGTGAACGTCGGTTTCGGAGATGGCGCCAACACCGTGATGGATGACGTTGATGCCGACCTTGGGGGTGGAGAGTTTTTCCACCGCCTGCTTGACGGCCTCGGCTGTGCCTTGCACGTCCGCCTTGATGAGTACATTAAGCTCTAGTTTTTCATTGCCGGCCAGGTGATTGTAAAAATCCTCCAGGCTCAGCCGTGCGGTATGACCCGATCTGGCTGCCCTGGCTTCATCTCGGCGGTGGGCCACCAGCTTCTTGGCTTCCCGCTCGTTTTTGACCACGTAGAAGTTTTCGCCAGCGACAGGAACCTCGTTCAGGCCTTGAACCTGGACCGGCCGTCCAGGCGTCTGGGCATTAATGGTCTGGGAATCGTAGTCGTACATCATTCGCAGGCGACCGTAGGTCGTGCCCACGACGACGGTATCGCCAGTCTTCAGTGTGCCATTCTCCACCAGCAGGGTGGCCACCGGTCCGCGGCCTCGATCCAGTCTCGCTTCGATGACTGTGCCTGTGGCCTTGGTTTTTTCCTTGGCCTTGAGCTCCAAGACCTCAGCCTGCACCAGGATGTTCTCGAGCAGGGTGTCTAAGCCTTCCTTTGTCTTGGCCGACACGTTGGTGATGATGGTGTCACCGCCCCATGCCTCAGGCACCAGGCCGTGCTTGGTCATCTCTTGTCCGACGCGGTCGGGCTGGGCATTGGGTAAGTCGATTTTGTTGACCGCCACCAAGATGGGCACCTCGGCAGCCTGGGCGTGATTGATGGCTTCGATGGTCTGCGGCATGATGCCGTCATCGGCGGCTACCACCAGGACGACGATGTCCGTGATCTGAGCGCCTCGGGCTCGCATGGCGGTGAAGGCCTCGTGGCCCGGGGTGTCGATGAAGGTGATGGTCCCTGAATCCGTTTTGATTTCGTAGGCACCGATGTGCTGCGTGATGCCGCCGGCCTCGCCTTCGGTTACCTTGGTTTTTCGGATGGCGTCCAAGATGGAGGTCTTGCCGTGATCGACGTGGCCCATGACGGTGACCACCGGCGGGCGGGGGTCATCGTCGACGGTTTCGGCTTCCGGATCGGGCATGGCGTCTCCGATGATGTCCGATTCCTTGAAAGCGGCATCCTGAACCTCGTAGCTGAATTCCTGGGCGATGGCGATGGCCGTCTCCAGATCGACCGTCGTGTCTTCGCGCATGTTCTGAAGTTCTACACCAAAGTCGCGGAGCTTGAGGTTGACCTCGCGCAATTTTACGCCCATTTCCCTAGCCAGCTCGCTGGCCAACATGGTGCTGGTCTCCATCTTGATGATGCGCTTGTGGGCAGCCGGCAAGGTGACGTTGGTTTTTCGTCCCGATTTGCTGCGGCTCATTCGGTTCATGCGACGCCTGCGGCCCATGCCAGGTGTGTAGCCGGGCGTGTAAGCGTCGAAGAGGGCATCGCGGAAGTCGGCCCGCTGGGCTCGGTTGGCGTGTGTACGTTTCTTCTGTTTGTCCGGTGTGGACAAGTCGATGAACTGATGACCCCTGCCTTCCCTGCCGGGGACGACCTTCAGCACACGCACGCCCGTGGGTTTGGCTGCAGCAGGTGACGAGGCGGCTGCTTTGGCATATTTGCCGGCATCCGGGGGCGGGCTGGCTCGGCGAATGATTTTGGCCCGATAGAAATCCGACTTGTCATCTTCTTTCTGGGGCTTCTGGCTGGCCTTGTTCTCGACCTTTGAAACCTTTGAAACCTTGGTTTCCTCGGTTTCCTCGGTTTCCTCGGTCTCTTCGGAAACGGCAGGTTCTTCGGTCTCGACTTCGGGTTCGTCTGGGGCGACCTCAATGGGAGGTGGTTCTTCCGCCTCGACTTCCACGGGGGTGGACGGCTCCACGGCCTCCTGGGAATCCGGGGCCGTTGAGATCTGTTCGGTTTCTTCTGTCGGACTGGCCTCGGCTTCGGTCTGTTCCGTGTCAGCCTGGACCTCGGGCACTTCGACCTTCGGCTTGGGCTTGCGCCGGCGGCGGATGACCCGCGTACCCACGCGCTCCTCCACCACGTTGACCTTCTTCTCCGTCTGGAGTTTTTTCAGCACATCCTCGGCCTCGAACTCTTCCAGCGCACTGGCGTGGCTCTTGACCTCATAGCCCATTTCTTGAAGCTTCAGGACCATGTCTTTGCTGTCCAAACTGAGTTGTTTCGCGATTTCGTACACCCGTACTTTTGCCATTACACACCTTGTGTCGGGCCACCCTCTCAGGCGGCATCAACTCATTTTCGCGGCATTTTGCCGCGAAGCGATTTCTGTGTCAAACCCTCTCTTGGTTTGCGGGTCGAAGGACCGGATTTTGACTCCGGTGATTTTCTGCTCGCCTCCAAGCTTAACAAGGGATCCAGTTCCTCTAAAAGGCGCTCGGCCATGCCCCGATGACGCAGGGACAAGACGGCCAGGGGTTTTCCCCTGTGCAAAGCGCTCAGTTCCTTCTTGGTCAGGGCTTGGCGCCAAACTACGTCGGCCCGCTCCGCCATCGTGCGCATTTGTGCCTGGGTGCCTGATGATGCGTCCTCGGCCACCAGCACCAGGGGTACTTTTTTTTGGTCCGCCAAGGACTGCTGCACCCGATCACGTCCCGCCTCGATGAATCCGCTACGCAGGGCCGTGACCAAAATGGCCAGCGCCTGCTTGCGGGCCTGGTTGGCAAAATTCTTCGCCAAGGCATCCGCGTCCACGGGCTGAAGAGGCCGCTTGAAGGCTCGACTGAACGCTCGTCGCTGCACGGCCTCTCGCATGCAAACCACATCCGGACAAAGATGGGCACCCCGCCCAGGCAACTTGCCAAAATGGTCCGGCCAGATACTTCCCTCCGGATCGGCCACCACCCGCAGCAATTCGGCTTGCGGACGCAAGCGTCGGCAACCGATGCAAGTGCGGTGGGGGCCGGCCCTGCGGCCAGAGCGTTTGTGGCCTGCGCGTGTCATTTTCGATACCTACTGTTCGCCTTTGGGTCAGGCGTCCTCGCCAGAGTCGTCTTGGGTCTCAGGCTCGACTGCCTCTTCCGCGGTTTCCGCCTCTGCGTCGGGCAGAATGGCCTCGCGGGCCGCCTCTTCCAGGTAGGTGGCCACGGCTTGTTTCAGCTGCCTGGCCTTCTTGATGCCGATGTCGGTCACCTCGCCAAGCTTGACCACGTTGGTCTCCTCGTGAACCTGCAACAAAGTATAATAGCCGCCATCCGCCAATTGATCGACGGTCCTGTCGCCGATGCCCCGCACCAGGAGGAAGCGTTCATGCTCGCCCTCCACGCCCAGTTCACTGGCTTCGGCCTCGGCCAGGCGCGCGGCGGCCTCGGCCCTGAGTTCGTCCTCCTCATCCACCACCACGCCGGCGGCTGAGCGCTGCATGCGTTCGGCCATTTTGTCGCCGATGCCGGGTACGTCCATCAGCGCTTCGATGTCGGCCATCATTACTTCGCGTGCTGATCGGAAACCGTACTTGTAAAGGGTGTCGATCATGATGTCGCCCACACCCTCGATTTTGCCGAGTGATGTAAGCGCGTTGTTCCACATCTCTGCCACTCGGCTTTCTGAGTTGATGTCCAGCTTCCAGCCCGACAGTTGGGAGGCCAGGCGCACATTTTGGCCCTTGCGGCCGATGCCCAAGCTGAGTTGATCGTCGGGTACGATGATTTCCATGCTGTGGGTGTCTTCGTTGATGATGACGCGGGAAACTTCGGCTGGGGCCAAAGCGTTGCAAACAAAGGTGGCCGGGTCCGGGCTGTAGGGCACGATGTCGATTTTTTCTCCGCGCATCTCCTGCACCACGGCTTGCACCCGAGAGCCCTTCATGCCCACGCATGCGCCCACCGGATCCACGTCCGCGTCCCGAGAGGAGACGGCTATTTTGCTGCGAGCGCCGGGCTCGCGGGCGGAGGTTTCGATGGTGACGATGCCCTCGTCGATTTCTGGGACTTCGATTTCGAAGAGCTTGATGAGCAAGCCGGGGCTGGTGCGCGACAGGATGATCTGTGGCCCACCCTTGGCCTCCGGGTAAACCTCCAAAACATAAGCCTGGATGCGATCGCCTGGGCGGTAGTTTTCTCGGGGCACTTGTTCACGCACGGGCAACATGGCCTCGGCGCGTCCCAAATCCACGATGGAGTTGCCGCGCTCGAAACGCCTCACGACGCCGGTGGCCAATTCGCCCTTGCGATCTTTGTATTCCTCGTAGACCAGGGCGTTGTCCGCTTCGCGCACCTTTTGGATGAGCACTTGTTTGGCGGTCTGGGCTGCGATGCGGCCCAAATTCGAAGTGTCCAATTTGATGCCCAATGAGTCATCCACCTGGACTTCCGGGTCCAGTTTGACTGCTTCTTCCAGCGAAATTTCGGTTACCGGGTCGGTTACCTTGTCGGCCACCGTCTTGAACTCGAAGATTTCGACTTCACCGAATTCTTCATTGAACTGCACTTCCAGATCTCGTTCCAGACCATAACGCTTCTTGGCCGCCGTCAACATGGCTGATTCCAAAGCGTCAATGAGGATCGCCTTGTCGATGCCTTTTTCGCGGGTGACCATCTCCAGCGTGTGGTTCAAGTTCGATTGCATGAATGACTCCTCAAAATCCAATAGCCTGCGTCCGGATGCGTAAACACCTCGTTTACAGCTCCGGTACCAGGTTGGCTCGTTCGATTAAGCTTCGTTGGAAGCGCTTGGGCTCCCCGTCAATCTCCAAGATGACCTGTGCGTCTTCCATGCCCATCAACAAGCCATGGAAGCTCCGGGCGCCGTCAACGGCTTGCCGGGTCTTCAAAACAATCTGAAGTCCCTTGAAACGTTCGAAGTCGGCGTCTTTGGTCAAGGGTCGATTCAAGCCGGGGGACGAGACCTCCAAACGATAGCGATCGGGGATCAGATTTTCTACGTCCAGCACGTCCGCCAACTCTCGCGAGAGCTTGGTGCAATCACCAATGGTTACGCCTTGCCCCTTTTGGCTTTCAGGCTTATCCACCAGAACACGCAGCACCCAGGCACCTTGCTCATGCAACAAGCGAACCTGGACAAGTTCCAGACCCAGATCCACGGCGATGGGATCAATGAGTTCGGTTGCCTTGTCGGCTGTTCTGGTCGCTCTGTTGGTCATGCGCCTCACTGTTTTCTTCAGAGACAAAATAAAAAAGAGCGGACCGCCTAGGCCCACTCTACGATGTTCAGTCTCATGCTTAGGCCTACTCTACGATGTTCAGTCTCAGGAAGTGGCGGATAGGTAACATGCGCAAGATGCCTTGGCAAGAAAAATATTAGAAAAAGAGCAAAAAGAACAAAACAAAAGCCCCACCGGATTTGAGCCCGGTGGGGCTTTTGGGTACTGGCGGACAAGGATTCGAACCTTGATAGACAGATCCAGAGACTGCCGTCCTGCCGTTAGACGATCCGCCATTAATCTATTTTTTCTTGCTGCGCTTTTTTGCTTTCTTTTTTTTCTTCTTTTTTGCTCTCTTCGTTCTCTTTTTCTTCTTGCTCGGCTTCTTTCCTTCTTTGATGTTTTGCTTTTCTTTGTCGCTGTATATCACGTAGATGTAGGTGGCACCTTTGTGTTCGTAGATGTTGATGCCTTCCCATCGATCTTTGTTTTTGGCCTTGTTGCGGTTGGCGATGTGCATGGCCCGGGTGCTGCTTGTGTTGATGATTTTTTTCCAGGCGACTTTCCATCCACGTCGCATGGTTTTTTTGTAGTACTTGATGGTTCCTTCGTAGGCGCGTGGCGAGCGATAACGATGCTCTCCCACGGACTTGGCCCAGCGAATGATGGGCGCTCCTCGCACCACGTCCGGTGGCCTCTCGGCCGCCTGGATAGGTTCGGGATGGACCCAGAAAAGCAGGGTCAGCGCTGTGAACAGGTATCCGAATTTCAAGGAACCAGTCTCCATCGGCGGCGAATGCTAGTTGCCCGCTCTGGGCTTGTCAAGCAAAAAGCCATATTTGAATCCTCCCTTATCGTTTTCCCGCCAGACTGGATACCGTCGCCAAACAGGCCGCGGGTACTGTGTCAAAGCAGGCCCAGAGCCACTCGGAGGCCTGGTAGCCACGCATGGTCTCACGACCGCCCCGATGCATGCAAAGCAGCAAAAGCAGGGACGAAAGACCCGAGGCGCCCAGGATCCACTCGTTTGCGTTAAGAAAATAGGCGGCCATGACGGAAGAGCCGAGCAACCAGGGCCCGGTAGCCAGAAATTCGGTCCAAGGCTTGAGCTCTTTGCGGAAGATCAAGGTGTTGATGCCGTAGCCCAAGCTGCTCATGCCGATAATAAGCAGGGGCGTCAGGGCGGCCATGCTTGCCGCCTTGGGATCGTGGGTGGGAATGGAAAGGGCCAAGAGCATGCCCAATCCCAAGCTCCAGATCGGCAAGAGAGCCAGTCGTCGACCGCTTCGACCGCTTTGGAGGATACCACCCAGCAAGCTGAGCAGGGCCGCGCCCAACAGGCCGACCCGCATCCAAAAGCGCCAGGACTCAGGCCAGCTTTGCACGTTGAGCAAGACGGCCGGCACGATGGGCAGGGAAAGGGAGAACAAGAGCAAGGCCGTGAAACTCCAGCGCGTTTTAAGCAAAAAGGCGCGTTGCACCTCAGGTGCCGCCCGGTCTACTGAGTACAAGACCTTGCGTGGCAGCGAGCGCCGCCGCCTCTCTTCGGGGCTCATGGACTGAGTATGCTTTTTCTTCAAACTGGGGCCTCCCGGTTCATTTGCTCAAAACATTCTGTCTGGGCAGGATATTCCGGATCCCAGTCATAGATAACCCAGTTTGTGGGCCATGGCCAGCAGATCCTTGCTCAAGGACTAGCGCCATGTCTCTTCGCGACACGGCACAAGACAGTCTACTTGAGGACCAGCTGCATTCGTTCTTGACTCAAGTGTGAAGATTACGCCTCCTCAAGACTGTCTAGTCCTCACGTTGTTGAAATACCTCGAGCTCTCAATACGGCTTCAAGAAGGCCTCGGGACCGTGGACGCCACGCTGGCAGCAACGAAGCCTGATAGAGATCGAGCCACGGAAGGCCGCTTGCCTGCGATACTGCAGCGAGTGTGCCGTAATGAAAGGCATAAAATACCAGTTGATGTCCGGGAACAGGCTGTTTGAGATCCACGTTGTACATGGCGGCACGAAGATCATCCGGCAGGGTGCTTGCTGTGTAGCTGTGCCCGGGCATGTTCTTGATGAAGTTGTATATGCTGGCTCTCGAAGGGCAGGGCAGTTGGTGTTTCGAGCAATAGTCAGCAAGCTCTGCCTTTAATGCTGTCACGGAAGGGCGCTCGTGAACAAGCAGCATATTGCGAAGTTTGTCCTGCACGGGTTTGGGAAAGCGACTCTGCTTGGCGTCAGAGCGTCGTTGGCGATTGCCTTGG
>JAFCZJ010000241.1:479-6364 GCA_019314375.1 Deltaproteobacteria bacterium | reverse complement strand
CACCACCGAAAAAAGGTCGCAATCGGCGGCGGTTTGACAGTCGCTACCGCCTTCCAAGTCCAGCGTCAGCTGCCATCCGTCGAGTCGACCCAGATCACTGACTCCGTGATCAACAATCTCCAGAGTCCAATCTCCGGCGGACATTTCACCAACCACCTGGGAGATCAGGTAGTCGGCGTGGATGTTGTTGGCCGATCCGCCACTCATGTCGTGGAGCAGCACCAGGGTTTGGGCGGGGGATTTGAGGCTGACGGTCAGTTCGCCGATGTAGGTGTGCGTGATGTCCACATGAACGCGGGCCCGCAGCACGCGGCGATCCGTGGTTACATGGATGACGCTGATGATGCCGGCGGGATCGTTGTCGGGGATGTTTTGCGGCGTGTCCGTGGCGTTGAGGATCTCCAGATCATCCCACATGTCCCGCACGCGAACCGTGGTGGTTTGCGGGCTGCTGAAGAGTTCTCCGTCGTCCACAATCAGTTCGAAAATCAGATCCGTGTCAGCGTCCACCGCGGGGGCGATGAATTGCGGCTGAGCGCCGAGCGGGTTGTCGAGGTAAACTTCAGGGCCGCTTGTCTGACGCCAGGCATGGAAGATGGCGCTGCCGTCGGGGTCCGTGGAGCCGCTGCCGTCCAGCAGGACATCCGCACCTTCGTTCACCAGGGCGGGGGCGTTGATTTGTGCCGTGGGTGCCTGGTTGATGCCGGCATGCATGGGGACTTCCAAGTCCACCGGACCCGTGTCCACCTGCACCTCGCGAAGTTCGGGCAGGTAGCCGGGGGAGGTGAAGACCAGGCGCTCGCTGCGTTGGGGCAGGTTGGCACGACCGAAACGCCCTTGGGCGTCCGTCTCCAAGGCCCATTGTCCGGAGGTGAAGGGGTGGTCGACAAAACGGTAGTTGGCCACCACCGGTGCCCCTGACTGGGCGTCGAAGGTGTGCCCGCGCAGGGATGGGCCGTCCAGGGTTCGATCCAGGAGGTGACTCCAGGCCGCTCGCTGACGGGTCACGGTCAGGTCGCGCCAGGTGTCGTAGTCGGGCTGGAAGGAGCCTGCGTTCAGCTCAAAGGTAAAGGCCACCGCGCCGGTTGCGCCGTAAGCGAAGTCGTCGGAGCCGCCGGGCGCGGTATAGAGACCGGCACCTGAAGGACCGATGGTCCATTGACCGGTCAGGCCGTCATCGTTGCGCACGAGGTCATTGAGCTCTTCTCCCACGGAGCGGAGCAGCTCATCTTCGTCCACCGCGCCGCAGCCGCTGGACCAGAGGATGTACTCACCGTAGGTGTGGTAATTGATGTAGTACATGGGTCGCAGCTCTTGCATCAGGGCCTGCATGGTCTGGGTTTCAATTTCGGATGCAGCCGAGGACCCGTGATAGACATCGCTGGAGCAGGTGTCATCGCTGCCCGCGCATTGCCGGTAGTTCCAGGCGAAATTGCGATTGAGGTCCACGCCAGGAAAGGGATCACAATCATGGGAGCGATTTTTGCGCCACATGGGTTGGGTGTTGTGTACATAGGTGGCACCGTCCGGGTTGACCACGGGTACGATCCAGATTTCCATCTCGTCGACCCAGCGTTGCACCTGAGAATCCGTGGCGTAGCGGCGGGTCAGGCGATCGATGGCGTCCATCATGACCTCGGCGGTCATGACCTCACGGGCATGCATTTGTCCGTCCATCAGGTAGGTCGGCTCGTCTTCGTCTGAATTCACGTTGTCGGAGATTTTCATGGCCCAGATGCTGCCCCCTTCGGGCAGGCCGCTCGACAAGAGAACTTTTTGGGCAATATCAGGATGGGCGGCCACCACGCTGTCCATGAAGGCCTCGATTTCGGCCGGATCGTGGTAGTCGGAAAGAGCCTTGTCCCGCTTGGGCCAATCCAGCTCCCGGCTGTTATCGATCAGGTACTTGACCCGGGAAAGAGTGGCCGTCTTTTCCGAGACCGGAATCACCACGTCGACGAAACCTTGTCTGTGGTTGGAGCCCGTGATGTCCAGGCCCTCGGCCTGCAGCAAAGCCCTCAGCTTGCCCGGATTAGGGGTCTCTAAGCGAAGCCAGGTTTCGCTCAAGAGTGCTTGCGTATTGGAAGTCGTTGCGGGAGACAGGGATTCTTCACCACAGGCTGTTAGCGTGAGGAGAAAGCCCGCGAGAAAAAACAGGTGAGTGGGTGAAGCGATGCCCATGGGCCCTCCGGTGAGCCAGCTATTGCTGGGGCCCCCTCAGATGATGATAAGGAGTGCTCTCGCTGGTGTCAATCGGCTTACTTGAGCATTAGGGGCTTCGTCCCTGGTCCTCAACCCGGCTGACAGAAAGTCAGAATGGAATACCACGCCCGACAGACATTGGCCGCACCGCAGTCCGCGCAGTCCTCATCTGATTCACATCGCCTCGCGCAGAAAGCATCCGGATCCTCGTCGCTCAATCGCAGGCAGTTGAGACCGGGCATGCAAGCCGACTGGAGTTGTCCTGCGCAGGATTCTCCGCAGACTTTGTCCTGCGCGCCGCATTCGGCCCCGTTCACGATCCCCAGGCAAGCATGGTACCCGCTGCTGTATTCGACGCAACATAGAGGAAGTTTCGCATGTGAACATGACGAACAGCTGTCGTTGGTGGCGCAGCCGCGCTCCACACAATAACCGACCTCGTAACCGACCGGCTTGTAGCACCAGCCGGATATGCACAAGTTGTCGTCCTCGCATTCCTCTCCACAAATGCGCTGCCCCCCGTAACACTTCCCATCGATCTTCGTGTAGTATTCCTCATAACAGACACAGGTCCAGCCGCCGTCCACCTCTTCGCAATACCCTTGGGGGCCACAGTAGATGCCCTTACATCCTGCCTCATCCTCTCCCGAGCAACACAACACCGACATCGCTAGAACACAACACGCGCAAATGCTTGTCGTTTTCATTAGTATCGCCCATAAAGATAGGAGTAACGGATCTTGCCGGTTGAATCGACCGTGACGTACTGCACCTTGTCCATCTCTTCCCCCTGGCCCTTCATGATCCTGACACCTCGCGAACTGCTCAAGAAGGTGTCATGCGCCTTGGTGATTACCGTGTTTTCCGGCTTTTGGCGATTGTAGCTTTGAACGATGGATTTGTAGATTTTGCTGTCGTATGGTGCTCCCTTCCACGAAAAGTAGAGATAGTTTCGAGGAGGGTTGAACCAGATGCTTTCGTATGTTGGGAACGCGGAGCGGACCATCTTCACGCCAATCTCTGAAGCCGTCATGCAGGATGGAAAGTTGCAGTCCAGCATCACATTTTCGTTTGTGTGGGTTCGTTCATCGTACGGGTCAATGGCATCCAGCCTTATCCGGAAGGGGTCGGGATACGCGGAGGCGGAAACGATATACAACAAGTCCTCGAATACGTTGTGCCTGTCGAGTCCCGTCCCGTGATCGATGCCCATGCCGGGATAGGAATAGTATCCAAGATATTTGGTGTAGTCGACGCCGCTCCCACTGTCAAAATCGTGCCACCCAGAGCTATTGCACCAACTGGTGGTACATTTGGCGATTTTTGTTTTCAACGTGCCTGATTCCGAATAGACCACGTACAGGCTGTTTTGATACTCGACAACGTCGAAGGATCCACCAGTGTATAGTCCCTTGCCTCCAAGATCATAGGGCCCGTATTGGGTCCCGTCATAACGGATGTACTTGAATTTGATTGCGCCGTCACTCCTGTCACGCCAGAAAATGTAAAGCCTGTCATTGTACTCGGTAACAGCAGGGGCGTGATATGTATTCGCCGGTATTGTGATCGTATGGCCACCGTAGATATCCCAGTATACAACCTTGATGTCATACGAATACTCTTGCCTGTAAACGTAGAAGTATTTCGACAAGAGATAGCCCCAGGCTGAGAAGTAGTACTTGTAGGGTGCCCGATCCGTTTCCATTGTGTTTGAGGTGTAGGTGTCGGTAATAAAGCCAACCGCACCCAGCGACTTCTTGACCTCCAAAGAGTGTTCTTGGCTAATTCCTGCGGTGATTAAGGAATCGACCCAGTCGTCAAGATTCATCGACTCAAATCTTGATAAGGCGGCCTCATAGAACACATCGACTGTGCCTTGAATCTCTAGTCCCGAAAATGATACCCCGATATCCTCCGAATTCCCATCCACGGAAAATGTCGAAGACCCCTCATCTAGCAATCGGAGAAATCTACGCCAGATCTCCTTGTTGTTGTGGGTATTGCCTGTCAGGGCACACAGGCCGTCCTTGCAGCTGTAGTATGGCCTGCATTCAGCAAGATCGTTACACGTTGTCGTCGTCCAGACTGTCTGATAGTCTCCTTTTCGTGGCGGGCACTCATTCCAGTCAAAGCTTGATCTATGGCCATATGGTAAATACATGTTTGTCCGACAAGCATTGCCTGATAGACCCATGGTGTCATCTGTCCACGCGGACCGTTCGCACCTATAGGTTGGATGCGTCTGAACCTCACTCCCACCTATCATGTAGACGTTGAACAATGTATCGTTCATTTGAGCAAAATTCTCCCCAACGCACGAGGCCTTCGGGCAATTGGCATTGGTAATGCTTTCATCAATATTGTGACCCCACTCATGAGCGGGGAGACCTTGGCAAACAATCTGATCTAAGTCGCTTTGCTCGTCATCGCCATAGTTTAGGTATGCATCATAAAAAGGTAAGTAGACGTTCCCACCAGCTCCACGCCCGCCACTGCCATCGATTACTTGCACAGTTTTGTAAGTTCCATTGTCGTCGTCCCAGGAATCGCGTCCGAGAATGTTTTTGTGAAACTGATACAGATTCTCCGTTACAGCCCTTATGCCTTCGAAGTGGAGGTTGTACTCCCTCCCTGGAACAACCCATCCACCCTGATCAACGTTGTCATAGACCAAGAGGGAGTCATCTATGGTCATAACAGGACGATTGCATTTTCCGTTTTTCGAATTGCAACCCCAGCCGATTAAGTGACACAGGCTAAGGGAATCGCAGTCTGAAACACATATCGGTTGATCGTTGTACTCGGTGTCTTCCGCGCATTGGTGAAAATATGAACAATCGCTATCACCATTGGGGCACTGCGTCGTGGTGTAGCTGAAGTAATCCTGCCCGACGTAGATCTCCTGTGGTGCATCGCTTTCTGCGGTCACCCGCTTGAAGCTCATCGTGGAGCCATCCGATGGATTCGCCAATAGTAAATACTGTTCACCGCTGTTCGTCGAAATGGAGACATAGACGGCAGGCGATGCAACTTTCCGCTGTGCATCAAGAACAAGAACGTTTTTCTTTAGGTTGATCTCGTAGCTTTCCTTGACTTCTGACTCGATGGTCTGAAGGATGCATTCGTTGCAGCTCCCACGAAATACATCTGCGAGATCAGGTGTCATCGTTCCAGGCTTAATCCTCAATTCTGGCGCAGCGGTCGAAATTATGGAGATCACTCGTTCTTCCGGATTGATCATTACGATGATCTCGGCGCTGAGGACCTCGACATCTTGGTAGTGATGCTTGAGTCGAACTATGGCGGATCCTCTCTTGGTTACGGTCGTCCTGACGTGGGCCAGGGAGGAATCGCCGTCAAAGCGGCCAACGAACAGATCGAGCATCGGCAACAGGCTTTGGACCCGGCTCCCCAGTGCATCCTCTCCCTGTACGCCCTGCTCAAGATCGGGAAGCGGTAAAGAAAACCCCTCCCCATAAATTCGCCTCAAGTAGCCGTTGGCGTTTTTTTTGACGATGAGACCCTCGAAATCCCCGACTTCTCCTCCCAACGCCACAATTGCGTCACGCAGATCCGAGCGCGAAAAGCGACTCTCCTCTTCGGTCGCTTCGAGTGGCACCGCCATGGTCGAGGGCTCAGCTAGAGCTGAGTCCTCGACCATCCCCCCCCCCCCCCCCCCCCCC
>JAFCZJ010000241.1:0-474 GCA_019314375.1 Deltaproteobacteria bacterium | reverse complement strand
CCCCCCCCCCCCCCCTGGATTTTCCTGGCCACAGGCGATAGCCACGCAGACGCCGGAGGTAAAAAAGATGCAGCGAAGGATTAAATTCCAGACCTGCTTACCCATGAGTTCTCCCATCTAGCGAAGATCGATTGTGGAACTATCTTTAGACTTTGAATCAATTATGGAAAAGCGAAAAATTTTTGTCAAGGTGCGCCGTCGTCAAACAGGGCTCAGCCCCAGCAAGGTGTCGTCAGGGAAAAGCCGGGTCCACGTACGCCATGAGTGCAGCGCCCTCCGGGGTGGGGGTCCTGGGGGTGCCCTTACTTGAGCTTGCGTGCCAGGGTGTTGCGTCCGATGCCGAGCATCTTGGCGGCTCGGGTTTGGTTTCCGCCGCAGAGCTCTAAGGTGCGTTGGATGTGGTCTTGTTCGACTTCGGCCAAAGATGTGCCGGGGGGATAGCCGCCCGAGTTGGAGAGGCTGCCGTCCGCGTCG
>JAFCZJ010000240.1 GCA_019314375.1 Deltaproteobacteria bacterium | reverse complement strand
GTGTTTTGTTCGAAGACTAGCATGTGGTATCGTTTTCGTGAGTAGTGACAGGCCTTTATCTGGGAGGCGGTGTTGGCCAAACGATTGGGCGAAATATTGCTGGAAGCCGGCTTGGTCGGGAAAGAGCAATTGGCCGCGGCCCTGGAGCGGCAGGAGCGGCATGGTGGGCGTATCGGTAGCAATCTGGTGGCCACACAGGCCCTGGGTGAACGCCTGGTTGTTCAGGCCCTGAGCTTGCAGCAAGGTTTGCCCTTCGTCGTCCTGGGGGCCAGCGCCATTCCGCTTTCGGTCTTGGACGGTTTTCCGGTGGATGTGGCTCGCAAGCATAGCGCGTTGCCTATCCATCGAGACGGGGATGAGCTCTTCGTGGTCATGTCCGATCCCAGTCGCAAGACCGCTCGGGACGAACTGGGCTTCATCACCGGTAAGCACATCGTGGAACACGGGGCCTTGCGTTCTGTCTTGCAGGATGTCATCGAGGAGGCTTACGCCCTGAAGTCTGCTGGAAAGGCTCGATTCTGGGAGGGGATGGACCTGGAGCCGGGCCTGGATTTGGGCGAAAACGGGCATTTGGAAATTGTGGTGGGGCGGGTGCCGTCGGCGCAGTCGGCACCGTCGGCACCGGAGGTGGTTTCGGATGCTGATTTGCTGGGCCTGGGGGATGATCCTGGCTGGGTGGATGATCTGGCCCAGGGCAAGGTCGCGCCCCAGCCTCAGGGCGGCAAGCAGATTTTGGTGGTGGACGACGAGGAAGGCATTCGTCACATGTTGGCCGCCTATTTCTCCAAGTCGGGTTATGAAGTCATCGAGGCCGCCGATGGTCAGGCGGCCATGACGCACATGAAGGCTAGTTTGCCGTCAGCTGTGATTTTAGACGCCATGTTGCCGGGTGTGCATGGCTTCGATATTTGCAGGCGCATCAAGCAGGCCGAGGCCACCCGTCACATCCCGGTCATCATGATCAGTGCGGTCTACCGGGGCTGGCGATATGCAGACGACGTGCGCAGCCAGTATGGTGCCGATGGTTTCATGGAAAAGCCCTTGCGCCTAGACGAACTGAAGCATGTGATGGAGCAGGCCATGGCCGAAGCCGGAGAGGCGCCTGCCCCCCAGGTTCTCTCTGCCCAGGCGGAACACGCCTTGAAGCAAGCGGCCGCCATGTTTCGTTCGGGGGATCCGATGGGGGCGGTGCATCATTTGCGCCAGGCCATCGAGGCGGCGCCTTTCGATGCCTCCTTGCATCAACGACTGGGTCTGCTTTACGAACAACTCAAGGAGAATTATCGGGCCATCGCCTCCTTAGAGCGGGCGGTGGAGCTTGCCTGCAAACACGAATTCATCCTGGCCTTGGCCAAACTTTACGAAAAAACCGGATTCACCGCCAAGGCCTACGAGGCCTGGGAGCGTTGTCTTCGCATGAACCCGGACAGCCCCGAAGCGGCTGAGATCCGGCAGCGCATGGAGAAACTGCTGCCATGAAGGACCTGTCATGAAGAGATGGAAATGGACTCGGGGTTTCTTTGTCGTGGGATTGCTGCTGAGCACTTGGGCTTGGGCGGGCCAGAAAACAGGCATCGAAGCCAATTTATCGGCCACCCCCGGCATGGTGGATGCGAGCGTCAAGGTGCCCGAGCTCAAAGTGGAGCTCAAGTATTCGACGGCCGATAATTTTATCGGAAAAGACGTATACGGCGACATGGAGCGCTGCTATCTGCAAGCCGACGCGGCGGCCATGCTGGCCAAAGCAGCGGCCGTCCTCAAGCGGATCCGGCCCGAGCTTTCCCTTTTGGCCTATGACTGCGTGCGGCCGGTGAGCGTGCAGCGGCAGATGTGGAAGGTGGTCAAGGGCACCAAAATGCAAGGCTACGTGGCCAACCCCAACTCCAAGACCGGCTCGATCCACAACTACGGCTGCGCCGTCGATTTAACGCTGGCAGACCCCCAGGGCAAGCCCTTAGACTTGGGCACGGCCTTCGATTTTTTCGGGAAAGCCGCCCAACCCCGACACGAACTCAGCTTACTCCGAGCCGGCAAACTCACAGAGCCCCAGGTAGCCAACCGCCTCCTCTTACGCTACGTAATGACCGAAGCTGGCTTCCAACCCATCTCCAGCGAATGGTGGCACTTCAACTGTGCCTCACCCAGCCAAACCCGCCGAAAGTACAAAAAGGTCCCCTGAATCCCAAAAGAATATTATAGCAGGCCGTCACGCTTGAGATCATTGAGGACGTTGGCGAGGGGGCGGGGTCCGTCACCTTATTGGCAGATTCCTTCGAAGAAGAGCTTCGTCATCAAGTCAATGGCATCATCCTGGGAGGGCGCTTGCTGGATTTCAGCAAAATGTAGCTCAATGCCCCTGATGGCGGAAATTATCAGGAGGGGGAGTTCCGGAGAGGGTATCTCCTTGAAGACCCCTTGACGTTGTCCCTCGGTCAGGATTTGTCGGATCAGATTCGCTTCTTCGGAGAAAAACTCCTGGCGAGCCATCGCCGCCATGGGCAATAATTCCAAGAGCTCTTCCCCGAGGTCTCTCCCGATGATGTCTTCCATGATGTCGCTGACCAACTTGAAACGAGTCTTGATCATTTCGGAAAGCTTTTTGCGGGGATCCTCCACGGCCTCGATGGCTTTAGTGATTTGCCTCAGTATTTCTGCGCTCTCGGTGCGCACCACCTCGACGAAAATGGCCTCCTTGCTAGGGAAGTAATAATACAGCGCCGCCTTGCCCAAGCCGCAGGCCTTGCCAATGTCCTCGATGGTGGTCTTGTGATAGCCGTGACGCATGAAAATTTTGTGGGCCTTGGCGCTTATCTCTGCCCGGCGACCTGGTTCTTGGGACCTCTTGGTTTTCTGATCGTTTTTTCGGTGCGTTTTTCCGGCCATAGTTTCCCCTGGAAGAGGGATTCACATAGAGTGAGCTTTTGAATTCGAACAACTTGCCAGCTTGTTTGAATTCTGTCAATTCATTTTTCTGATTTTCACAATGTTCTCATCCCAGGTTCCAGCAGGGTTCATAGGAAAACTGAAAGAAACAGGCATTGACAAAGACAACTAATCGACTATATCGTTCGAAGAGTCAAATTTTGACTCTCAAAGGTCTCCGACAGAATGGCAAATGCAGAAAGGTCCTGTCATGAATCGTATCCTCCCAATAGGAGTCATCATCGTCTCTTTCTTGATGCTGATGGCAGGTCGAGCCTATGGGGCTCCTGACTCAATGGAGGTTGAAAAGGCAGAACCACAGACAGTGGGTCAGGCGGCAGCCCGATATGGTGCCCTTATCGGATTCCCGACTGTGGTTTTGGCCTATGGCATGGAAACTTGGGATTGGGGATCTCGGGGGAGTTGGAGATGGCGTGACGAAGGTTGGTTTGGTCGAGATACGGATCTCGGGGGCGCGGACAAATTCGGTCACATGTGGGCCTGCTATGCAATCACACGGATCTCTTGGAGCACCTTCAGCTACTCCGAGGGAGATAGCTGGACCAAGTGGCTTTTCACCCCCTTAGTTGCCTTTACTATCGGCCTTGGAATTGAAGTCGGCGATGCCTACACCGGAAAGTACGGATTTTCTTATCAGGATCTGGTGATGGATTCCCTGGGTATCGCCCTCGGTATGGCGTTTGAGGCTTTCCCCAAGGTTGGGGCCTTCGTAGGATTCAGCTTGAGCTATTGGCCAACAAACCGATTCTTAGACTACGAAGATCGAACATTGATGGACATCGAGAGCGATATCAGCGGATACCGATATCTTCTGAGTTTCAAGCTAAACGGATTTCACGAGATTGGGTTCGATGTTCCGGATGCCCTCAGATACCTGATGCTGGATCTGGGATATTACACGCATGGGTTTTCCAAGTATGACGAGGCCGTTGGCGACAATAGCCGGAGGCGCAATTTCTTCATCGGCCTCTCGCTGAATACTGCCGAAGTCATCCGCTCAGCTTTTCGGAACAGCGGTTCGAATTTGCAGGCTGTGACCGCGACGCCCTTTGAGTACTTCCATGTGCCGGTGGGTCTTACAAAGAGTTTCGCCTTGGATTGAGTAACGAGATATTCATGGGAAGCTCGAATAGTCGTGTGCGCCAAGCCTTAGGTTTTGGGTGCCGACTGGTATTCCAGGCAGCGTGCTTGCTGCTTGCTGCTTGTGCGGGGGTTGGCGGGACTGAGGCGTCGAGACCCTATCCGATTGACGGTAAAGGGCTGGTCATCTGGGCTCATTCCGACATTCAGCCGCGCGATCCGGCTCAAATGAAAAACTACAAGGAAGCGATCAACGACGTCCGCAAGAATTTTGGCCCGATCTCAGTGGGGATCATTGCTGGCGATCTGGTTCATCATGCGGAGAGCGAGAGGGAATACCGTTGGCTCGGCCAGCTACAACGCCAGACTGAAGTTCGCCATTGGCTGAGCATCGCCGGTAACCATGAATGGCGGAATATCGAGATGTACAAGCGACATGCGAAACTTCCTCTGCGATTTAGCAGGGCTTGGGGAAATGTACTGATTCTGTTTATGTCCAATGAAAAACCGGGGCGACGTAGCGCATTCTCGGATGGTTCTTTTCGTTGGTGGAGAAAGCAGGTAATCGAGAACCAGGACAAGATTCTGATCACTGTTACCCACGCATGCCTGAAGGGCAGCGGTCTGCCGGCTGCACGCTTCAGAAGCCTGCAGATCGTCGATTCGCAACGCTTTGTCGAAGTGCTGAGAAAATACAGAGTCGACATTTGGCTTTCGGGGCATTCTCATTTTCCCAACTGGCTGCCTGGCATGCATTATCGCAACGAGCGTTTGAACGGAACCTTCTTCATCGACTTGGGTGCTATCAGGAAGGACTTCTCAACGGCAGTGGAATCGCGTTTTTTGTTTTTCAAGAAGGGTTCGAATCAAGCCATACTGTACTATCGGAATCATGAGAAAATGAGTTTTGACGGCAGCGCCATCATACATTTGGTTCACCCCTTCATCGATGAAAAGAGAAATTAGAACACCGGATTAAGGCTAGGTTTGTTTAGTGGCCGGTGGACCGAGTTTGAATTCTTCGTCGTCTTCTCCCGATGAGCGAATGGTGGTATTTCAACTGTGCCTCACCAGCCCAAACCCGCCGAAAGTACAAAAAGGTCCCGTGATCGAATAGAAGGTCACCGATAGACGTGCTTGCGGTGACCCACCTTGAGGATGATGATCAGGACTTGTTTGTTGTTGATGTTGTAGATCAAACGGTAGGTGCCAACGCGGATTCTGTAGACGTCTTCAAATCCCTTGAGTTTGCGGCAGCCCGTAGGTCTGGGTGTTTTGGCCAGGCTTGAAATGGCTTCGATGATTCGGTGCCTGTTTTCTTTGCCCAGTTTGCGTAGTTGTTTTTCGGCGGTGGCCGAGACTTCAATTTTATAAGAGGCCATCGCGCTTGAGATCGTCGAGGATGTGGGCGAGGGGGCGGGTCGGCTCGCTACGGATCTTGTTGATGTCTTCGATGTCTTCCATTTCCTCCAGTTTGTCTAAAAGTGCATCCTCGATGAATCGATTCATTTTCAATCCCCGGGATGTGCAGATTTTCTCGATGGCGGCTTTGATGCGACTATCGATCCGGGTGGCCAGTTGTACTTGTTTCATGGCTGCTCCCAAATAGCAGGGTTTCACTATCTAAATGATAGCAAATGATAGCATGTAAAATCAATCGTCTTGATGGATGGACTTTACAGGCGCTTCCAATGGCGACTGCCCTTGCTGGGCGGCGGGTTGGCGGCGAGGTCGTATTCGGCGCGACGGTTTTGGGCCTCCTCCGTCTCGTCCGGCGTTTGGACACTTAAGGACCGCTCCCCGAATCCCTGGAAGTAGATGGGATGGGCGAAGCCCTTTTTTCGCAAAAAGCGCGCGATGGACCGGGCCCTTTTCTCACTCAAGACCTGGTTGGAGTC
>JAFCZJ010000364.1 GCA_019314375.1 Deltaproteobacteria bacterium | reverse complement strand
CCCAACTACGATCACAAAAACGGTGCCTTGTTCACCGCTGACGGCGTCCCCGCCTATTGTCAGATCATGAGCATGCACTGGGATGTTAAGGACAGAGATAGCGTTGAATGTAACGGGGGTGACTGCCCCGCCACTCAGGCCGAATGTGATGGCGAGGCGTTCACTTACCATGGACACGAAGTCGTCGCGGAAGTGCGGCAGTTTCTCCAGTATCCCGTTCACTTCTTCGCCGAATGCCAGGCGGTCAACGCTTACGAGAACACGGTGCCCAATCCGGCATGGCCCTTCCTTGACGATGCGGATCGTCTGGGGCACTTTTTGACCACCACCGGCCATTCCCCGACTTGCACAGGCGACAACGATTGCGTGGGAACCGATACGGACTACGAATGCATCGCCGGCGCCTGCGACGATGGCGCCAGGGATTGCTGCCAGCCCAAAAACGAAAAAGAAATCGGCGCCGGTTTCTTGATTGCGGATCAACCGAACGGAAACGACCTCAAGATTTTCTATCCCGAAATTCCTTACAACCAAATGGATGGCTTTTTTCAAACGGTGGGGGGCTCAGAGCCCGCTTACAATCTTTCCGACTATCTTCAAACCACCTACAAAAACGATCTCGACGTGACTTTGCTGGATCGGTTGCGATGACGACACCAACCCCAATTGCACGGGCACTGAAGGGGACTGCAACAAGGGCAAGGTCAGCTATTTGGGTGGGCATGCCTACAAGGTCGACTTGCCGCTGAGTGATTCACCGGACAGCCAGGGCACCCGTTTGTTTCTCAATGCGCTACTGGAGGCCGACTGCGTCACCACCTTAGGTCAGCCGGCCATGTCGGTTTCTTTCCAGGGCGCAAGCGGTATTCGGACGGACAGCTTTCCGGCCGAGGCCACCTACGTTGCGCGTTTTGCCAACAGCGGACTGGGCATTGCCTTAGACGCCGTGCTCCATATCGAAATTCCACCGGAACTTAGCGTGGTCGAACTGCAGGCCGGCGGAAGCGAGACCGGGCAGGTGATTGAATGGACCATCGGCTCCATCGGCAGCAGGGAACCCGCACCCGGCGATCCCTTGTCTTCAGGCAGTCGCTGGGCAGACCTGTCCTTTCCGCAAGCGGGTGAATATGTGCTGCGGGCCAGCCTCGACTATCGGGTCGGCGTCAGCCAAATGACCGCGGGCCCGGTGAGCATCACCATCGCCATTGGGCCGGACGTGGAAGCCACCGACGCCGGCATTTCGGACGGCGGAACAGACCCCGTAGATGGCGGCTCGGATCCCACAGATGGAGGAACAGGCAGCGATGGGGACACCGCCACCTCAGACTGCGGTTGCCAGGCGGGTCACGGCCCCCAGGGTCGCCTTTCCTTGTTGCTGTTTTTGGTCTTTCTCGCCACCTTGAAGGCCGTCGGTATGAAACAGGCCTAGCCCAGATTTGCGTTACAGGCACATCTGGGGCCTGGGCTGATGGGAGGGGAGATTCGGCTCAGGGCGATGAGTCTTGTTCGCTTCGGATAATCACGCTAAAACCGAAGCATGAACGAGCGCAATCTCACTCAGCAAGTGGGGATGGTAAGCAAACGGGATCGCGAGCAGGTCCTTGGGCAAAATGGGGCCGTGATCTGGCTGACGGGTTTGAGTGGCTCGGGGAAGTCGAGCATTGCTTACGGTCTTGAGCGACGTCTTGTCGATGAGGGCAGGGCGGCCTTTGTTCTTGATGGCGACAATTTGCGTCATGGCCTTTGTGCGGATTTGGGATTTTCACCTGAAGATCGACAGGAGAACATTCGCCGGGTGGGCGAGGTGGCTGTGCTCATGGCCGAGGCGGGGCTTTTGGTGATGGCCAGTTTTATCTCGCCCTATCGATGCGATCGGCAGAGCGTGCGCGACCAACTGCCGCCAGGGCGCTTCGTTGAGGTCTTCGTGGATGCGCCTCTTTCCTTGTGTGAAGAGCGAGATGCCAAGGGTCTCTACGCCAGGGCGCGGTCCGGCGAGCTTGTGGAATTCACGGGCATCAGTGCGCCGTATGAAGGCCCCGAGACGCCTGAGTTGCACTTGAACACCGACGAGTTGGACATAGCCGCTTGCGTTGAGCGCCTGTGGGCGTATTTGCAAAGCGTTGGTTTGTTCAAGGCCGAAGGAGGGTCGGCATGAGTTCCCGTGTTCGAATGAGTCATTTGGATCAGCTCGAGGCCGAGAGCATCCACATCATGCGTGAGGTGGTGGCCGAATGCGACCGCCCGGTCATGCTTTATTCGGTAGGTAAGGATTCTTCGGTGATGGTGCACCTGGCCCAGAAGGCCTTTGCGCCGGGTCGCTTTCCCTTTCCCTTGTTGCATGTGGACACGGGCTTCAAGTTTGCCGAGATGTACGCCTTTCGGGATAAGTTTTGCACGGAGATCGGCGCGGAACTGCT